>PBTY01000031.1 GCA_002729235.1 Rickettsiales bacterium | reverse complement strand
TCTATCATTATTTCAAAAGCAAGGAGGATATTTTCAAGGCTATTGTTGAGAAGGAAGCGGATGAACTAAGTGCTGCCATAGCAAAAGCAACCAATGGACATACAAAAAATAAATCATTAAAAAACAAAAACAAATCATGAGCAAAATATTAATCACAGGAGCAACCGGACAGCTAGGAAAGTCAACAATTAACTTTCTGCTTGAAAAAGGTGTTGCAGCAAATCAAATTTCAGCTTTGGCAAGAGATGAAGCAAAGGCAGCAGAATTAAAATCTAAGGGTGTAGATGTAAAAATAGGCAACTATGATGATTTTGATTCGTTATGTGCGGCTATGCAAGGCGCAGAAACCATGCTTTTAATTTCTTCGAGCGAAATGATGAAAAGTCGAGCGGTGCAGCACATCAATGCGATCAAAGCTGCAAAAGAAAGTGGTGTGAAGCATATCATCTATACGGGCTTTATGAGAACCCATGACGACCCAAAATCTCCGCTTTGGTTTATAGCCGAGGATCATGTGAAAACCGAAAAATACCTGAAAGAATCCGGTATTGCTTATACCCTTTTTGCAAACGGGTTTTATTTGGATATGCTAATGGATTTCGTAGGTGAACAGGTATTAGAAACCAAAACCATCTATGTTCCGGCAGGTGATGGAAAAATAAATTTTATACTTCGTAACGAAATTGCAGAAGCACTTGCTAATGTGCTAACTACAAACGGACACGAAAATAAAACCTACAACATTGGTATCGAACAACCAGTGTCGTTTGGAGAAGTTGCCAAGTACATTTCTGAAATTACCGGAGTTTCTATCAACTATGTTTCTCCCGAACCAGAAGTTTATCAGCAAACCTTAATGCAATATGGTGTTCCTGAGATGTATGCACGTATGTTTGCTGCATTTGCAGTTGCTTTTGCTGCCAATACTATGAATGTTCCTACAACTGAATTAACTCAACTACTCGGTCGTAAACCAACTTCAGTTCAAGAATTTCTTTTGAAGAAATTTAAAAAATAGAAGGTGCTGTGATCAACTGATAAGTGCACCGCTGGCATTATAATAACGCATGAAAAAGAAGATTGAATTTGGCATTTCCACCTTTGCCGATGTTATGCCCGACCCACATACGGGCATAACTATATCACAAGCAGAACGCATTCGGCAAGTGGTTGATGACATTTTCTTGGCTGACGAGTTGGGAGTTGACTTTTATGGCGTGGGCGAGCATCATAGACGAGAATTTGCGGCTTCATCGCCAGCGATAGTGTTGGCTGCAGCTGCGGGAAAAACCAAACACATTACATTGGGTAGTGCCGTTTCAGTTTTATCGACCAGCGACCCTATTCGTGTGTATCAAGACTTTGCTACAATTGATGCCATCAGTAATGGACGAGCAGAATTGCTGGTTGGGCGTGGTGCATTTCCCGAATCATTTCCTTTGTTTGGTTTCGACCTCAATCAATACGATTTATTGTTTGATGAACGACTTGAATTGTTAATTAAAGCAAGAGATAACGAATTTGTTACCTGGAGCGGAAAAACAAGAAGTCCGATTGACAACTTGGGCGTTTATCCACGTACCGAAAAACCATTGAACATATCTATGGCCTTGGGTGGTTCGCGGAGTACGGTCATTAAAGCGGCAAAACTTGGACTTCCCGTAGTCTTGGCTATGTTGGGTGGCAATATTGTTGATTTCAGTAATTACGCTAAATTGTATCGCGCGGTAGCACAAGAAAGCGGACACGATTCGGATAAATTAAAATTCAGCGTTCACGCACACGGTTTTGTGCTTAACAACAGCAAAGAAACTGCCGACACATTTTTTCCATACATACAGTATTACAGAAATCACTTATTGGGAGAACGTGGTTTTCCGCCTTACACCAGAAGCGATTTTGATTACGCTCGTTCCTCAGGACAAGGATTATTTGTAGGTGGACCCGAAGAAGTAGCTGACAAAATTATGCTACTTATCAAACATTTGAACATTGACAGGTTTATAATTCAAATGCCATTGGCGACTATGCCGCACGATATTGTTAAAGAAGCAATCAGCGTTCATGCGACAAAAGTAATTCCGCTTGTTAAAGAAAAGATTAAAGCGGGAACTATTTAAATTTTTTAAACAAATAATTGAACAAAACGTCCCAATTCATAAATTTTTAGGAATGGGAATAAACGAAGCACGGGAAAAAATCAATGCCATCATTGACCGCCTCAACGACAAAAAGGAAGAAGCGGATGGGAAACTGGAAATTTTCAAAGAAGAACTTGATTTGGTCTATGATCACTTAAAAAGAGCGGTTCAGGCTTTAGTTGGTGCGGTTATTATTAATTCATTGTAAAACATCTTAAGCCTTTTAAATTGAAAATTATCCAAACCTTTTTCCTAATTTTAAGACTTAAGAACATTCTTCAATAAAAACTAAAACACTTTAATTATGTCAAGTCACAGCTATTACAACAAAGAAAATCATGGTGATTACGAATTATTTTCCATCGGTGATTTTGAATTGGCCGAAGGCGGTAAAATCCCCAACCTCCAACTTGCAGTGCGTACATTAGGTACACTCAATGCAGATAAATCAAACGCTATTTTAATTACAACTTGGTTTTCTGGCACCAGCAAAGTCATGGAAGATGTATACGTAGGTGCCGGTAGAGCCATTAATCCGGAAAAGTATTTTGTCATCATCGTTAACCAAATTGGTAACGGTTTATCTACCTCCCCCTGGAACGCTGATGCTTCTATCAGTAAAAACAATTTTCCATACGTGCGCATCGAAGACGATGTAAAAGCACAACACAAACTGCTAACAGAACATTTCGGAATTGAAAAACTAGAACTTGTGATGGGTGGCTCAATGGGAGCGCAACAAACCTACGAATGGGCTGTGCGTTTTCCAGACTTTATGAAAAGAGCTGCTCCTATTGCCGGATACGCTAAAAATACCGATCACGATTTTGTCTTCACCCGAACGCTAATAGATACCATCACGATGGATCCGGCTTATAAAGACGGAAACTACGACTCGATTGAAAGTATGAAAGCTGCACTTTCAAGACATGGCGACATTTGGAACGTAATGGGTTACAGCACTGAAATGTGGCGCAAAGAAAAGTGGAAATCACTTGGTTTTGAAGATGCGATGAGCTTTAGCGAAGGATTTACACAAGCCGTTTTTCAGCCAATGGATCCTAACACGTTGTTGCGCTGTGCGTGGAAATGGCAACACGGAGATGTTAGCCGAAACACCGATGGCGATTTAAAAGCCGCACTTGGAAGAGTGAAATGCAAACTCTACTGCATGCCGATTGATGAAGACATGTTCTTCAGATTGACCGACTGTAAAGTAGAGCAAGAAATGATTCCTAACAGCGAATGGAAACCCATCAAGTGCGATTGGGGACATTTAGGATTGTTTGGTCTGGAGCCTGAGTTCATTCAACAAGTTGATGACAGCTTAAATGAATTGCTAGCATTAGATTTATAATCTAGTCACAGAAAACACAAAGCCGCAACTTTTTTGTTGTGGCTTTTTTTGTTGCTAATCGTATCGATGGGTGGCTTCCGCCAAATTTTATTATAGTTTACGCACCACGAACCCGGACAGAAGTGTTAGTAATAAAGAAAATCATTTTACGGTCGTATGAATTTGCAACAGGGCAATTAAAGAAAAACTAACAAAAAAAATCAAAGCGCCTGGCTATTGTAATTTGAGCCTATATTCTTTAGGGGATAGGCCCGTAGTTTTCTTAAAAAGCTTCCAGAAATAAGAGTTATCGTCAAAATTCAATTTATATGCTATTTCTGATATGCTGCTGGTGGTAAATATCAGCATTCTCTGAGCTTCAAGAATAGTTCTACCACGTATAACTTCACCTGCTGTTTTACCAGCTTCCGATTTGGTTATCATATTCAGATAGTTTGGAGTAATATTCAACATTTTTGCATAATCCTTTACGGTTTTTTTTTCTAGGATATAATTTTCCAATAGATGAATGAAATTATTATAAAGAGTTATTGAGTTGCTTTTAAGTTCATTCTCATTTTTTATTCCGTGGGACTCATATACCTTAAGCAAAACAGTATTTAGGTAAGATCTGATTAGTTCGTTTTTTATAAAGGAGCCTTCTTCATAAATTTTGCTAACCTTGCTGAAAATAATATCCAACTCATTGGCTGTTTCGTCGCTCAACGAGATAACAATTGGCCCTTCTCTGTGCGATGCATGTACGATATGCGAAAAAAATTGATTGATCTGAGAATAAATAGAAAAAAAGTCTTCGCTAAAATGGATCATATAGCCTCCATACAATTCAGAAAATTTCGTGGCATGCACAACATTTGGTTGTATTAAGAGAAAACTATTTTTGCTGAGCTTATAAGTCTCTGTATCAATTTTTACTGTGGCTTCGCCCTCTGTAATCCAACACAATTGATAAAGTAATGGATGGCAATGAGCCTCATGCTGAAAATTAGCTTGTGCGGTCAATACTTTTATTGACCTTATTGTAAAATATTGCCTGATTTCACTTTTAGCTTTCTGACCATATTCATTGTAAAAAGGTATGTTATTGGCTGGCATTGCAAACAAATATATTGCACCAAGTTAGGTTTTTTACAGAAACTATCCTGTTCTGTCTAATTTATTTATAATTTTTATGCGGAATATTGTGAATATGGTTAATTCTCCCCCTACAATTGGCTAATTAATTTAAAAATTATAAAATGGAAAATAATCCCAGAATAATTCAAACTAATTTTCAAACCTACTTAAATGAAACTGGTGCCGACAAGGAAGAATCAATTTTATTCCTCCATGGCTCCGGGCCAGGTGCTTCTGCATGGTCTAACTGGCAATATATTTTACCGGAATTTGGAGATAAATTTCATTGCATCGCACCTGATTTAATTGGGTTTGGTAAAAGCGAACACCCGCAAAATCCTCCTTTAGGTATGCGTAAATGGATGCGAATATGGACTGACCAAATAATAAGTTTACTAGACTCTCTGGAAATCCAAAAAACACATTTGGTTGGTAATTCCGCCGGCGGTGCTTTGGCTCTTCAACTTATGATGGAATTTCCAGATAGGTTTGACAGGATAGTACTGATGGGAGCTGCTGGTGCACCAACAAAAATTACCGCTGAATTAGACCGGACCTGGGGCTATTATGATGATCCTTCGCCTGAATTGATGGCCAATATTATTTCATGGTTTTCATATAACGCAAGCGGTATAACAGCAGAGTTGAAACAAATAGCAACAATGCGTTTCGAAGCAGCCATGAATCCTGATGTCCGTCGTTCTTTCGAGGCTATGTTCCCAGCCCCAAGACAGAAACATTTGGATGATGTAATTATCCCTGATGGTACTTTAAGAAATATGAACCATCCTTTCTTGCTCATTCATGGATTAGAAGATTTACTGGTAAATGTAGAGACGAGCTATTACTTAATAAAACATTTGCCAAAAGCTCAAATGCATATTTTCAATCATTGCAGCCACTGGACCCAAATAGAGTATAAGGAAGCATTTCACATGCTGCTATTACAATTTTTCTTGAAAAACCTCTAACGATTTCTATAACTAAAATTTTAAACCCAAAAATTAAACCAAAAATTAAACCCAAAAATTAAAAAAATGGAACCAAAGCTTGCTAAACTGGGACACGTTGCGATTGTAACGCCCAATCTTGAAAAATCTCACTGGTTTTTTCACGATGTTGTTGGATTAAATGTTCAAAAAAGAGAAAACAATAAAATCTATTACAGGGGCTGGGCCGATTTTGAACACCACACACTTATTCTTATTGAAGGGAAAGAAGCTCAATTAGATCACATTGCCTGGAAAACTGAAAAACCAGAGCATGTTGATATGTTTAAGAAAAAATTGAATGATGCAGGGTTTAAAACCTGGGATGTAAAGCCAGGGGAAGAAGCCGGTTTAGGATATGCCTTTCGTTTTAAATTGCCTACCGGACAAGTCTATGAAATTTACTACGAAATGGAAAAGCCACCGGCTCCTGATGGAATGAAATCACGTTTAAAAAATCAGGTATTCAAATCTTTTAACCAGGGAATAGCTCCCCGTTGTATTGACCATGTTAATTTTAATGTTGGCAATCCTGATGAGTCAATGAAACTTCATGAGGAAATGTTCGGGTTTAAAAGTAGGGAGTGTATCGAATTGGACAATGGAATGAAAGTAGCTCACTGGGCTTCAGTCACCTCATTAGTACATGATGTTGCTATTATGCACGATGCAGAAAACAGACAAAACCGCTTGCATCATATCGCCTTTTATTTAGATAGCTTTCAGGATGTGGCTCGTGCCGCAGATATTTATCGGGAACATGGGATTGAATTGAATGTTGCCCCAGGGAAACATGGCATTACACAGGCATCATTTATATATGCTAAAGATCCGGGAAGCGGAATTAGATTAGAATTATTTAGTGGAGGATACCATATTTATGATCCTGCATGGGAAACTGTTGTATGGAAAGAGAAGGAATTGGCAGAGGGAATTATTTGGTGGGGTCCGGAACTTAAGGCCGATTTTTTACCAGACTCTATCGGGCCTTCTTCTTGATTGCAGTAATTTTAGCCAAGGTAAAATACTTTCGGCATCTTTCACGGATGTTGACACTTTTTTAATCATAAAGGGCAACTTAAAACCTTGTTTTTCAGGTAATTACATGCGTTTTATCAAAGGAAAAAGTGTCAACAACTTTTTTTACACAAGTAGCTGAAAATCAGTTACGTGTGAAAAAATGCTTTTCATAGCGTGAAAGATGCCATACTTTCCTATAGAATGTTTTACCTATTATGAACCTTTAATATGGAATATTATAAAATGCCATTTTTTCAGACCTAACAACACTAAACAACATGATTCAAAAATATAATAAAATGAAGATAAGTTATTTATGAGTTTCTTCATAGGTATATATTTTATCATCCATAAATTAAAAAGTATGAAACTGAATTATTCAAATACAAAGAATCTGCCTTTTTTAGAACAAGGGGTAATTAAACTTCACCCATTCGCCGGCGAAAAATTAATGTTCCTTAGAGCTGTTTTACCAAAAGGGAGTATTGCAGCAAAACATTCACATCCACATGAACAGATGACTTATGTTGCAAGTGGAAAAGTAGTAGTAAGAATGGGGGGGGATGAAGTCATTTTATCTGAAGGATGGATTGTTAATTTTCCCTCTAATGTTGAACATGAGGTAGAAGCATTATCTGATACAATTTTATTAGATATGTTTACACCGCTAAGGGAAGATTTAATAGAGAAAATAGCACATCAAAAGAAATGAACAAACCCTTAGCCTTATTAACTGGTGCTTCAAAAGGAATTGGCTATGCTACGGCGGAAATACTGGCAAAAAATGGTTACGACTTAATCATTAATAGCCGACACACCGAAGAAGCTGTAGAAAAATTAAGAAAGTTTGGTACTACTGTTGAAGGTGTAAACGGAAATTTGGGAGATGCCAAAACCGTTGAGACTCTGGTTTATTTAGTGCAAAAAAAAGGGTATATTGATGCATTGTTACTTAACCACGGCGGCCCACCGGTAAAGCCTTTTATGGAAGTAACTGACGAAGAATGGGGAACTTATATCTCCATAATGCTTACCGGTCCATTAAAATTATTTAAGGCATTAGTGCCTTTAATGCAAAAACAAAAGAAAGGTAGAGTTGTCGCCATTACTTCTTTTACTGTAAAAAGCCCATATCGCGGCATTGTGCTTTCTAATAGTTTGCGAGCAGCATTGGTAAATGCCTTAAAAACTGCGGCCATGGAGTTAGGCGGTGATGGGATTTTAATTAATATGGTTGCTCCGGGTTATATAGCTACACAGCGCATATTGGATTTTAACGCAAAATACGCCGAACAAGAAGGCATGCTAAAAGAAGACATTGACAAACGAACCTTACAACATATTCCCTTAGGTAAATTTGGTATGCCTGAAGATGTAGGCAGTCTTATCGTTTATTTATTATCAGAAGAGAACAAATATATCACCGGACAAAACATCCATGTAGATGGAGGATTGATTACAGCAAATTGAATTAGAAATGGATTTAGAACTTAAAAATAAAATCGCCTTTGTGGCAGGAGCCAGCCAGGGAATGGGAGCCGCTGTTGCTAAATGCCTTTCTGAAGAGGGAGCAATCGTATTTGTTTGTGCCCGAAACTTAGAAAAAATTGAAGCAGTCGCTACACATATTGAAAGCAAAACAGGCAACAGAGTTATTCCCCTGGTTTGTGATGTAAGAGATGAAGATAGTGTGAAAGCCGCTTTTGAAGAAGTGAAAAACCAATACGGGAAATTGGATTTACTTTTTACTAACTCGGGTGCCCCCACTGCAGGAAGTATGAGTAAACTAACTACCAAAGATTGGAACGATGCTTACTCCACCATTATTATGAGTGTACGGCATTTGTGTTACCATGCTTTACCATTATTAGAAAGGGGTTCCAGCATTGTGGTTAACACTTCTAGTTACATTCGTCAGCCCTCGGTTGATTATACCCTTGCATCAAATTTACGGATGGCAGTTGCCGGCATGGTAAAAACAATGGCCGAAGAACTATCGCCTCGGGGCATCCGTGTAAACGGCATTGCACCTGGCTACACTAACACCGAAGTGATTAGCAATTATGTAAAAATGGTAGCAGAGCAAAAACAACAAAGCATTGATGAAACCGAAAAACAAATGGCCACAGCCATTCCACTAGGTCGTTTTGCAAGACCAGAAGAAATCGGAAAAGTAGTTGCCTTTTTACTATCGCCGGCAGCCTCGTTTGTACAAGGTTCCATTTGGACTATTGATGGCGGTGAGTCAAAATTTCCGATTTAAGAAAAATTCCTCTTACTATGATTACTATAGCAATCAGCAATAAAATTACCGATGAGGAAAGAGTTTTTTATGAGGAGAGTTTTAAGGATAAAGCACAATATTATTTTTTAAACGGATTGCCCGCAAACGAACAGGAAGAAAAATTGCTTTTATGCAGTTTGCTTATTGCCAGAAATCCAACTGTAGAAATGCCTGGTGTTCCTGCTAAGGCATTCAAAAATATTTCATTTATCCAATTGCTTTCTGCAGGATTTGACCATTTGGATTTCAGTAAGTTTCCTTCCACTTGTGTAGTTGCCGGCAATATGGGCGCTTATGCCAACCCAATGGCCGAACACGGAACAAGTATGATTTTAGCTCTTGCAAAGGAATTGCTTAGCCACCACCATGAAATGCAGGACGGTGTTTTTAACCAGTTTAATTCTCCATCGCAAAGTATTTTCAATAAAACAATTGGCATTATCGGATTTGGCAGTACAGGTCAAAAAATCGCAAAGATATTTCAAGAGGGTTTCAATTGTAAAGTGTATGCAGTTAATACTTCAGGTGCTACTGATAAAAAAGTGGATTGGATTGGGAGATTAGAAAATATCGACCATTTATTGAAAGAATCTGATTTTATTGCGTTAACTATTCCTCTAACTGCACAAACTGAAAATTTAATTGGTCACAGGGAGCTTAGCCTTGTAAAAGACAATGCCATATTAATAAATCTGGCAAGAGGGCAAATTATAAATGAAAAAGCCTTATATGAAAAATTAAGAACTACTCTAACCTTTAGAGCGGGTATAGATGCTTGGTGGACAGAACCTTTTTTTGGGAAAGAATTTAGCATGGATTACCCATTTTTAAAAATGAAAAACGTCTTAGGCTCACCGCATAATTCTGCTATGGTATCAGGTATGTTGTTGGCAAGCAGTAAACTTGGGGTTGACAATGTATTAAAATATATAAAAACTGGAAAAGCAGAGCGAATATTAGATTTATCTGATCACAAAACTTTTTATTAACGATTATTATAATTCAGCAAAATAAAATATATGAAAGTAAAACAAATTTCAGAAAAACTAAGGGAAGCCTATACTAGTAGGATACCAATAAGTCCAATAAGTGAAGTAATAGGTATTGAAGATATTTCGTTGGCTTATGAAATTCAAAACACCAACACTGAATTTAGGCTTAAACAAGGTGCAAAGATTACCGGAAAAAAAATTGGACTCACATCAAAAGCAATACAGCAACAACTTGGTGTAGATCAGCCAGATTTTGGAATTTTATTTCATGATATGGAAGTCCTAAATGGTCTTTCACACAGCATGAAGGAAATGATACAGCCTAGAGTAGAAGCAGAAATCGCCTTTGTGCTGTCAAAAGATTTGGATAGAGACAATTTAACAATTCTTGATATTATTGACGCAATTGATTATGCTTTGCCCGCCATTGAAATAATTGATAGCCGAATTGCGGACTGGAAAATAAAAATTACAGACACAATAGCAGATAATGCTTCCTCAAGCCATTATGTAATTGGACATACTCCTAGAACTATAAATCAATTTGACGTAGTTAATACCAAAATGAAAATGAGTATCAATGGGAAACTAGTTACTACTGGAATTGGATCAGCTTGTCTTGGCTCTCCATTGAATGCTACCCTTTGGTTAGCAAAAAGAATGGTTGAGCTTGGGAGTCCTTTAAAAGCAGGGGAACTGGTTTTGTCAGGTGCTGTGGGTCCCATGTTTTCAGTAAAAGCTGGAGACACAGTTTTGGTAGAATTTGATGTTTTGGGGAGCGTTTCCATTACCTTTTCCGAATAGGTACATTCTAATTTAACTTAATACTTATCTCATAATAACATGAAAACAAAAGTAGCTATCATCGGTTCAGGCAATATCGGAACCGACTTGATGATAAAAATAGCCCGTTTCTCAAAGGTATTGGAAATGTCGGTAATGGTAGGTGTTGACCCAAAATCCGATGGATTAGCGAGAGCAGCCCGTATGGGATTTGCAACATGCCATACGGGTGTTGACGGACTCTTGAAAATGGCTGAATGGAAGGATATAAAAATTATTTTTGATGCCACTTCTGCAGGAGCTCATTTATATAATTGGGAAAAAATAAAAGTCTTTCCTGATAAACGCATGATTGACTTAACTCCTGCTGCCGTAGGCCCATTCTTGGTACCAGCCGTAAATTTTTTAGAAAATATGAACGTACCCAATGTAAACATGGTAACCTGTGGTGGGCAGGCCACTATTCCAATGATTGCAGCTGTTAACCGTGTCGCAAAGGTGCATTATGGCGAAATTGTAGCTTCTATTGCAAGTAAATCGGCAGGCCCGGGTACTCGTTCAAATATTGATGAGTTCACTGAAACAACATCCCACGCAATTGAAAAAATTGGAGGGGCTACAAAAGGAAAAGCCATTATTGTGCTAAACCCCGCAGAACCACCAATGGTAATGCGAGACACAGTATTTACTTTATCCGATCAAGCAGACAAAGAGGACATCAGAGCAAGTATTCATACTATGGTAAAGGAAGTGCAAAAGTATGTACCGGGGTATCAGTTGCAACAAGAAATTCAGTTTGACGATATTCCGGAAAACGAGCCTGTATTTATTGAAGGATTGGGTTGGAAGCATGGACTAAAAACTACCATATTTTTGAAAGTAATTGGTGCAGCACATTATCTGCCCGAATACGCTGGTAATTTAGATATTATGACCAGTGCCGCAAGAGCAACCGCTGAAAAGATGATGGAAACAACAAATTCATAATTATTTTAAAATGAAAAAATTATATATTCAAGACGTAACCCTTAGAGATGGAATGCACGCCTTACGGCATCAGTTTTCGGTTGAAAAGGTAAAACAAGTAGCCATAGCATTAGACGAAGCTGGTGTAGATGCCATTGAAATAGCCCACGGAGATGGATTATCAGGCGGTAGTTTCAACTTTGGCTTTGGTGCCCATACAGATTGGGAATGGCTAGCTGGCATTAAAGATGTTTTAAAACATGCGAAACTGACTACTCTTATTTTGCCTGGTATCGCCACCATTCACGATTTAAAGAAAGCACGTGATTTGGGGGTGCAATCAGTGCGAATTGCTACACACTGTACTGAGGCCGATACGGCCATTCAGCACATTGAAGCTGCTAAGAAATTAGGGATGGACGTGGGCGGATTTTTAATGATGGCACATTTAAACGAACCCAAAAAACTAGCCGGGCAGGCTAAGATCATGGAAAGTGCAGGTGCCGATTGTGTATATGTAACCGATTCTGCCGGTGCGTTATTAATGGAAGGTGTAGCAGATAGAATTAAAGCCTACAAAGATGTTTTAAAACCGGAAACAGAAGTGGGTATTCACTGCCATCACAATTTATCTTTAGGGGTTGCTAATACCATTGTGGCTATGCAACACGGTGCGACCCGTTTAGATGCATCCCTGACTGGTTTGGGTGCTGGTGCAGGCAATGCCCCCTTGGAGGTGCTGATAGCCGTGTTAAATAAAATGGAAGTAAAACACAACTCCGATTTATACAAACTTATGGATGCTGCAGACGATTTAATCCGCCCCTTGCAAATCCGCCCGGTTCGAGTTGATCGGGAAACCTTGTCTATTGGTTATGCAGGTGTATATTCAAGTTTTTTATTGCATGCTGAAAGTGCCGCCCAGAAATATGGATTAGATACACGGGCTATTTTACTGGAACTTGGTAATCGTAAAATGGTAGGTGGCCAGGAGGATATGATTGTGGATGTTGCACTGGACATGCTGAGCAATAAATAAAAGCTAAAAACTTCGCCAGCAAAAATGGTGGTCAATTTACTTCGGCCTGATGTGGTCAATTTGACTGGCGTGTGCAATTTGCCGCTATCTTAGATAAAACGGTTAAGTTCTAATAAATACCGCAAAATGATTATCTTAGAGCTATGCAATCAAGAGAAGATATAAAAGTTCTGTTTTCAAGTTTGTCAAAAACCGAGAAGGAGTCCTTGCTGGGTGATAGCCAACTTAAATTCCTTCGTCATAATTAGTATAGTCCTTGTTTTTCAATTTTTTACTTCACCGGTCAAATTTGTGCGAAAATCAGCTTGCTTGAGCTAAACTCCCCAACCGAAAGAATTCTTAAAGAGTAGGTAGTTTGTAAAAAAACTATACCTTTGCGTTCGACCAAAAAACCAATTTGGTCGATTATTACTTTAATAAGAAACAATGGAAATAACCATCGATATTAAAGACGATGTAAGTGAAATCATCCTGAATTCTGCTAAAACCATCTTTGCCAGGTATGGTTTTAAGAAAACCACAATGGATGAAATAGCTCAGGCTGCCAGAAAGGGCAAAAGTTCCATCTATCATTACTTCAAAAGCAAGGAGGATATTTTCAAGGCAATTGTTGAGAAGGAAGCGGATGAACTAAGTGCTGCCATAGCAAAAGCAATCAATGCTGAAACTACATCTGAAAAAAAAATACGTGCTTATGTGTTAGCAAGAATGAAAGGCATTAACAATCTAACCAATCTGTATAGTGCCCTAAAAGATGAATATCTGGAGCACTATAGTTTTATTGAAAATGTCAGAGTGAAGTATGACACCGAAGAGGTTAACACCATCAAAGGAATGTTGAAGACGGGTGTTGAAGATGGGCAATTTAAAATAGAAGACATTAACCTCACCGCCTTCGCCTTGGTAACAGCACTAAAGGGTTTGGAATATCCCCTATTCATTAAAAACAATAACGCAAAAACAGAAAAGCGGTTTGAAGGATTGCTAAATGTGCTTTTTTATGGAATCATAGCGAGGTAATTTTTTTAACCCACTATCGACCAAAAAACTAAAATAGTCTAATTGTAATTAATAGAAATAACAATGAATATGAAAGTCAATAAACTGTACATCGCTCTTTTGTTTTTCGTCATCTTGGCCGGATGCTCGTCAGGAGAGAATACATCATCGGAAAGTGAGAAGAGCACTTCCCTCAATGTTAAAACAGAAGAAGTAATTCAATATAAAGGAAGCCATACAGTTAGGTATTCAGGAGTTGTGGTGCCAAAGAAAAATACACCACTCAGTTTCTCAGTGCCGGGAACCGTTTCGAAAATAGCAGTAGAAGAAGGACAGCAGGTAAACAAAGGACAGTTGCTGGCACAACTAAATCCATCGACCATGGAGAACACTTACCAGATGGTATTTCAAAAATTACAGCAGGCCCAGGATGCGTATGACCGCTTAAAGCCGATGCATGAAAATGGTACCCTGCCTGAAATAAAATGGGTGGAGGTAGAAACAGGATTAAGTCAGGCAAAATCGGCTACATCCATTGCAAAAAAAGGACTTGACGATACAAAACTATATGCTTTTGCAGCGGGTGTGATAGGCAAAAAATCTATCCAGGAGGGAGAGAATGTATTTCCAAATATTACAGTTTTTGAATTATTCGACATCAGTAAAGTGCATGTAAAAATTCCCGTACCCGAAGATGAAATCAGTTCGTTCAAAAAGGGAGATCAGGCCACCATTACGGTTGGAGCTATCTCAAAAACAATCAACGGTATTGTAATAGAAATTGGTGTTTCGGCTGATATATTTTCACACTCCTATCCGGTGAAACTTGAAGTTGACAATTCTGATTTAGCCATTAAGCCAGGCATGGTTTGTACGGTCAACTTTGCAACCCAAAACAAGGCGACCGGTGTTCTTATCTCTAACAAAGCAATGCAGCAGGATTTACAAGGGTCGCAGTTTGTATATGTGATAGAAAATAACACGGCTCAAAAGCGAGCGGTGAAAACCATTGCTTTAATNGACCAAAAAATTCTGGTCAGCGGAAATTTGAAAGAAGGNGATAAAATCATTGTGGCAGGGCAAGACAAACTTCGNCAGGGNTCACAGGTAAANATTATAAAATAGCATCATGACGACACATAAGTTTAATGTCATAGAATTGGCTATGANGTATAAGCAAATAGCCATTACCATAACANGTCTGTTNGTGTTGTTTGGTNTATTTTCTCTTTGGGTAATGCCCCGNAATGAATTTCCTGANTTCATCATTCGACAGGGATTGATCATNGGTGTATTTCCGGGGGCTACTTCCGAACAGGTGGAAGACCAATTAGCCACCAAAGTGGAAAGTTTTCTTTACGGTTTTAAAGAAGTAAACCGGGAGAAAACCTATTCCATATCCAAGGAAGGAATGTTGGTTGTGTTTGTGGAGGTAAACAACAACGTAAAAGATCCTGATGGTTTTTGGGATAAAATAAAATTTGGCCTCAGTGAATTAAAATTACAGTTGCCACCGCAGGTACTTGCACTGATTGCCAACAATGATTTTGGCGATACAGCCGCTTTGCTACTTACCATACAATCAGAAAGCAAAACCTATAAAGAGCTGGAGAAAGAATTGAAAATTATCGAAACGGAATTACGAAAAATAAAGGCTGTTTCTAAAGTAAAACACTACGGACTTCAACAGGAACAGATAGCCATTTATCTCGATAATGCAAAACTGGCTTATTACGGTGTGCGTCCTATTACGGTGCTTGCCGCCATGCAATTAGAGGGTGCTGTGTTTTACGGTGGCGAACTCAATAATTCAGAACTGATTACACCGATACATATTCCTGCAAATTTCAAATCGGAAGAAGACATTAAAAACCAAATTGTGTATGCCGATCCTACGGGCAATATCATCCGTGTGAAAGATATTGCTACGGTAGTTAGAAAATATAAGGAACCCGACTCCTACATAAAAAATAATGGGGCAAAAAGCCTGCTGGTATCACTGGAAATGCAACCTGGCAACAACATTGTTGATTTTGGAAAACAGGTGGATCAATCACTCGCTTCTATCCGGACAAAAATTTCTTCTGATGTAAACCTGGATAAGATTGCTGATATGCCTACAGCAGTAAATCATTCCATTATTCATTTCCTGCAAGAATTTTTCATTGCTATTATTGCTGTGATCATCGTTACGATGTTATTACTGCCTTTACGGGTAGCTGCGGTTGCCGGAGTAACGATACCCATTACCATTTTTATAACCGTAGGCATTTTATATTTATTAGGTATTGAACTACACACCGTTTCCCTGGCAGGATTGATAGTAGTGTTAGGCATGGTGGTGGATAATGCCATTGTTGTTATTGACAGTCACGTAGAAAAATTAGATCACGGTGCTACACCCTGGGATGCTGCCTGGAAAAGTGCCTCAGAACTTTTCGTTCCTGTATTTTCTGCTACCCTCGCCATTATCGCCACCTATATTCCATTAGTGTTTTTTCTATCGGGAATGACCGGTGATTTTGTTGGTTCTCTGCCTGTTACCATTGGTGTGGCCTTATTTACATCTATGCTGGTGGCTTACTTTCTTGTCCCTTACATGAGCTATGTATTTATCAAAAAAGGAGTCAGGAAAGGAGAAGCGGAAGAAGCAAAAGCCAGCAAAAAATCACTACTCGACTGGGTGCAACAGTTTTATAACAGTACACTGGAAAGTGCCTTCAGAAACCCAAAGCTGACCATGCTGGTTGGCTTGATTTCCATTGTGTTAGGCGGAGCAATCATGGCGTTTTTGCCACGACAGTTATTTCCAAAAGTGGAGAGAAATCAGTTTGCCGTAGAAATTTATCTACCGGAAGGATACACCCTTGCCCAAACAGTTGCTGTTGCCGATAGTATGGAGGTATTGCTCATGAGCGATAGTCGGGTGATTAATGTGGCCTCCTTCATGGGTACCAGCTCACCACGTTTCCACACCACCTACGCACCTAATTTTCCAACAAAAAATTACGCACAACTTGTTGTGAATACTAAAACAGCCGAGGATGCGATAGCCTTACTCAGTGAGTATGAGAAAACCAAGCGCAATTCTTTTCCAAATGCCTATGTGCGTATGAAACAATTGGATATGCTTAGTACGACCGCTCCGATTGAAGTACGGATTTCCGGTAACAACATTGATTCCATAAAAGCCATAGCTGAAAATGTAAAAAGTATAATGCAACAAAACGATGCTGTTATATGGGCGCGTACGGATTATCTTAATAAAAGACAGGGGGTGCGTGTAGATGTGAATGATGAACTCGCCAACCGCTTAGGGTTAACCCGAGGGGTAATCGCATCATCCATCGCTTCCGGTTTCTCTGGAATTCCAATCGGCACTGTTTGGGAAGGAGATTATCCGGTGGAGGTGAAAGTCATTAATCCAACCGATAAAAGAGACGGCTTTGATGATATTGAAAACCAAAATGTAACATCGCTGTTTTTGAACACTACTGTTCCTGTACGACAGGTAACTACCACCACCAATGACTGGAGCGAGGGACAAATCATTCGCAGGAACGGTGTACGCACCATTACCGTGCGGGCAGATGTAAAAAGAGAGATGCTACCTTATAAAATATTAGCTGAACTAAAACCGGAAATCAATAAAATAAAAACAGGGTCCGCTGTTCAACTCACGTATGGCGGTGAGGAGGAAAGTGAATTGGAAAATTATACACCGTTGAGCAAAGCCATGCTGGCGGGTGTTATTCTGATTTATTTTATTCTGTTGTTTCAGTTTAAGCGATCGAGGTTGGTTTTTTTAGTGATGCTGACCATGCCTTTAAGTTTTCTGGGTGCGGCTATGGGTTTAGTACTTACTGGTTATCCTTTTGGGCTTACCTCCTTTCTGGGAATAATGAGCCTCATGGGTATTGTGGTGCGCAATGGCATTATCCTGATTGATTATGCTGAAGAGTTACGCAACAAGAACGGTATGCCGTTAGCGGAAGCAGCCCTGGCTGCCGGTAAGCGTAGAATGCGCCCGATATTTCTCACTTCATTTGCGGCTGCCGTTGGCGTGGTGCCGATGATTGTGAGTGGCTCTTCACTTTGGGGGCCTTTAGGTGCTGTAGTTTGCTTTGGCCTGCTGATATCCATGATACTTACCTTGTATGTGCTGCCTGCGATGTATCATCTATCCCTTAAGAAATCAATTGTTTAAAATTCTTTAGAATGAAAAAGACGATCATCATAGCTGCCGCTTTATTTCTCATAACAGAAGGATACAGCCAGACAACGCTGAGCTTACAAGAAAGTAAAGAGTTGGCGATTAAAAATAATGTACACATTAAAAACAGCGCATTGGAAATGGAGGCGGCACTGGAGGTAAAGAAAAATGCCTTTACCAACTACTTTCCTAAAGTAAATGCAACAGCGTTTGGTATGCGTGCAATGGACCCCATCATTAAATTCAATATGCCGGGAGGAAATTTGCCGGTATATGATGGTAATCCGGCTAACCTCGCAACGGCTACAGAGTTTGCTTATTTTCCGGGTTTAAACCTACAGCTTTTAGATAGGGCAACGGTTGGATTACTCAATATAACCCAACCCATTTTTGTTGGCGGAAAAATCATCAACGGAAATAAACTCGCCCAATTGGGAGTTGACGTAAAAGAGAAGCAACAACAATTAAGTCAACAGGAAACCCTTTTAAAAACGGAACAACAATACTGGCAGATTGTAGTGCTTCAGGAAAAAGAAAAGACCATCGCACAATATGAAGCGTTGTTAAATGATGTTAGCAAGCAAGTAAATGATGCTTACAAATCAGGCTTAATTATTAGAAACGATTTGTTGAAAGTGCAGATAAAGCAAAGTGAGCTTCGAACCAATAAAAGTAAACTGCAAAGCGGCAAGCAGTTAGCCATCAGGCAGTTCTGTCAAACCATCGGTATAGTGTATGACTCAGCCCTGGTAGTGCAGGAAGATTTGCAAAACATACAATTGCCAAGCACTTATTACACCGATATCGAAACTGCATTACCAAACCGGGCAGAATATCAGTTGTTGCAGCAATCGGTAAAAGCAGAGCAGTTACAAACTAAAATGAAAAGGGGTGATTATATGCCACAGGTAGCTGTAGGTGCTGCTGGTTATTCCTTCAATAGCTATTACGAAGGTACCAATACTACTACCAATGGTTTGATTTATGGCACGGTATCTATACCTATTTCAGATTGGTGGGGAGGCTCGCACGCCATCAAAGAAGGTAAAATCAAGGAACAAATAGCCGAGAACACTTTCAATGACACCAAAGGTTTATTAAAGCTTCAGATGGAAAAAGCCTGGACAGATGTAAACGAATCGTATCGTCAAATTATAATGATGGAAGAAACTGTAAAGCAAACCGATGAGAATCTGAAAGTGATGCAAACCAGTTATAACAGTGGTATTGTAACCCTTTCGGACTTACTGGAAGCACAAGCACTAAAAACAGAAACTGCTGATAAATTGATTGAAGCACAAACACAATACTATTTATCGGTATCCACCTACTTGCAATATACTGGTAGATAAGGCTTACAATCACCTCGTTCAACTTTTTAAACTTTTCATTTACCTTCTTCCTATAAAGATGCCCAAGTCACGTCTTCACTCAATCCCATTACTGGAAGACTTGCGCGATTAGGGATTTTTGTTGCAATTCCATCCGCTAAGACCTCATTCTAAAAACACCACATCAATCAAACCCCTTCTCCCCTCAAAGTCGCTGCTATATTTCCAATCTCTTGGGTCATTTACAAAACCTTGCCCCGAGGTTAGTCTTGTGGAAAACCTCTTCAAGGTCAGATTTTGATTAGGGTTCTTTTACCACGGTGATGGTCTTTCTGCCTTTCTTAGGCATGGTGCCAAAAACATAGTCCCAGAGTGGTGTACTAACTCCAAAAGCACGGTCATGCTGCTGGAAATGATGAATACCATGATGTTTCCACCAGAAGTTAAATTGCTTTGGCATGGGAAGTTTATGTATGATGGTGTGTATCCACATATAGATAGAATATCCCAACACAAACCCCGGGCTAAAAGCAAACGCATTTTCTTTTAACATAAGATAAAAGAGCCCAAAGAATATACTTGCAATCACGATAGAAGGTAATGGTGGTAAAACGGTCTTGCTCTTATCATTAGGATAAGCATGGTGAATACCATGAAACATATAATGAAACCCAGTATCGTAGCTGGCATCCTTGATTTTATGATATATGAACCTATGGAGTATGTATTCGGCCAACGTCCACGTCAAAAAACCAATCGCAAACGTAAGTAAAATGTGACCAACAGATACTTCATAAGTGATATAATAAAAATAGATTAAAACACCAGAAAGTATCATGTAAATACTGAATATCAGGGCAGGGTGTGACCATGTCAAAAGATTCAGAATCTTGCTCTTGAATAACTCCGGAGCTTTTTTATTAGGATAGATAACTGCTTTTTTCATATTGTTATTGTATAATTAGCGTTCTGTATTTCAACTCAACTGGTTTCTAGTTCTCTTGCGTATTTCTCTTTTTTTTCTGCTAGCCCTAATTTATCAACTAATTTATCCGCTATCAGATAAACGACCGGAACCACAACCAAGCTTAACAGCATTGAACTGGAAAGACCACCTATAATTGCCCATCCAAGTCCATTCTTCCATTCTGCACCAGCACCACTGGCAATAGCTATCGGCAATACACCAAAAACCAGAGCAATGGT
Source organism: Rickettsiales bacterium (assembly GCA_002729235.1). Lineage (GTDB taxonomy): Bacteria > Bacteroidota > Bacteroidia > Cytophagales > Cyclobacteriaceae > Marinoscillum. The sequence continues at coordinate 18,306 of PBTY01000031.1, read as the reverse complement.
GGTCATCAATATCGGCCTCAATCTGGCTTTTGTTGCTTCAATCAATGCTTCTCGTGTATTAGAACCCCTTTCTTTTGCCTGGTTTGCAAAATCAACCACCAAAATGGCATTTTTAGCTACCAGACCAATCAGTACGATGATCCCCATCACCGAAAAAATATTAAGCGTTTGCTTTGCTAGTGCCAGGGCCAAAAGTGCGCCTACAATAGCCACAGGTATAGAAAACAATATTACCAAAGGATAAATGTAGTTATCGTATAGAGCAACGAGAATTAGATATACGAGAATAATTGAGAATAGAAAGGCTAAACCTAAAGCTCCGAAGGACTGTGATTGTCTTTTTAGATCACCATCAAAGGAATATGTTACTCCTGCAGGAAGGTTTTTGCTGTCAATAATTTGCTGAAGTTCCTGACCAATTGCACCAGCTGGAACTCCTATTATTTTGGAAGAAAGTTTGACTGAGTTAATCCGGTCTTTTCGTTCAAGCCGAGACGGACCCACCGTGTCTGTAACAACTGCAAACTGATCAAGTGTAATCGGCTGGTTATTCCTGTTGATAAAAATCAGAGATTCTACGTCTCGCACATTTCGTCTGTCGAATTCATTAAGTTTTATGTTAATGTCATATTCGTAGTTTCCATCTTTGTAAGCAGCATCTGTGTTGCCGGAAAAAGCTACTTGCATGGTTGAGCCCACAGTACCTAGATCTAATCCGAGGCTAGCCATTTTATCTCTGTCTATGTCTACCTTCACTTCAGGCGTTCCTTCTTTTATACTCAATTCAAGCTCAGTAGTACCTTCTACTTGTGCTAGGTCATCTTTGATCTCATTGGCCAGCTTCATTAATTGGTCTAACTCTGGACCAGCAAAGATTACCTGGATCGGTGCTTCTGACGCTGTACCTAGTATACTGGTAGGCGATGAAAAGACAATGATGCCGGGTATGTTTTCTTGTAATAAAAGTTTTACCCGCTTCGAAAAAACAGTAGCCGAAACATCTCGCTGATCATATGGAACCATTTTGACATTAATTTCTGCTTCATTCGGAATAGCTTGGGTTCCTCCAAACCCCTGACTGGTTTGACCAACTGTGGTGAAAGTACTTACAACCTCCGGCAAGTCAGCGATTATTTTCTCAGCAATCCTTGTTGTTTGATTGGTTTTTTCTACGGATGAATTTTTAGGAAGTTCAATGCGGATGACAAACTCTCCTCTGTCACCTTGAGAAATAAATTCTCCACCTATAAACCCAAAACCAATCAGCATAAACGATCCGATCAATAAAGCACCGGTTACTATCAGTGTTATTGTCTTATTGTTCAACGATTGGATTAATACTCTGTTGATCCATCCACCAAATGCATCAATTAGACTTTCAAATATTTTATTGAAGCGAGCCGGGATGCCTTTTGGATTAAATTTCTCAATTTTAGCAAACCTGGAGGTGAGCAATGGAATAATAGTAAAGGCCACCAGGAGGCTTAGTAGTGTGGCCACAACTATTACCAACGAAAAATTTGTCAATATTGGTGAAATCAGGGATTCCACCAGCATCAGAGGTAGAAAAACCACCACAATCACAAATGTGATAGAAGTAACTGTAAATCCGATTTCTTTAACACCATCAAAGGAAGCTTTAATCCGGTTTTTACCCATTTCCATGTGCCTGTATATATTTTCAATTACCACAATAGCATCATCCACCAAAATACCTACCACCAGTGAAAGTGCGAGTAAGGTCATTAGGTTTAGGGTAAAGCCGGCTAGATACATTGCTGTAAAAGTGGCAATAAGGGAGATAGGCACAGCAATCATTACAATAATGGCATTTCTCACACTGTGCAAAAACAAAAACATTACGAGTGCTACCAATATAACGGCAATGTAAAGGTCATGAATCACACTATCAGCCGCTTCAAGGGTAAATTCAGATTGATCTTGTGCAATGTTAAACTTCAGACCCTCTTCGCTATAAATTTCCTCTAACTCTTTGATTTTAGCTCTGGTTAGTTCGCTTACCGTTACTGCGTTTGCATCGGTTTGTTTTGTTAGTAATATTCCAATGGCATTTTCTAAGTTATATCGTGTCACTTTTTCAAGCTTAGCTTTACCATCTACTACTTCTCCAATATCCTTAATCCTAATCTGAGCTCCTTTGGGGGAAGTACCTATTACGAGGTTTCTTATTTCTTCCAGGCTTTGATATTTGCCTGAAAGTCTTATAGTTCGCTGTTCTTCGTTCGTTTCAATTTTGCCGGTAGGAAAGTCGAGATTGGATATTTCAATCATTTGAACTATTTGCAAAACAGAAAGGTTGTAGGCTTTAAGCTTTTCTCTGTTAACATTAACTTTAATTTCTCTTTCTTCTCCTCCTACAAGTTGCACCTGAGCCATTCCGTTTATCCTTGAAAGTTCTGGAACGATTCGTTGATCAACCAAATCAAAAAAAGCAGATGGATCCAGGTTACTAGCAGTACTGGCCAAACTAATAATAGGAAGATCATCTATTGAAAACTTAGAAAGCGAAGGTTGATTTGCATCATCAGGTAAATCTGAAATAATCCCATTTATTTTTCGCTGAGCCTCTTGAAGTGCTAAATTAACATCTGCATCAGTTGTAAGCTCAACAGTTACAATTGAGACAGACTCCAGAGATGTAGAACTAATCGACTCTACATTTTCCATAGAGGAAAGTACATCTTCAATTTTCTCGGATACGGATGTTTTTACTTCACTAGGTGCTGCTCCCGGATAAATAGTTGTGATTGTAACAATAGGTTGGGTGAATTTCGGCAACAGTTCATAACCGAGCATAGAATAAGTAACCATACCAAGCAATGTGAGTACAATAAAGACTACTACAGGTGCAGTAGATCTTTTTATTGATATTTCGGTTATTTTCATTGTCTTCTATTTTTTTATTCCAACCTTGGCACCATTTGACAAATTGATTTGGCCTGAAGTAATGATTAAATCACCTTCATTAATACCTGAAACTACTTCTATGTAGTTATCACTTCTTTGACCAATCATTATTTGTTTTAGAATGGCAGTGCTGTCTTTATAAATATAAACCTGTGGATTTTTAACACTGCCAACTAGCATATTTCTGTTTATGGTAAGCACCTCATTTGCCTGAAGCTCTATGGTTGCAGTCCCAAACATGCCAGCTTTTAATTCTTTCGAGGCATTTGAAATTAAAATTTCGACAGGAAAGTTAAGTGCCTCCAAAGCTCTTGTGCCTATTCTTGTGACTGTTCCTTCATACTCTTTGTTTTGAAGTGCCTGAACCCTTATTTTGGCAGTTTGTCCAAGTAATATCTGTTGTATCTGACTTTCTGGGACATTGACAATCATCTTCATACGGTCTATATCAACGATATCAAAAAGACCGCCACCTCCTTTAGCGTAACTTCCTTTTTCTATATACCTTTTGTCATTGATACCTGAAAAAGGTGCACGTATGAAAGTATTTTCGTATGCTTTTTCTGCAGAAACCAAATCGGTTCTGGCCTTTGTATGAGCAAGTTGGATATTGTCTAGATCCTGTTGGCTTATGCCACCAGCGGCATACAAATTTTCAATGCGCTTCTTGTCTTTTTCTATTTTTTCAAAATTGGCTTTTGCTAAATCCAAAGAGGCTTTTATTGTTTTATCATCAAGCCTTGCCAATACCTGACCGGATTTTACAAGAGCCCCGTCTTCGGCCAAAATAGCTGTAACAACTCCGGATATTTCGGATGAAATGGTAACCTCTTTGTTAGGAATTAGATTCCCATTGACTTGAAAACCCATGTCAATCATCATTTTCCTCAATGGCTGAACATTGACAGGGATGAAGTCTGGCTTTATCTGCGCCAATCTAACATCTTCCTTCATTTCCTCTTTGTTGCTTTTCAGGACGAAAGCCACCACGGCAGCTAAGCCTAAGAATATGATTGTATTAACTATTATCTTTTTCATGTTCATTTAATAAGATTCTAAGAGTTTACCAGTAGATTTTAATATTTCTGTTTCTGATATTTTCACTTGTAAAAGAGCAGCCGAGTAGTTGATCTGAGAGGTAGTCAATGCGGTCTCTGCACTAAGCAGGTCGGTCAGATCAGTTAGTCCTTCACTATAGCTTTTTTGGGAAATATCATATACTTTTTGAGCCAGTTCGACACTTGATTTCCTTGTTCGAAGGGTAGACAAACTTTGGTTCAGCTTTTCTTGAGCATTGGCATAGTTAGCGTTATACTGTTCCTTAGTAAATTCAATTGACTCCTCTACCTGTTCCTTTCTTAATTCTGATTGTGCACTTTGTGCTCTTTTTCTGAAACCATCAAAAACAGATAATTGCAGCCTCAGACCAATTTGCGACACATCATACCAGTTGGTGGTGACATCAGAATTGGAAAAAAAAGAGTCATTGCTAACGCTATTATAATAATAATTTGCAAAAAAGCTAAGCCTAGGGAAATAACCCGATTGAAAATTGATTTGCTCCAATTCGTACAATCGTTTTTGAACGGAAAGAAGTTTGAAATCAGTGAGATTCTCCTGCGAAATTGGTGGTACATTTACAGAATCAATCACCTTATCTTCTTCCTTTTCCAAGTCTAAGTTAGTATCCAAATCCATTCCCATCATAAGCTTCAATTGTCTTACTGCATTGTTCCTTGCCAGGGTCAAATCAGATAATTGAATATCAAGATTCATTTTGGAAACCTTCATACGGTCATGGTCAACTTGCTTGATAAACCCCTGCTCCAACTGCACGGCTGAAATTTCAAGTAGTTTGTTGGATTGATTTAAATTGCTTTGAAGAACCGCAATGTTCCTATCTAATATGGAGACATTGTAATAGAGTATGACTACCCTGTACACGACCTCTTCCTTGGTTTTCTTTACCCTTAAGGCGTATAACTCTTCAGAAGATCTTGCTGCCTTTAATGCGGTAAAAACAGATTTGTCAAACAATGGCTGGTCTACTGAAAGGCCAACTGATGTATTATAATTCAGCCCTACTTCTAAAGGACTCACTTTACCTGGATTACCGGTAAGTTCACCGGGTACTACCAAAACAGGAAGAAGCGGATTATTCACGTAATTGCTGGTAAAGTTTACTTGTGGTAAGGCTGTACTTCGGACTTCCTTGGTTAGCTCATACCCAATTTTTTCTTCTATAAGGCTTTTCTTAATGTCTCTATTGTTTTCCAGAGTAAAAGCCACCACTTCGTTCAATGAGAAAGTTCCCTGAGCTACTGCTAGATTGCTGAATAAGAAAACAAGAAAAAAAGTGAAATTTATTTTGTAAGAAATTTGATTCATAGGTTTTATGCTTTAATAGAGTTTTTAGTTTCCCATTCGGAAAGTATGACCGGTAGTTTTTCCTCAAATAGTTGATATAAATCCCTGATCTTCGCTAGTTGTGAATTGCTTTCCGTGAATTTGTCTGATCTTAGATCCAGTGCTCTGTCAATTGCCCCCCTGTAGCCTTTGTATTCTTCTGTAATAGATTTCAGCAATTCAATCCAGAGTTCAATGTTGAGACGAAAATATCTTTTACGATCCCCAGGGTTTGTGTTTGCCCTAATAAAATTTTTATCAAGTAGAAAGCCAATTCCATTACTGACTGCTGATTTACTCGCATTCAAAGATTCCTGTATTTCATAAAAGTTTTTTTCCTCAGTATCTGCAATTAGTAAAAAAGATAGAATTCTACTCGCAATAGGAGAAAACCCTTTTTTCTCAATTAGAGAACCAGTCTCTTCAATGAATTTCAATTTTGAATCATTTAGATTTTTCATTTCAACGCGAAGTTACATTTTTAGTTCAGAACTAAAAGAACTTTATGTATTTTAGGACTTATGAAAGACATTAAAAAACTAAAAATTTTGGCGACAGTTAGAGCACTGACCGTGAATGAGGGTTTTGAGAATGCAAGTTTGGATCGTGTATCGGCGGAATTGGGAATTTCAAAAAAAACGATTTACCGGTACTTTGATTCAAAATCTGAAATACTTGCTATCCTTCTTAAGAGGTTTCTTTTTAAAAACAAAAAAGTTTATGAAACAAGATTAAGCTTGCTGGAACCAATACCCCGGCTTATTGAATTGTTCAAAATGTGTGATGATATTTATTCTCTTATTGATGGCAAGGTTCTCAGATTTATAGGCCTGTACGTTCCTGGCGGAAAAGATGAGCTTAAATCTTTTGAACATAATTTTCTTGTTTCATCGTTCGAAAAAGCAATTTGCGATGGGATTACATCACAACATTTTAGAAATGGAATTGATGCGCGAGTTTTGGCTATCATGGCACTAGAAATATCTAAGCTTCGATGTAGAATTCTGGAACTAAAAGAAAGTGATCAGTCACTATCTCATTTAACTGATCATTTTATTGCTGGTCTTGTAAGGTTTAAATAGTTGACAATTTTAGCATCGCTGATTAGATGCTAAGAGGGCAATATTTCAATGCAGCTTCAATAGGGTTAATTAAGAAGCGATGCTAGATAATAAATCGGACGAGAACCACATCGTAGAACAATTGTTTAAAAAGAAACTTGTTGAATGTAAGAAATGTAAATCTGACCGTGGGCAGAAAGATGTGTTGATAACAAAAATGGGTCTTGAATTACTTGAGAAAAACAGGAAGATGCTATTCTTTCTAACCTGAATAAAAAGCAGTGAAACTATTGAACGAATTGCTGGATAAGATTAGGGAAAATGAACCCGTGCAGCATTATCCTACGCTTGCATCCCACACACATTTGCCATCTGCTCAAACCAAACAAAGTGCTGGAGCCTTACTGGGCGTTACCCTTCGGGTCGGGCTTTATGTTCCAATTCCTTGCTTCCGCTCTACCCTTCCCGGAAGGAATTTCCTCTGCAATCCCTAACGCGGGATTCCCTACAGAAAAGTAAGGCAGGTAAAATGCGTAATCAGGATACCCCAAAGCACGGTCAAAATCCCCTAACGGATACTTGCCCGTCCGTAGGGTTACTTTAACTGCCCGAAAGCGTACTTTCAATTCCCCAACGCATAGTTGCTCTTACCCAAAGCGTACTTCAGTTGCCCGAAGGCCTACTTAGATTTCCCCAGAGTATACTTTAATCTCCCGAGACCATACTTTAAAAATCCGAAAGTATACTTTAAATTCCCTAGCCTATACTTCACAATCCCGAACGAACACTCAATTTTCCCTAACTCATACTTACATCCGCCCGTTAAACACTAAAATTCAAAACTCACGTTATTATTTGAATCTTATCATTTGTTTAACTTTTAAATTTTTACTTCTATGGCGACAAAAACGCTAACAGACAAACTCGAATCTTCCCGTGTCCTGATCTTCAATAGTCGGGATGCAGAAGTGGCTGCTTTACTCGATTCTATGGGAATTGATACTGCCTACATTGATGAAGGAGAAGCCCTTTACAATGAAACCATGACACTGGTAGACCAACAAAAGAAAGAATACCAGGAACAAAGCCTCGCTTATGACAAATTCTATGTTGAAAAGGATACAGCCGAGGCTAATTACCAGCGCACACTGAAATTGGTCAAAGTCACTACTCTTGTCTTCCACACACATTTGTCATCCACTCAAGCCCTCCCAAAACCAAGGATGTCAAAAGAGTGTGTAAGCCGCCTCCCTCCTGCTCGTATATTTTCCCTTCCCCTAAAAAAAACTTTATCCCCTACCCACTCAAGCCAAAGCTATATTAACATAACACAGGCCATTATATAACAAATCTGTTATTTATTACTGCTGCACTGTTTGGCGAATATCTGTCAGCTTAGATTATATAATGATATTATGTTAACCAGCAGAGCTGGACTTTGACGTGAACGTTTCTGATTGATGATTTCTTTGGTGCGGTGCTTCTAGCAAGGTTGTTATATAATTAGCCGTTATATTAAGTAGCCGCTCAGGCCAGCGCTCGATTCCATCGCACACCAACCGCTGATCCTGAGCGCCTAATAATTTTTCTTTTTGGCCAACCCTCAAAGAGTTTTTCTCCAACCGCACACACAACAGATCCTGACTTCCTGATTGCTGAGAATCGAATATTTGAATGGTCACTGACCATTGGTATAGATTACGTTGAAATATGACGTTACAGAACGTCAGGAACACTTGTGTTTTCCCGACCCACCGTATCGTAGATCGATAAGCTCACATATTGTTCGATTGTCTTTCGTATGGTGTTCCCTTGATGCCCTCATGCCGGGCAGGCAAATACTTTTTTCTTAGATAAAAAAGTATTCAAAAAATCAAGCCAAAATAATCACCTATCAGCCCACAGGCCAGCCCACGCCCGGGTATTTTGGCAGGCCAGGCGCGCCACACAAATTAACATTTCTACTTAACATAATATCAAGTCTTCTGATTCTCCTTGGAATACTGCCAATGTGCTTGATCTAGCGTTCTCATATCCACTTTAGCTTGATCGGCTAAACCTCGTGTAAAATCTGTGTATTCCTGCCAGAATTCAAACCTGTAATCTTGTGGCTTGATATGCTCACAACTTAAGGAAAACAAAGCTCTGAAGTCGATAATTGGATACCTGTCTATATGATAGAAATGCAACAGCACCGAAGCTGTCGGCCAACTTACACCAGTTAGTAGATTGAGTATTTCGACTCTTAACTTCTCACTATTTGTGGAGAATGCTATCTGCGTCACTTCTCTAATGTAATCCTCTGAATTGGTAGCTATTCTGGATTTAGAACGTGGTGTTTTCCATTCACCGATGATTTGTAGTTCCTTTTTGGTCAGATATCCCCTATTCTTGATTTGTTGAGCATTTTCAATGACTTCTAGCTCAGAACGACCATATGAGTATCTTGAAGCATAAAAATCGATTTCCTTAACATGGAATTTAAGATTGAAGCTAACATCACTCATCCTTCAATTTTGCTATTTGTTCTCTAAGCTTCTCAATGACTTTATCCTTACCTGTAGCATCCGCAAAGACTTTGTCTAGTTCCTTAGTGACGTCACCAAAAGTTTTAGTCTTTACTTCCCTAGGTTTGACGGTTTTAAGTTTCTCGATTGCCGCAATTGTATTTTCCAATTCCTTCTTGAATTCAGGCTTTTCCAAATCATAATGACTAAAAGGATTCATTACTGTGCCTCGGTGAATTTCAACTTCTTTGATGATTTCTTCATCAATATCAGTTTGCTCTTTGATTGATTTCCAGAAATCATCGCTCTTTAGTTCCTTTTGGTTCTTTTTGTAAATAACTGAAAGGTTTTTCTTCTCGCAAATCGCTTTAACAAGTCTCTCAAATTCAGTTCTTATGTAAACTGCTGATGCTTTGTAATCCTTTTCATCCAGATAGTATTTGGCCTTATCAAGAAATCCTTCGGAAGATTTGATCAATGGAATCTCGAAATCATTATCAGTGAGCTTCTTCGAATACACCTCTACGTATTTCCACTTACTGGAGCCAAAATAGTTTTGAACCAACTCATACCAAACTTTATCATAGGTAGTCATGACCACTTGAAAATCAGACTCAAAATGCTCCTTGATAATTTTTAGCAAAGGCATTCTATTACTCATGTCCAAACCAATCAGTAAATCATCCAGCACCAAGATTTTTAGCTTACCTTTTGATGGATTGACACGTATAGATGCCAGATAAATACTGATAGCCAAAGCTGATAATCTCGCCTCATTCAAAAAGAATTGATGCTTTGGAATACCCGTATCAAAGAATTCAATATTCAGCTTAATATGGTCTTTTTCAACCAATCTTCTCCCCTTGTATTCAACTCCATCAAATCCAAATGACACCTTGATATTTGAGTTAAAGTATCCCATGAAAGTGTTTGTGTCTTTTTCAATGGAGTTTAATAATTCCGTAAGACCATCATTGAAATGACCTATGTAACTTTTAACTCTGGCCACAACGTGAGCACCTTGACGCAATTCATCGACCTCATACTTAATAGCTTTCCACTCTGCTCCAATTTCCTTTTTCGTGAACCGGTTGACCGCATGATTGAGGATATCATTGACCAGTATATCAAATAGATCAACCTGATCTTTATGGCCCATATGGGTTCTTAGCAGCTTCCTGTAATCAAAAAATCCCTTGATCTTATTTGCATCTGCAATATCAATTTTGTCTCCAGCGACAATCTCCCCATTGATCTTCGTTAGTTCATACTCAGTTTTCTTACTGGCATCAGCAGATTCACAGATGGTTACTTTGATATTTGCAGTTCCTTTCTTTGAAGTAGGAATGAATATGTTTTCATCAACTTGTACCTTCTGAACAGAAGCAAGAAAAAAGTTGAGTAGTGCTGTGTACAAAGAACTTTTCCCACTACCGTTTTCGCCAAACAACATGAGATTCTTGCCATCCTTATCCAGGCTTATATGATGATCACCGTAGAAGGCTTTATAGTTGCAAATATGAATATCAGTGATCCTCATCTTTTCCTTCTATAATCTTGATTTCAGGGATGCTATCCATGTAGAAAATATTGTTTCTTACAGGGTGCTCCTTGTTGTCTAATCTTTCAAAAACCTTCTTACAGATTTCGAGCTTCTCCTGATCTGACATTGAGTCTTTTAAGGCTGGCAACTCTCCTAAATGCGGGATGATCTGCCGTTCATATTTTGTAAGTAGATCGGGGAAATAAAGCTCATAGACAATGCCATCAATGATTTGTTCAAAATAGGCAGTTATAAGCTTGAGTTTTTGATCATCAACCTTTAATGAGTTTAGAAATAAAAGATAATCGACTATTGTAATCAATGAATTCTCGTCCTCTAACGGTAATGGAAAAGTTCTAAGTTTTTCAGCTCCAATATCTAACCCTGCACCACGATGTTTTCCATTTATCTTAAACCACTTTAAAGCGAATTTTGAATTTAAGATTCCTAGCAAGGACTTTAGTGAACGTCTTACTGTTTTCTTTTGAATAATTGAAATGAATGAAAAACCAATAAAATATTGATCCTCATCATACGTGAATTCCGGTTCAACAAACATGCCCTTAAAAATCACCTTATTTGATTCAAAATATCTTAATTCACGTGCCCTATGTATACCATACGGACCATTCGATGAGGTTATGTATGAGGAAAGTGAATCGAGGTGAGTTTTCAGCTTCGAATAATTAGAATTATTTCTAATTTCCTCCTTTAATTGCTTATCTGAATATAGAAGGTACTTCGTTTCTTTTATGTCTATTGAATACCTTTTTACATCGTTGGGGTCAATGTACTTAACTAACTTTTTTTTCTCTTTCGAGGATAGGTTAAGGGATTCAACCTCACTTTCGGTTAAGACGAAAACTCCCTTTCCTGGAAATGCATTTGGCAAAGGATTAGCATTGTACTGTTTACTTGAAACTTTATCAACCGATTCTTGTACTCCAATAGATGTGTCAAAAACATCATTAAGCGGTATGGTATTGGTATTATTACCAAGTAATGGCTTTTCAAAAATTATATTACTATTTCTAAAAATATCGGATTTACTCAAAACTTTGATTTCAACATTCTTAGTTTGAAAATCCGAATTGATATACTTAATGCTGTTCTGAATCTTTTTATATTGGAATTGGCTTTCCTGAGCCTTTTTATAAATCCCAATCATGTGATGGCCAGCAACATTATCAAACACTTTGAGTTTTCCAATATCTACTACTGAACTAAACGAAAGTTCCTTTTCTACCCTATCAATAAGTTTTTTAGCACCAACATTATTGAGCCAATATCTAGAATTTATAAATGCTATCGATCCATTTTCAAGCGTGATGTCTATAGCCTTATGTAAAAAATAGAACCAGTAATCCATTTTACCTTGATGCCATTTTTTTCCAAAGTCTGATTCATTTACATCTTTAAAAATATGAGCGTTATCCCTTTCTTTCAGATATGGTGGATTGGCAATGATTATATTAAAACCACCTTCTTCGAATACATCTTTAAAGTACAAGTGCCATAAAAAATAGTTCTTAGCAGGCTTCTTTCGATCCTGAATCAATTTGTGTTTTGTTGCATCAAGATTTACTAAATCTACCTTCCACTGATCAACTTGCTTTTTGCCTTTGCCGCTAAGGTTATTGTAATTCCCTGATTCTTTAATCCAGCGTTCTAACTGATTTCGTCTTAGCTCTATATTGAATTCAATATGATTGTAAACCTCATGATCAATCTGCTCCCTAATTTTCTCCTTTTTCTGGGTTTTGGTTTCGCTGTAGTATTGATCGATCAGTTTTTCAATGGCTCTGGAAGTCTCCCCTTTCTCAACAGTGAACTTTAGTTGGGGATCATCATAGTTACCAAATAAGTCTTTATTTGGCTCATACACCTTCATATTGCCACTTTTCGCAACATTACTAAGGTCTATTCCTTCATAACTCTCTACAAGGCTATTTCCTTGCATGATTTTATAGTCTAGGTTTGGAAGTGCCTTTGGTTTATCCTTATCCACCACCAATGAAAGCCAGAATCTCAAACGAGCGATATCCACTGCGCCTTTTTCTATATCTACTCCATAAATGGAATTTTGAATGATATCCTCTTTGGTCTTGGCTGGATTCCAAGGCAAATCAATCTGGTAAGCAATGATCTCCTTAATGCTGAAAATCTCCTGTAACAATCCCATTGGGAATGCTCCTGAGCCTATTGCAGGATCACAAATCTTTACTTCATCCAGCTTTTCATTGACAGCTTTCAGGACTTCTTTTGATAGATGATTGGGTTCTTTATCCCGAACCAGTTGTCCCAACTCCTCTTTATCTGTTTTGTCACCAAGATGTGTGTTCAAGTATTCCAATAAACTTTCCTGACACATATAGTTGACAATCTCTTTAGGTGTGTAGTATGCTCCCTTGTCTTTATTGTCTTCTAGTAAGTTTTCGAAAATGTGCCCTAGCATCTCAGGATCAACAGCGACCGTATGATCATCCTGACTGTCTTCATACACTGTGAAATTGAAGGCATTCAAAAAGTCTAAAAACCCTCTGTACTCGTAAGTCTCATCGGTTTCAATGGATGCATTCTTAGGTAGTGGGTCTTCTTTCTTTTCTTCGTTGGAGAACAGATTGAAAGGAAAGGTCATAATATCCCCTTTCTTATGAAGCAATTCGTCAACTTCATCCCTGGTGAATAAACCACCATTTAAATATGGAATCCTAACCTCTCTCCCACCTGGTGTTTCGTACAAGTCATCCGGCCTTTCCTTATTTAGTGCATTGAAGAATAATTCAGTTAGTCCATGCGGAAAGAACCGTTCATCACCCCCAGTTTCTTCAAATATTTCAAAAACAAAATTTTGAGAGCCATCTTCATATTCTGTATCAGATGCTCCCAGCCATCGTTTCTTTTGCACGAAATATAGAAACACGATCCTGCCTAATAGTTTCTTACAAAAATCTCGTGCATCCTTCTCATTTCCATTGAAAATACTTTTTAGAAATGCACTAGGTTGACTGACTTCTTCCTCCTGCCATTTGCTCCCTTTCTTCACCATTCGTTTGCCCGTGAGATACTGCACAAAGTTTTGATAGTGTTCTTTGTACTCGTCAAAGAAGGCATTGCTCATCTTCTCAACGGAGAATGCTTCTACAAGCGTTTCCATGGTCTTATCTGACTCTAAGGAGAGCCATTCCATGCGCTCAGCGAAGGTTTTGTTGTTTCTACCTGATTCTACAAGGAATGTGTAACGCTTTGGGTGTGTGGCTTTTTCCTGAATGCCTTTTGAAGTCAGTTCACTGTCTTTTGCAACCAGGGTAAATCGCCACATATCTGTGTATGTAGGTGATACGAAATTGATCAAAGCAGCTTGTCCACTTGTCAATAGCTTTCTAACATAATGCTGAATGGCAACTTTGCTCTGATCAATCCTCACATGATCTTTCAGAAGTATCTCATAACACAATACTTCCACATCATCTTCCAGATTGATTCGTCCATATATACCAACATCTTCTATGACTTTGCTTTCCGTATTGTTAGGCTGCTCAGCAGGTTTTTGCAATGAAGAATACACCTCTAGCAAACTCCCAAATACTGGACTTAGCACTTCAACAGCAAATAGCTTTCTGTCGTAGTTCTTTTTTAATGATTTGATCAGTTCTTCCTGTGCTGCCATTATACGAAGCTTTGTGTGAGTACTATTTTAGGATTAACAATACCTCTGGGTTTTGCCTTCATTTCATCAGAATCAATCCTTGTTGATAGGTCAAATCGATCCAGAACATCTTTAAAAAGCCCATCCATGAAAAGTTCTTCATTAGAGATTAGTGAAGCATTCTTTTTGAAGTATTCATTTACTGATTTAGGCAGACCTTTTGAAGCGAAAGCTCCCTTTCTAATCAATTCTATTGTTCGGTTAAGTGCCTTCTTCTTTTGTTCAGTTTTTACCAATTTTAGGGCCGCTCTGAGATTAGATATTGCCTTATTTTCGGCTGGACTTAAGTTCTTTTTCGAGACAGTTTGAATGTTCTCCTGATTCTTTTCTGATTTGAAAAACTCCAAACCTTTTGAGGTTTGCTCATAGTGAAGGTAATGCAGCTTGATTGGCTTTTCATCACGCTCTGCCTTGTAAATCTTGACTGCTTGTAAGAAATTGATTTCAAGGCAATTGAATTCTGGGGTCACAAAGCAGAAAATGCCCGGGTGATTGTCACTTTTCAGATAAGTGAGTGAGGACTTCTTTAATGGATATTTTAAGTCACCCTCGTCCGCAGTTTGAAGTACCAACTCATGGTCTTTATCAGCATTTCTTCCACATCTAGCTTTATTAGGCAGTTTGCTAATCTCCTTAAAGAGCTTTGGCTCTTTCTTCTTGAATTCCCTTAACTCGTTTAAGTACTTTAGAATCTCGCTCTCCTCTTTTTGAATTTTACTTCCGAAAAGAGCCCCCTCACCTTTTTCTTCCATAAGTGAGAAGATCTTGTTGTCTTCTCCAAATGCAGAATGAAATGCCTGAAGTTTTCTTAAGGCAGTGTTAATCAGGTTTATCTGTTGATCTCCATGTGCAGAAGGGTAAAAATTGTAAACATAGATTTTGGAAGCTTTTGATCCGATTCGGTTAACACGTCCGATTCTCTGCATCAATCGCGTACTATTCCATGGCACATCATAATTGATGATCAGATTACTTCTGTGCAGGTTGATTCCCTCTGCAAGTACTTCGGTTGTAATTATGATATTGTAATCATCCTTCCATTTTTCATCCTCCAGATTAGCATCAAAGTTTTCTCGAATTGTGTTTTCTACCGCCTGTCGATTGTCAGCCGAAACGGTCAAAATCTTATGTTCTCCAATCTCCTGTAACTTACCTGACAACTCTTCGGCTGTCTCTTTGGATTCACTAAAAATTACAAGTTTTGCACTTGGGTTCTTTTTCTCATCAAAGAACTCAGTCTTTATTTTCTCAGAAAACTCGATGAGTTTAGGATCGGTAGTGACTTCATTCCATCTCTGACACAAATCCTGAATCTTCTTCCTATCTTCTTTTAAAAGCTCGTAGAACTTATCATCAAAGGCATCAGTTGTGAATTCTCGGTTATTGCCTCCTTTTTCGTTGATTTTTGCTTCGATTTGGTCATAACTCCACTCCTCTTCGAGCAGCTTATTGATGTCCAAATCCGGTGCTATAAATATGCGGTTGTCCTCAATCATTTTGAGCATATTGTCAATTGCTTTGCTCAACCTATTCAAGGATTGTTTGAAAGCGTAAAAGCTACTCTCCAATCGCTTGACTAGTAACGTTCTCATAATCGCAGAAAGTCGATTTGATATTCCTTCTGCTGTCTTTGCACCACCATAAATATCCTGATCTTCTTTTCTGACCAGATATTCGATTGCCCGATACCTGAAGTAGCCTAGCCCTTCTATTTCATTTCCGAACTCATCTAAGCCAGTAATCAAACTGACAGTTTCAAAGAATAGCTTGCTTAGCTTCTCATCTAAGTGATAGTACAGAGCCTCAGGATCACCAACTTTAGGGAACTTGATATCCTGCCTTTTCATGTCTTCCAGATACTCTTTATTGTTCTCAATATCTGTTCTGGTTCTCCGAATCACCAAAGGCTCAACCACATCATCTCTTAACTTCTTAAAAAGCTCTCTTAACTTCTTAATATTGAGTTTTTTCTGTGATGAAAGTTTTTTGTACTGATCGTTAATTGGCTTAAAGTACTCCTGCAAGTTTCTGATGTTTTCAAGCGTACTGTTTCTGCGATCTTGAAACAGATACAGTTGATTTTCAATGTCTTGCGGTCTATTGTTTAAAGGCGTTGCAGAAATCAAAATTACCTTCTTCTTATAATCACCATCTTCTGATGGCCTAGATCTTGGCTTCTTACAAATCTCTTGAAGTGCCAAATACATTTCTGTATAGTCATTTCGGAATTTGTGAGATTCATCTACCACTACCAGGTCAAACTTCTCAGCATTGGAGTACCTATAGTTTTCTTCATCAAGTATTTTGTTAAGACTCCCAAGCGTGATGAACTCGAAATGATTCTTAATCTGAAAATCTTCAGCGGTTCTTTGCCAGTTGGCTTCCAATGCTGGTGGCACAACTATTAGGACTCTAGTATGCGTACCATTTTCATAAATGAATTTTTTAATAACCATGCATGCAACTATGGTTTTACCAAGCCCCACAACATCCGCTAAAATGAACCCATTATGTTTCATCATGATTGCATATCCTTGATTAGCTGCATCTGATTGATATTTCAATCGCATAAACTTATCTGGAAGTAATAAGTCAATATTGTAAGGATCATACTCCACACGTTTTCCAAAATACTCAATCAGCATCTTGATGTATAATTCAAATGGAGTGAAGTCATCTCTTAAATGGGTTCGCTTTTTTAACCCTTCTGCTTCTGCTTGGAGTATTGGTACGGATTCATTCCAAAGCCTCTCAAACTCATCGGTTGCAAACTTGACATCATCAAAATCTCTAAGACTTACATTGAATTCATAATTTGATTCTGGATTCGCTCCTAGTCCTGCATCCGTCAAGTTGGAAGAGCCTGTGATTACTTCGCAAGGTGCATGTTCATTAAAACTTGCTGGTCGGAATATGTAAATTTTCGCATGAAGCTTCTTTTTGGGGTGAGCTCTTAACTCTATTTTATCATTTATTAGATCATCAATGAATTGAATAATTCCTTCTTCCGTTTTTTGATCGTAATCAGCCTTTTGAACATCCTCGATCATTCTTTCTAAGAATGCTTCTTTAGTCTCATCTGGATTTTCAATGTAGTACTGTCCTCTATCGTGATATTCCTTTGTTAGCTTTCCTACATTGATTCCTACCAGTATTCTGATTTTAGGAATTTTGTCTAAGAATGGTCGAATCTTGAAATATCCAGAAGCTCTGAAATAGCCTACCAGAGCATCAAAGTGACGAATACTGTCAATGTGAGTAAATACTCCTTCAAATTTTTTAAGGAGGCTATTTCCATCTTGATTTGTAAAGAACTTTGTACTCATTTACCTGCCTCCTTTTCTATTAGTAAATCCTTGACACTCACTTCAAGAATCTCAGCAATTGAATACAAGTCTTCAAGACTTGGTTGTCTTCTATTTTGAACATACGAATTCACCATATTGTAACTCTTACCAAGCTTTTCAGCTAACCAAGTCTGCTTAATTCCCTTAGACTCTAGGACTTCTTTAATCCTGTTCATCAGCTCTTAAATTGATGGAAGTCCAAGATAACGAAATGAAATAGAATTATATCACTGAATGAGATATAAATATTATATGTAGTGAATGATAGGCCAACACTAGAGTCACACACATTTGTCATCCGCTAAAAACCCCAGCTAAACCCAAGATGTCAAAAGAGTGTGCCTCTCCCACCCTAATGAAAAACTCTTCCAGCCCTTCTTCCTGGCTAGTCGCTAAAAATGTCCACTGGACATTTTCTTAACGCTCCTCCCTCCCCCTTAAAAGAAAAATGATTAGTCCCTTCCCCAATCCCTAAGCTACATTAACATAACGCAGGACATTATATAACAAAATAGGCTTTATTGCTGCTGGCGCTGATATCGATCTATTTAGATTATATAATGATATTATGTTAAGCCGGCATCAAGGCCGGCGAATATGTTCGTGTAGTGCTTCTAAAGTTTGATTTCTTTTAAGTCTGTCTCATCGAGCGAAGCTTGTTATATAATTAGACGTTATATTAAATAGCCGCTCGGCCAGCGCACAATTCCATCGCGCACCCTTGCCCTTGTGTCGTCCTAAAATAAGTTTACAGGTTTAACATATAGTCCTATTATTAATTTACAATTTTCGATTGTCCTGTAAT
>PBTY01000030.1 GCA_002729235.1 Rickettsiales bacterium | reverse complement strand
TGATCAACTACGACGATACGTTGACTCTTGCTGGTGGTGTATGGGAATTCTTCGGAGCTTATGGAAATGACGGACCAGTGTTTAGTGGTTCTACCTCCCTAGGATTGAACTTCGCTACTCCAGGTTATTTGGTTACACCTGAGTTTGATGGTGGTGACAGCATTACCTTTGAGTACTATGCGATAGACGCGACATTTACGATATCTTCATCGATAGATGGTGGAGGGTTTAATGTAGTGGAGGTTGTTACTGACACCTCAGGATTCTTCAATCATTATGTCTACTTCCCAGATACAGTAGGTTCGAAGGTTCAACTTCGTATCGATATGGATGACTTTGCCAGTTCGTCCAACCTGATATTNGATGATTTTACTTTTGTGCCGGTTTCTGGAGGAGTTGCTCCAGTATTATCTGGCTTGGTACCATATCCATACGACAATTATTTAGATGTTGATATTACTGTTGACGTACTTTCTGACATCTATTATGTAATTACCCAATCTGCAACAATGCCTACTATTTCTCAGATCGTTTCTGAGACAGATGAATATGATAGTTTGGCTGAAACTTCAGGAAAAATTACAAGTGTGTCAGGCTTCGGTAATTTTGGTTTGGGAAGTTATGCATGGGGTGCCAATGATGTTTTATTGACTGAAGGAAACACCTATAATTTGTACATGGTTGCTGAAAGCGATTCTGGGGTTTATTCCAATGTGGTTTTTGCTGAGTTTTCAACCAACCTTGGTTATTATGGATTGGATGAGATATCAGAGACTTTTGATTCATTCAGTGGAACATTAGATGTTCTTTCATCTGGTGATTATCTATTTGAAACGGATTCGTTCACCCTGTCTAATGCAACTGTCACTTCTGATTCATCATTGACAGTAGGAGGTTATGGAAATGCCATTCAGTTGTCAGATGGTGGAGATTACATTCAAACATTTGAGCTGATTGATGTATTCAGGTTTGGCTTTGATTTTAGTTCAAGTACAGGAAATCAGGTATATGCACAGGTAAGCGTATCTACGGATGGGGTAAGTTTCAACCCGATTTTTAATGCGAGCACTTATAGTACAGATTATTGGGACAAGGGCTTTACTTTTGATTCTCTGTTCACAGGTTATATCAGAATTGCGGCGGAGCGCTCAGGAAGTTCTACTCTATTGATTGACGAATTCTATTATCAAACAACTCCTACTTATGGAGTTGTTAATATCTCATCCGATAGTCTTAGCTCGGATACTTTGTCAGCATCCAGTTCTAATAATTTGGTTTACAAACTATTGTTCACTGTACCAGATTCAAGTTCTGTAGTGAGTACTGAAGGGTTCTTCCTTACTCCAAATGATTCTTCAGCAAATTATTCTCCAACGGACTTCTTGAGTTTTGACCTTTATCAATCTTTTGGTGTTGATAATTTAGATTCTGCTTCTTATGTGGCTTCGGGAGGATTTATTTATGGAGATTCTTCTATTTCGGATGGTAATGTCGGTTTTTGGTATGGATGGGATTACTATGCAAGTGATTCCGTCTACTTGTACGTCACTGCCAATATGAGTGATTCTGTCAGTGAAGGAGGTTTATTCTATTTTGAAGCTCCCGCTGCTATAGGGAACTTTGCCTTTACTAATACGTCAATTAATGATTATGGAATAACCCAGGGAGGGACTTTTGTAATGAGTAATTCAGTTCAAACTGGACCTACTATCAGCGGGGATTCCGTGATTTCTATTGATGAAAACAATACAATTGTTGGATCATATTCTGCTGATAAAACTGTTTCATGGTCCTTGGGTGGAGTAGACCAAAGCTCATTGAATATTGGTGCTGACGGTACGGTGAGCTTTATTTCTGCACCAGATTTCGAAGCACCAGTTGATGCAAACAATGACAATATTTATGATGTTATTGTTATTGCTGTTGATTTGTTGGGCAACTATGATTCACTAAATGCCTCCATCACCGTATTGGATGTTAATGAAGATTCACTGGTTGTTTTGGGTGATTCGATCGTGACAATCAATGAAAATACCACATTTGTTGGAAGCTACACAGCTAGTTCTCCGGTATCCTGGACGTTGGCTGGTACTGATTCTGGATTGTTGGATATAGATACTTTGGGCACACTTACCTTCCTTTCAGCTCCAGATTTCGAATCTCCAATAGATGCAGACACGAATAATATCTATGATGTTATTGTCATCGCACTGGATAGTTTGGGTAATTCTGATTCGTTAAGTGTAGCCATTACGGTAGTAGATGTTGATGAAACACTACTTGTGATTGCTGGCAATGACTCGGTTACAGTACTGGAAAATTCAACATTGGTTGATTCTTACACTTCGACTAAGGAAGGAGTGTGGTCTATTGCAGGAGTTGATTCGGCTTTATTCTCCATTGATTCTTTAGGTGTACTATCTTTCATATCGGCACCGGATTATGAATCTCCTGGGGATTTGGATATCAATAATATATATGAGCTGACTATAATAATTCTTGATTCAATTGGAGTTACTGACTCATTAAATATTGTGGTCACTGTATCAGACCAGAATGATGTGGCTCCTATCATTGTTGGAAGTGATAGCCTTTCAATAGATGAAAATGTGGCTAATGGTTACCAACTTATTGCACTGGGTATCGATGACCCAGATTCTACTAATGCATTTAGCTGGATAATCAATTCAGGAAATACCGACGTAAATGGTAATTCTCAATCGGCATTTGCTATTGATGTAGATGGGGTCCTAACGGTAAATGATTCGTCCGATATTGACTTTGAACTTCAGGCAATATTCTTCTTAGAGATACTACTAAATGATGGAGTGACAAGTGATACTATGACTTTGACCGTCACTATTAATGATGTTGCTGAAGACATAACAGCTCCTATCATTACTATCAATGATCTATTAACCAACGATATTAGTCCTGAATTAACCGGGTCAGTAGACGATAGCACTGCGGTAATTAATGTATCAGTGGATGGGTCATCATATGCTGCTACCAACAACTCAGATGGAACCTGGACTCTAGCTCAGGGAACTATTGCAGATTTAGCCGAAGGGCTTTATTCAATTGCTGCAATTGCCGCAGATTCTGTTGGAAATGCAGATACTGTAACGGCTAACTTAACCGTTGACTTAACTGCCCCAACTGTTTCTGTTGATACTTTGGAAACTTTGAATGCCAGCCCTGCTCTGAGTGGTTCTGTTGATGATACTACTGCGTTGGTTCAGGTCATTATTGATGCTATCACGTACGATGCTGTTAACAATAGTGACGGTAACTGGACACTTTCTTCAGGTGTTTTGACTGGGTTGACAGTTGGCACTTACGAAGTAGAGGTTGTCGCAACAGATTTAGCAGGTAATGTTGGTACAGATTCTACGACAGAAGAGTTAACCATTTTAGCAGGAACACCTGTTGCATTAGATGCTACTGGGGTTGGTTATTTTGAATTTACTGCCAATTGGGAGTCTAGCGCAGGGGCTGTAAATTATAGAATTGATGTTGCTACGGACATCACATTTGTAAATCGAGTTTCTGGCTTCAATGACCTTTCTGTGGCTGATACGAGCATTTTCATATCCAATTTGGAATACAACACCTCCTATTTCTATAGAGTCCGTGTAGAATACTTGTCAGGAGATGTTTCTGTTAATAGTAACATAATAACGGTCAAAACCTTATCTGACCCAGCGACCACACTGGATTCCTTGGCTTTATTGTCGATTCGTTCAGAGCTAGGTGGAAGTCAATGGATCAATAATAACTGGACACTAGGGGTGGCTATAAAAGATTGGTCTGGAGTAACAATGACTGGTACTCGTGTCACTGGCCTATCCTTGCCTTCTAATAATCTGATTGGAGCATTCCCTACGATCAGTAGTGGATTGGAGCAGTTGACGATATTGAATGTAAGTGGCAATGAAATTACCTCTATAGGAGATCTTAGCAATTTAGCAGCTCTTGAAACAGTTGATATTTCCAACAATAAACTTCAGTTTGGAAGCATAGAACCAATCATTGCGCAAGCGAGCAGTGTTACCTATTCTCCTCAAAAAGTAGTCTTATCAAGGCTACGTACTCTGGAAGAGATAGGTGGAGAATATACTGTAGATCGTACCCTCACTGGTAGTGCTAATCAATATAGCTGGACCAAGAATGGAGCGAGTATCACCCAGACTAGTGGAAGTTTTGTGGTTGCGATCAACAATTTCTCTGCTGATGGAAGTTATGTGGCGAATGTGACTAGTACTGCGGTACCTGGTTTGACACTGACTACAGCACCAGTTGTTCTAAGAGTATCCAGTTTAGAAAGAGATTCTACATCCTTAAGAACTGTTTATGATTCATTGAATGGCAGTAGTTCTACCTTATCAGACTGGACTACCCTTCCAATAGATCAGTGGAGTGAAGTGACGATAACCGACTCTCGAGTGACTAACATAGACCTGTCGGCCAAAGAACTTTCTGGAAGCATACCAGAGGATATTTTGGATATCAGGAGCTTAATTACCGCAGACTTTTCTGATAATGATATAGATGGTTTGACTGATTTGAGTGGATCATTACCGAACCTTACTAGCTTTGATGTTTCAGGTAACAGACTGACATTTGAAGACCTGGAAGTGAATGCAGCCGTATCGGCACTGGATTACAGTTCACAGCAGTTAATTGGGGCACAAAGTTCGGAGGTCCTTCCAGTAGGTTCTTCATACAGTCTAGAGGTATCTGTTGGAGGCACATCAAATAGCTATTCGTGGACCTTGGCCAATGATCTGGATACTGCGGTAGTGGCAAGTTTGACTACTTCCGAGGTTGCGATCGAATCATTGAGTTATGAGAACATGGGTATTTATAGTCTTGAAGTAACAAACTCTTTGGTGCCTGGATTGACTTTACAAAGTGAGGACATGCAGATACTAGCCAGCGCAGACTTAGAATTCAAAGCGTTGGATTTGGGTAATGAAACATTCACAACCGGAGAAGGCTACGCCATTAAGGTAATACCTGGTGAAGAGTTTGATACGATACAGACAGTTCGAGGAGCAGGTACTGGTTTCGCATTTAATGACCTGATCCTTGGTGATTATCTGATAGCCGTTGCACCAGATAACTTGCTGGAGTTCTTACCAACGTACTTTGAAAGGCACGGACTTATGGACGGAGGCGGATACCTTAGAATTAAGAGCAGACTTCTCTGATACTTTGAGGATGTCGCAGATCCCAGGGGAGACACCAGGAGATATTGGAATTTCCGGAACTGTAACGAGGGACGATGGTCAACCAGAAGGCAGAATCAATGCTCGAAGAAAAGTAAAAAGAGCAGGATGTTCGGTTCGTCGTTTTGTACCTAAAGGCCGTACGGGTCAGGATGATGAAGATGGTACTTATGAGTTGTATGCATACGTACAGTCCGATGACGAAGGTAGGTTTGAGTTCACTAACCTGGAAGCAGGTACCTACCGTTTCAATATTGAATACCCAGGGATCCCAATGGACCCAGATTCCTATGTGGAATTCACCATTGGTGAAGGAGGTATTGAGGATGAGGTCTTGATTCTGGAGGCGACTATTACCGATGATGGTATCGTTGTTCAAAAAATTGAGCGCTTAGGTTTCTACCGTAAGTACTTCAAAGACTTGAACGTGTATCCAAACCCTGCAAATCAGTATGTCAACATCAGTTATAGCAAATTGATGAGTGAGACAGTGAAAGTGAGATTGATCGATCTGGAAGGAAATGTGGTTGTTGAGCAATTGATAGAGAAGGGATATGACAAAGAACTCCAGTTAGATGTTAGTAGCATCAGTGGGGGGATCTATTTACTAAACTTCATAGACACCAGTGAAGGATCAGAAAAGATCACCACTTTCAAAGTGTATGTCAAGCACTAAATGAGCTAAAGCAAAGAAAATTATTAAATCGAAAGGCCTATTTAGGCCTTTCGTTATTTTCATAGACTAAATTTTTCATAGGGTTCACTAAAGAAAACTGGCTGTTTCCTAAAAGTCGTTTGAAGATATGTGGTGAAAAGGGCAATTTCCCGATAAGCTTATAAGTATAGCTTGTTTAATCTGTAGCCCTATGAAAGATATTTTTACGCCATTAAAAGGACGTATTCGGTCCTTACTATTCCTATTTTTCACATCAAGACTTGAACCCTGTTTAGCTGGTTGGGAGTTCATACGAAAATCGGTAACCCAGCGGGGTGTATTAGGGCTACTACCCTGCGGGTTGCCATTTTCAAATTCCAATAAATTGAGCTCAGTGATCATTCGGGGATTCATCCTTCTATTTTTAGTAGGATTTGGCTTTGTGACCAATGCTCAGAATTCGATGGGTGTGGGTACAAATACTCCCAATCCAAATGCGGTATTACATCTCGTTTCTCCCACAGGAGCCCAGGGATTTTTAGTTCCTACCTATACCACTTTAGAGCGTACAGCTACTTCATTTACTCAGAACCTTTCTTCGACAGATAATGGTCTTCTGGTATACGATTCTGACGAGAACACCTTCTACTATTGGTTAGATGTAGATTGGTCTCCGGTTTCTACCGCATCTGGAGATATGCTTCANGCAATATATGATGCCAATGCTGACGGTACGGTGGATGATTCAGAGCTAGTAAACGGTCTAACCGTAGAGACTGCTGTGCCTGCTGGTGCAGTATTTACTGATTCTCAAACAGCTACGGAAGTTGCCGTGATAGCTTCGGGTGATTTGCTTTCCACGGATGTACAATCGGCATTGGACGAGCTGCAATCTGAAATTTTAACATTAGGTACTGGAGATATGCTTCAGAGTGCCTATGACACGGATGTAGATCTGTATGTAGATACAGCGAACGTGGCCATGGCATTGGCCGGGTACACCATCGAATCCTCTGTTCCGGCAGCCGCTGATTTTACGGATGATCAAACAGCCACGGACGTAGTTGTTACTGCTACAGGAGATTTAACTTCTACTGATGTGCAATCAGCATTAGAGGAACTTCAGACAGAGATTAGTAGCACTCCAGGTGGAGACATGCTCCAGGCAACTTATGATACNAATGTAGATGGTTACNTAGATACTGCTGGTGTTGCAATGGCATTGAGCGGGTACACCATCGAATCTTCAGTGCCAGCTGCTGCNGNTTTCACAGATGACCAAANAGCTTCTGAAGTTACCTTAACACCATCCGGTAATCTGACTTCAACAAATGTGCAGGCTGCTTTGGTAGAGTTACAGGCAGATATTGATGCAGGTTCAGCTGGTGGAGACATGCTTCAAAGTGTCTATGATACCAATTCCAACAGNGTAGTAGACGCCGCAGATAGTCTATCAGTGAATTTTGTGGATGGAGTCACCATTGCTTATGGAGCAGGTGCTCTGGAAGTACGTGATAACGGAATTTCTACAGCGAAATTAGCTGATGGTTCTGTAACAGAGTCCAAAATTGGTGTTTCGGGCAGTATTGGAGATGTAATGACATTAACCATTGGTGGCTGGGCTGCGGCTAGCGAAGCTCCTGTCGCCAATTTAGCCTTAAGTATTTCGGACGGGACTGTTTCAACAACTAAGGTGGTTGATGGAGCTATTTCCGATATTAAAATCTCAGGTGTGGACTGGAGCAAACTATCCAATGTGCCAACAGGCATTTCCGATGGAGACAATCAAATCGCTTCAGAGGTGCCTGTGACTGCTTCTGGAAATCTAACATCTACTGAAGTACAATCTGCATTAGTGGAACTACAAGGCGATATTGATGCAGCAAATACTGGGATCGCTTCCAATGTTACAGCGATTACTACGAATCAATCAGATATTGCTAATAATGCGACTAATATTGGCACAAATACCTCTGATATAGCCACAATTAATACCTCTGTGAGTAGTAATGCCACAGCCATAAGCACCAATCAATCGGATATTGCCAACAACGCAACGAATATAGGTGCCAATACCTCCAGTATAGCGACGAATACCACATCAATTAGTAGCAATGCAACGGCTATCACTACGAATCAAGGAGATATTTCAACGAACGCAGCCAACATTGGTGCAAACACTTCAAACATTGCCACCAATACCACATCTATTGGTAGTAATGCTACTGCGATTAGTACGAATCAGTCCGACATAGCAAATAATGCTACGAACATTGGTGCCAACACTTCAAACATTGCAACAAACACCACGTCGATTAGTAGCAACGCAACAGCTATCGCCACCAATCAGGGAGACATTTCTACTAATGCATCCAACATTGGTGCAAATACTTCGAACATTGCAACCAATACGACATCTATTGGTAGTAATGCTACCGCAATCACCACGAATCAGTCTGACATAGCCAACAATGCAACTAACATTGGAACCAATACAACCAATATTACGGCTAATACATCTGCGATTAGTAGTAATGCAACAGCCATAAGTACCAATCAAGGTGACATTTCAACGATTAACACCACACTCGCAGGAGCTTTACAAAGCGCAAGTAACCTAAGTGACGTAGGTGATGCTGCTACAGCAAGAACGAATTTAGGACTTGGTTCCTTAGCAACTCTTAGTTCTGTTGGTACTACGGAAATTACAGATGGGTCAATAGCTAATGGTGATTTAGATAAAGCCAACATCCCTTTGAGTGGGTTTGGCGCAGCAGGAGCCAATGTAAGCATGGGTGGGTACCAGATCACGACACTACTAGATCCAACAAGTTCTACAGATGCTGCTACCAAAGGATATGTAGATACACAAACTTCTTCGCTCTCCTTGCAGTCGGCTTATGATGTGAGTCCTGTTATTACGACAACAAGTGGAAATAACCTTGCAATTTCTGGTGATGCAGGTATAACTCTAAGTACCAATTCAAGTGCAATAGGTGTAGATGCGGCAGCCGGAGGTTCTCCATTTACTGTTAATTCATCCACTATGACGTTGAACGCTTCTGGGGATTTAACTGCAGCTACTTTATCTGGAGACGGATCAGGCCTTACTAACCTAACTCTTCCAATCGGCGAGATGGAAACAGAGGGGAATCTATATGCTGGGGTATTGTCTGGTAGTAGTCTATCCACTGGAACTCACAATGTGTTGTATGGACGTGCAACTGGGGCTTCCCTTTCTACGGAATTGCACAACACCATGATGGGATGGCTAGCAGGAACTAGTACCATTGCAAACAACAATGGGTTTTTTGGATATCGGTCAGGTCTTAATAACTCAACAGGTACGGATAATACCTTTTTAGGGACCAATGCTGGTCAATTCAATACTACTGGAAATTACAATGTGGTTGTTGGGTCAACAGCTGGACCATCAAACGGCAATGGGACATTTAACAACTCGATAGCGCTCGGAGCATTTTCAATTGCAATTGCTAATAATGCAATGGCACTTGGATACGGAGCATTTTCTGATGCGCCGAGTGCTGTGGCTATTGGGCCAAATGTGAATGCTAGTGTAGCCAATACAATCATTCTTGGTGATGGCCAGGCAGGTTCTACTTATGATATTGGTATCAATACGGAGACTCCAGCATCAGAGTTGGATGTCAACGGTACAGTAACAGCTACTGCATTTTCGGGAGACGGTTCATCTCTTACTAATGTAAGTGCGTCATCTGTAGCAGCAGATGCTATTACTACAGCAGAAATATTGGATGGTACTATTGCCGATGGTGATTTAAACAAGTCTAACATTCCTCTAAGCGGTTTTGGCAATGCAACGGCTAATGTCAATATGGGAGGATTTCAATTGATTAACATGTTAAGTCCTACCAATACCACCGATGCAGCTACCAAGGGATATGTGGACACGCAGGTTGGAGCTATTGTTTCTTCACAATGGTCCAATACAGGATCAGATATATTTTTCAATGCAGGATTGGTGGGTATTAACAATAATACACCTATTGAAACTCTCGACGTTGGGGGTAATATCAGAGTATCTGGTGATGTGGTTTATGCTACCCCGATTACAAAATTTTATGCAGTTACTCCCGTTGATTTTGTGGTGATTAAAACGATAGGAAACGAAGACTATACAATGACTTATGGTACCAGTGGATCCGAAGTTGGGGCATATTCTGGAGTTGCTGGAACAGATGTTAAAATTGCTGCACCAATACATCTTCCAGACGGTGCCACAATTACTCAAATTGACTTTACCGGACGTAATGTAGGAACTAATCCAGCAGAGTTCTATTTGGTGGAGAAGTCATACAGTACTGCCTACACACCAACTTTAATTAACAGCATTCCGGCAAGTACCTCGGGAGTTACTACGTTTAGTGGAACTGGTCTGGGAATCACAGTTGATAATAACCTCTACAATTACTTGATCACCTTTCAAGCCTGGACATCTCAGGCCAGTCTAACCGGTGTTAAAATATATTACGAGATTTCAAGCCCAGACTGATCATGAGGAAGACACTGCTTCTATTCTTGGTTGGTTTATTGCTTCTCAATAGATCATTCGCTCAGGTAATTGTTGAATCCAATTTGCCTGTTTCAATTGGCTCTGGCCTGGAAGTTCAGGTTGATAATCGCTTAAGTGTTCAGTCAACACTGACCAATGAAGGAACTCTATATTTTAGAGATTCATTAGTTCTAACGTCCTATCTGGGTTCTGGATCAATACTTGCCAATGGTACAGATCAAGAGGTGTATCCTAATGGCAACACGATCAATTCATTTGAAGCAATTGGTGGAACAAAATCATTGAACGGTAGTCTATCTGTCAATAGCCTAGTATTAAGCTCTGCTCACCTTAAAGTGGATACCAGCAGACTGACTGTATCTGGAGATATATCTGGCTTTGGTCCTGATAGTTATATCATTGGTTCGTTGACCCGAGGTGGAAGCGACTCCTTGTATTTTCCAATCGGTGATGAGTCTCTCTATACACCGGTGGTTTTAACATCCATAATAGGGACCAATCCAGTTTTGGAGGTTTCCTTAGTCAATAATAATCCGGCCGCAAACGCAGGTAAAGGCCTACTGAGTGTCTCTGATTTGAGGTATTGGCGAGTAAGTGAATCATCCGGTTCTCTTGATGAGATGTTGGTACAATTACCCACATTGAATGAGACGGTTGCTTCATCAATTGCAGAAACTACGGTCGCTCAGGGAACGCTTGTTGGTGGAGGGTTCAAAGGTCTTGGAGCATCTTCTACTACGGGAACATTAGCCGATGGAACGGTTAGAAGTTCTGTACCAACTGGTTCTGGTCTCTTTGCTATCGGCCAATATTTTGACGAAAACCTAAGAACTCTTGATTCTCTCGCCCTGGTTCAGATTTATGAAAGCACAAATGGTGCTGCATGGTCAGGTTCGAGTGGATGGTTGACTACTGACTTGAATTTGTGGGACAGAATCACTTTTCAAAACAAAAGAGTAGCAACTCTTAACCTGGCATCAAACAATTTGTCTGGAGAATTCCCTCAACTGGATACTGGATTGGAATCCTTAATTGATTTAAACCTTTCAAGGAACAGCCTCTCTGATATCGGAGATCTTTCGAATTTAACATCTCTTCAATCAGTAGACGTGTCGAATAACAACTTGGAGTTTGGAAGCCTTGAAGGAGTACTTGCCGTTTCCCCAGGGGCCATCTACAGTCCACAAAAGGAGGTGTTAACTAGAGTTCGCTCATTAGAGTCTATAGGAAGTACCTATACAGTTGATCGTACTGTAACGGGTAGTGCTAACAGCTACACCTGGATCAAGAATGGATCAGCCATTGCTCAGACCTCTCCATCATTCGATGTGACAATCAATGACTTTACAGCGGATGGTACTTACCTGGCGAGAGTAACAAATACCAATGTACCCGGTCTTACCCTAACTACCGCACCGGTAGTATTAAGAGTGTCCAGTTTAGAGCGAGATTCTGCTTCTCTCATGGTGATTTACGATTCCCTTCAGGGAAATAATTCTACTCTGAGTGACTGGCCCAATTTACCAATTGCTCAATGGAGTGAAGTAATCATCATGAACTCTCGTGTGACGAATATCGATCTTTCAGATAAAGGCCTGATTGGAGCAATTCCAGAGGATGTGATAGATATTCAAAGCATGCTCACCGCAGACTTCTCAGATAATGATATCGATGGTATTCCTGACATCACCGGTACCCTGCCAAATATGACAGGTTTTAACGTCTCAGGTAATAAGTTGACATTTGAGGACCTGGAGCCTAATGCTGGAGTTACCAACCTGAATTATGCAGATCAACAACGTTTTGGGGTGGTGGTTGAAGATACAATTCCAGTCGGAAGTACGGTCGATTTAAGTCAAACAATTGGAGGAAACTTTAACCAGTATCAATGGTATCGTAGTAATCATCAATCAACAGATCAGGCAGTCGGAGGACTTACATCTTCAGAGCTGCTCATCGATTCTCTCAATTATGACAACATGGGTCGCTACGAATTAAGAGTCATCAATTCGGTAGTACCTAATTTAATCTTGAGAAGCGAATATCAAACTGCCTTGGCAAGTGCAGATTTGAAGTTTATTGCCCTCGATTTGGGTGGAGAACCATTTACAGCTGGTGAGGGATATGCTCTTCAGGTTACAGAACCCGGCTCCCCTTATGATACGGTTCAAATAATTCGAGGAGAAGGTAATGGATTTGAATTCAATGATTTGATATTGGGTGATTACCTCATTGCTGTAGCTCCAGATAACTTATTGGAGTTTCTACCTACTTATTATGAGAGTACCGATTTGTGGAGAGAAGCGGATACGTTGCTTTTGAGAGAAAGCCTTCTGGACACATTGGAGATGGCCCGAATTCCTGTTGAGGGAGGAGGAACAGCGCAGGTATCCGGAACTGTGGAGTCAGATTTCGAGGAAACTAGTGGAAGAATCAATGCTCGAAGAAAGGTAAAACGAGCTGGTTGTTCAGTACGAAGATTCGTACCTAAGGGCCGAACCAGTCAGGATGACGAAGAAGGTACCTATGAGTTGTATGCCTATGTCCAATCTGATGACGAAGGTCGATTCGAATTCACAAACCTGGAAGATGGTACTTATCGTTTCAATATCGAATATCCTGGTATCCCAATGGATGAAGATTCCTACGTAGAGTTTACCATTGGCGAGGGTGGAATTGAAGACGAAGTGCTCATTCTGGAAGCGACGGTTACCGATGATGGTATCGTGGTTCAGAAAATCGAGCGTTTAGGATTCTACCGTAAATACTTCAAAGATTTGAATGTCTATCCTAACCCAGCCAACAGCTATGTCAATATTGCTTACAGTAAACTAATGAGTGAGACAGTTGTGGTGAGGTTAATTGACTTGCAAGGAAATGTGGTCACAGAGCAGCAAATCGAGAAAGGTTATGACAAGGAATTACAACTAGATGTGAGTGGTATCAGTGGAGGTATTTACCTACTCAATTTCATCGATAGTAGAGAAGGAGCAGAAAAAATTACAACCTTCAAGGTGGTTGTCAGCCATTAAGCGTTTTATTTCATCGTAGCATAATTTCTAAAAAGACCTCTTTAGGGGTCTTTTTTTGATTTATCCATTAAATAGTTGTATTCATCTAATTATCAACCAATTACCGTAAATAGGGTATACCATTTCACTTTGTAAGATTTTATCTTGCATCATGAGTAACTATACACTATGAATTTCACCGCCAAAACTAACTTACTTACCGCCTTACTTTTATTCATTATTTCATCAGTCTATGCTCAGGTTCCTGACTCTGCATCGAATCTGATTGTCTATAAGACTGGATCCTCTGAGCTGACGCTTGCATGGAGTGACAACTCTTTGGATGAGCTAGGATTTATAGTGCAGCGATCTGATGATGACTTGTTCTTATCTCCTTTTACAATTGATACGGTTACAGCGGATGATACGTCCTATGTGTTTGCTCCCGCATCCACGTATTATTTTCGAATAGTAGCCTACAATGGATCTGGCAATGCACCAGCATCTAATGTGGAATTTGGGTTTGTGGATAGCTATCCGGGTTCAGCTTTAAGTTTTGACGGAGTAGATGATCAAGTCAATCTTGGGAATATTTCGTCATTGTCGGCTGTAACTGAGTTTACTATTGAAGGATGGTATAATCAGACGGCATTGGATGAAACAAGGGGCATGTTCGTGATGAGAGAAAGTGCCTCTGATCAGATTAGAGCCAGGACATGGAGTGATGGTAATTTATATGTGTATTTGCATAATGGGAATACATTTAATGCAAGTTACGATTACTCACAATCTGTTTCGGCAGGAGAATGGTTTCATTTTGCGCTGGTATTTAATGGCGCCGGTGCTACCAATGCAGATAGATTCAAATTATATATTGACGGAGTAGAAGTGGCGTTAACCTATAATGGGACCGTACCTGCTTCAACCTCATCAATTACTGGAGATTTCATCCTATCTGAGGATTTAGATGGAGACAGCAATTTGTGGAATGGTCTCATGGATGATTTTAAAATTTGGGACTATGCAAAGACTGATTTCTCTGATCGATATACTCCACTTGCTGGCAACGAATCAGGTCTTATAGCTTATTATTCCTTTGATGAAAATGCAGGAACGGTCTTGTATGATCGGTCGGTCAATACCAATGATGGAACAATAACGGGTACGCCTGCCTGGGCACCTTCTTTCACACAAACTTTTGAGGTGACCAATATCAATGACTCGGGTGCAGGATCACTTAGACAAGCTATCCTTGACGCCAATGCAAGCACTGACCCTTTTGTGGAAATCGGATTTTCCGGTCTAAATGCTGGAGATGTAATTACTTTATCAACTGTTCTTCCATTTATTACCAGACCAATGGTCATTGATGCGACCACTGCAATTGGCTGGGATATTAATACCGGTCAAATGATTGTTATTGATGGTTCAATCACACCAAATGCTACGAATGGAGGAGGAATTCGAATTAGTTCAGATAGTGTAGAAATTTATGGATTACATATTGATGGCTTTAGTCAAACCATCAACCTCGGCTTATATTCTACTGGCTCATATAACGTAATTGGTGCACCAGGAAAAGGGAATGTGATTACTGGGAATACCCAGGGAATCGTCTTTGTTGGGGGAGATTTCAATGAGGTTAAAGGAAATTATATTGGGACAGATTATACGCTGACGGATCTTGGAAATAACAATGCAGGTGTTGTCTTAACTCAGGGTGCAAGCTATAACATCATAGGTGGAGAGGATCCTACGGAGGCCAATTTCATCTACCACAATGGAGCTTCGTCCGTAGCACCTGGAGTAGATATTCTGTACAACACCTCTATTGGCAATCAAATAATTGGTAACTCCATGTCATGTAACAACGAGGCGAGTATCAATTTTGATATAGCTTATGGAGGCAGCCCACAGCATGGAATTGAAGCACCTTATTTTTCCTCCATTACTCCTACTGAGATTACTGGGTATGTCAATGACACCATTCCTGTTGGTTCAGAAATCCATATTTATCAGTCTACTGATACTTGTAGCAATGATCAGGGCAAGCTTTATCTTGGTAAAACAACGGTTTTCGATGATGGAGGGAGCAAAAAATTCACATATTCTGGCTCATTTGGGAATCATGCATATTCGGCCACATTGACTACTGTCGGTGATGGTACTTCAGTGATGAGAACTGCAGGCTATTATTCAGTGGACAACACAGCCGACTCTGGGGCAGGTACTTTACGTGATGCTTTGACTTTCTCTAATGCAATTGATGGGCAAAACACCTGGATCGATTTTAATTATGCTGGTGGTGGACCCTGGACTGCGACCATTAGTTCTGCCCTTCCCACAATGAACTCTTCCTTTATATTGGATGGTACCACCCAGGAAGGATTTGACTTTGCAGCGGATAACATGATTACCATCAACGGAAGTATTACCAACTTCTTGACCATCCAATCAAACACAGGAACGGATGATGTGTCGATTGAAAAACTCAAATTTACAGGATTTACAGGCTCTACTATTATTTCGAATAATACGGGATCAGGTCAGTTAAGAAATATTACCATTGATAGCTGTGTGTTTGGCGGATTGGGAAGTAGTTCAACCCATGAAGTATTGGGTCTGGTGGATGCGACTTTGGCAACTGTCACCAACAACTATTTTGGTTATCAGCAAGACAGTGTTACTTCTACAGGCATGACAATTAATGGCGGCGCCATGGTGTTTGATACCTTCGTAGACAGCATATATGTTGCCAATAACCTAATAGGCAATGTTACCCATGTGGCTATCTCCTTAAATGGGCTTAACAACGGAGCATTAATTACAGGAAACACCATTGGATTGGATGGTAAAAAGGAAGGAGCTAATGTCACTTCTGGAACTAAAGGCATCTATCTCACCTCGAGCAATACAGTCATTTCGGATAATTACATTGCCAATTATACTTCAACAGCAATTGAACTGTTTTTTGGATTGCAGAATACTACAGTTGTACGAAACATCATAGGAGAAAACATTAATGGAGTTGCCATGCCAAATGGTCAAGGGTTTCGAATTGATGACCGTTCAGATTTACTAAACACCCAGATTGGAGGAGCTTTTCCAGATGGTAATATCATTTCTAATAGTACAGGTGCTGCCATATCAGTTGATGGATCTTTAACTAGTCAATTATTCATAGAGGCCAATAGCATTTATAATAATGGACAAGGAATTGTACTTAATGGAGCGAATGCTGGAATTACTACCCCATCTATTGATTTTATTGCTCATGATTCCATTGGTGGAACAGTGGTTAGTGATGGATTGATTCACATTTATATTGGAGATGATAGCGGTCAGGGGCAGGCGTTGATAGACACTATATCGTCAATTGCGGGTTCGTGGAAATATCAGGGAACATTAGGCTCTCCAGGGGATCAAATTGTTGTAACACTCACCGATGCTAATGGAACATCGGAATTTGCCTCTGCATACATACCATTTACAGACAATGCATTGAATTTTGATGGCGCTGGAGATTATGTGGCCATGGGTTCACCAGCTGCTTTGCAGATTACCGGCGCGTTGACTTATGAGGTTTGGATTAAGAAAGATCCATCAGCCCAGAGTTTTGTGATGGGTAGAAGAAATAGTGATGCTGCTGCAGGTATTGCTTCCAATCTAGAAATGGGAGCAACGGGCTTAATACAATTGACGGTAAACAATGGAGCCACTACTTCACAGACCGTCTCAAGTGTCACGGCTATAGATGATGGTCAGTGGCACCACGTAGCTGCAGTCTATGAGCCATCAACAGCACTCCGAATCTATATTGATGGGCAATTAGATAATGAGAATACCTCTGGGATATTCTCCAACTTAAATGCTGCCACTCTCCCCTTCCATTTGGGATATCGTCATGCCACTACTCCATCGTATTTCACTGGATCTATGGATGAAGTAAGGGTTTGGAGTGAAGCACGTCCATTAGATAGCTTGAGAAAATACCTTCAGACTCCTCTCGTTGGCAATGAGGCTAATTTGGTTGCTTATTACAATTTTGATCAGGGACTTCCTGAAGGTGACAATACCGGTCTGGATTCTCTAATCGATTTAACAACAAATGCACTGGACGGGACATTAAGTGGATTTGCTTTTTCTGGCAATACTTCCAACTGGGTCAATTCTTACGCATTCAGTGCTGATGTTCCGGATTATAACCTACTTGTTTTAAACAGTGCTGCCAGTGGAGCAGGCTCACTTCAAGCGGCCATAGATTTTGCCAATACCAACCCAGGTACGGACACCATCAAGTTTGCTTTACCAGGAGGTGGGCCATGGAACATAGCCTTGTCTGCTAGTCTGGTTATCACCGGTGATAGCACCGTGATAGACGCTACGTCCCAGCCTGGATATGACTTTGCTTCGGGCAACATGGTTTCCCTGACCGGACCAGGTGGTTCGGTTATTGGTTTGGATGTGAATGCTTATGCTGCAGATATCAGAGGTCTTCGAATGGATAATTGGTTGGATGCGATTAATATATCTGATGCATCAGATGGTGTGGTAGACTATGCCCGTATTAGCAATTGTATTTTCGTTGGTAGTTCTTCCAATGCTATTTACCTAAGCAAGTCCCATTTCACTGAGATCTATAACAACTTGATCGGTGTAGAATCAGATACCGCAACTCTTGATGGACAAAATGGGCATCAAATAGAGACGAGCTCTTCCAATAAAGTGAAAATCTATAACAACATCATTGTAGGAGGACTCACCTCTGACTATGGTATTCGTCTTGTAACAGGTGATTCTATAGAGATAAAAGGAAATTATATAGGAACCAACCTGGAGGGTGATTCCGGTTTGGGTAACGCCGGAGGTGGAATAGAAATAGAAGCCACTGTGACCAATGCGATTATTGGTGGACCATTACATTCAGATAGAAACATCATTTCTGGTAATACTGGAGACGGTATTGCTCAATACGGTGAGGCATGGATAGAAAATAACTTCCTGGGTGTTAGTCCAGATGGCTTGTCCATACTTGCCAATTCCAGCAATGGTATTGAGAGTCTGGGAGAAGGAGTTATTCTAAACAATGTAATTTCTGGTAATGGCTCTACAGAAATTGTTATTCGAGATAATGCTGATGCTCTGTTGGTTGATGGAAACTTAATCGGAACCGATAGTACCGGCTTGGTATTGCTTGCATCCAATGGTGAAGGCATCTACATGAGAGCTGGTAGTAATAAGACCATTACCAATAACATCATAGTGGGCTCTTCTAATGATTGGGGAATTGAGACCATCTGGGATTCAGATTACAACATCTATCAGGGCAACTATATTGGTACCAATTCGGTCAATGCCTTAATGGGCAATTCGCTGGGCGGAATATTCATTTCGGATTATGGTGATCACAATATTATTGGTGGAAACTTACCAGGACAAGAGAATGTGATTGCCATAAATGGAGGCCCAGCTATTCAGATTGAGGTTTCGGGATCTACCAACAAAGCAAATTATAACCAGATCTTGAATAACTCCATTTTCTCCAATGCTAGTGGAATCAACTTTTTAAATAATAGCACTGGTTCAGAATTGGTTAATGACGGTATCCAACCTCCTATCATTACCTCTGTCACCGCGGGATCTATTTCGGGAACGGTACAAGGAAATTTGGCGGGAAAAAATGCTGATGTTCAAGTTCATTTGTATTACAAACACGATGGTTCTGATCAGGGGATTACCTTGGTAGATAGTCTGCATGCTACAGGAGATAGCTGGAGTTTCACGGGAGCTTTTGTGGTAGACACCACTTACATCGCTACCGTTACTGTTGACACTTTAGGGACATCAGAATACTCACTTCCTGTCACAGGAAACATTACTCCTTCGTTTGGTCCAGATTCACTGGTAGCAACATTAATTCCGGCAACTCAGGTAGACTTCTCCTGGAATGATAATGATACTGACGAAGCTGGATACATATTAGAACGATCAAATGACAAATCAAGCTGGACCATTCTAGCAGATGAGCCTGTTGATGTTACTTCATTTAGTGATTTTGGTTCTTTTGACCCAGATTATTATTTCTATAGAGTTTCTACATTTAATGGTGGTGGAGCTGCTCCTGATACGACATACGCAGGAGTATCTTCCATTGTAGCTCCTGGATTAGCACTTGACTTTGACGGTACAGATGATGAAGTGAATGTTGGTGACATTGTAGAGCTGAATAGCACTTCTGAATTTACTATAGAAGGATGGTTTAAACAAGACACACTGAATGCGACTGGAGGTATGTTTGGTAAAATTTCCAGTACCACGAGCATGATTCGTGCGCGTACCTGGAGTGATGGTAACTTATTTAGTTATGTACATAATGGTACCACCAACTGTTACGGGTACTTTGACTACTCACAAGTGGTTACTGCTGGAGAGTGGTTCCACTACGCCATGGTCTTTGATGGCACACAATCCACCAATGCGGAACGCTTGAAAGTCTATATCAATGGCCAACAGCAAACCCTAACGTTTGTAGGTACAATTCCTGCCTCCACCTCCGATTTAACAGGTGTAGATTTTGTGATTTCTGAAGATAATTCCATCGCTACAAAAGGCGAAAACTGGGATGGCCAAATAGATGAAATGCGCATTTGGGGTAAGGCATTAGGAGAAGATACGTTGGTAAATTACATCTATCAGAGCATCGACAATTCGCACCCTGATTATCCTGACCTGATTGCACATTATCCTTTTGATAAAGGTACCGGAAGCACCAGGCTTTTTGATTTGAAATCAATCAATGATGGAACACTAATCAACATGGATGCTGCGACCGATTGGGTGGTTTCCGGAGCAATGACTCCTGCTTCTTCTACTACAGTGGTCAACACTTTGGATGATGGAGTCGGGTCCTTACGAGCAGCATTAGAATACGCGAACACCAACCCAGGTCCTGATACCATCCGTTTTGATATGATTTCCTCAGGGCCATGGACCATTACTCCGGTTGAATTATTACCTACAATAACTGATGATTCGCTAGTTGTTGATGGCTCTACTCAGCCAGGTTGGGATCCTTCCACAGGTATGATGATTACCCTGGATGGTGCTAATTGGCCAAGCAACAACAGCTTATATGATGGATTAGAAGTCAATGCTGAAAATGTAGAAATCTACGGGTTAAGATTTGATGGTTGGGGCAATCAAGCGATTGAAGCTAACTCTGCTCATCACCTAATTGTTGGTGATCTGTCGCGGGGTAATATTTTTCTAAATTCTGCTAATTCGGTTTATGCATCTAATGCCGATTACATGGTTTTCCAGGGTAATTTGGTTGGTGTAGATTATGACACCCTCACGGCTGGAGGAATGTCGAATTATGCTGTGACAGGTGTGAGTTCGGATTCAGTTTTGATTTTGGATAACATTATTGGATTTAACGGAGCCTCTACAACTTACTCTGCTATCCGTTTTACAACTGGTAATTATGGTCACATCCGACGAAACTATATTGGCGTAAGCCCATCTGGGGCTGATATTGGGAATACAGGAGGAGGAGTTGCTCCAGATCTTAGCAATGTGATAGTTGGTGGACCAAATGAAAGTGATAGGAACTATATAGCAGGTAATGGCAGCGATGGGGTATCCAGTTTGGGTCATTACGGGATTGTACAAAACAATTACATCGGAATTACACCGCAGGGAACAGTTTTTGGTAATTCAGGAACCGGGGTTGCTATAAGTAATAGAGACTATGGACAAGTGCTCAATAATGTGATTACTGGTAATACTTCTCATGGTATTTCATTTAATAGTACTCCAGATAGTGTGGTGATTATTGGCAATTTAATAGGCCTCACTCCAGATACCCTTTCGGCTCCAGGTAATGGTTCTAGCACTGACGGAATTCATATCAACTTCGGGTCCAAAGCACGTATACTAAACAACTATATTGGTAGCGCCGGTCAGTGGGGAATTCGAATCTACTTTGATTCTGATGATACTAGAATTCAGGGTAATGTGATTGGGACAGGGCTTACCGGTACGGAAGATTTTGGTTGTGGGTATGGAGGTATTACTGCCGTATACAGACCAAGTTTCTCTGTGATTGGGGGTAACCTTCCAGGTCAAGAAAACATCATTGCGTATAACAATGGTCCGGCTATTGATTTTGATTTACCTACATCTGGCACGAGTTCTACCGAAAGCTTTTTTGTCCTGAATAATAGCATTTATGAAAATGCCGAAGGTATTGTTGCTAACTCACCAAGTACCTCTGGTGCGGTTTTGAATAAAGGTATTCTACCTCCGGTGATCCAAACATTTACCGCATCCACCATTGCTGGTACGCTACAAGGAAATTTAGGAGGTTATACGGGTGAAGTCCAGTTGCACCTGTACGAAAGTGATGGTTCCCTCTCACCACAAGGAAAGGTGTTGCTTGACAGTGCCAATGTCATAGGTGATACCTGGTCTTTTAGTGGCTCTTTTGATGAAAACAAGGTGTATTTGGCAACAGTTTCGGTGGATACGATGGGGACTTCTTTGTATGCACAAGTGATCAGCAACTTCGCTGTTGCACTGGATGGCTCCAATGATTACATAGATCTGGGGTCTGGTTTTGCGACAGCTATGGCTGGCCAGGAATCTAGTTTCACCGCAGAGTGGTGGATAAAAATGGAAACAGACGCCACAAGCACACAAGATGGAATGCTGGCAGTTAATACATCCACTGGAGGCAATGCCTTGTTGATCTTATATAAGAACAATGCTGGGTCAAGAATTTTTACCATTTACGATGGAGTCAGTGCGGCAGATGAGATTACTTACAATGGAGTTTTACTGGGAGAATGGTATCATGTGGCCTATAGTAGTGACGGCTCTACAGGATCATTATATGTCAATGGTGAGCTCGTTGGGACACATGTTCCGGATTATACATTCACTGCTACCGACCTTTGGTCTATTGGAATGGAATATGATTCCGGTCCAAGTCCCGGAGATTATGCGGATGCCACTTTTGACGAATTTAGAATTTGGAATGTTGCCAGATCAGCTTTCGAAATCAAATCAGCTTATCGCAATAAAGTAGCTAACGATGCTCCTGGATTGTTCACCTATTATCCAATGTCTGAGGGACCTGGCTTTAGTGTTTTGGGCGATTCAACAGGAAATGGTTTTGATGGAAACTTAATTAATGTTGACAACTCGAGTATCTGGATTCAAGGGGTACCACTTGAGAAGCCTCAACCATATATTAAAACAGTATACCCATCCAATAATGGAATAGATATCGCTTTAGATTCAACCTTCTCCCTCGTATTCAACACGTCGGTTCAGGCGGGTTCTGGTTTTGTTCATGCCATCGATCAGTCGGATAGCTCTGTAATTGAGTCAATCAATGTGGCGTTGATGGATGGTATGCCGTCAGACAGTGTTTGGTTCTCTTTTAGTAATCTGGTTACAGGAGGTACATATTCTATCACTATTGATAGTGGAGCTTACGTTTTGGATGATGTTGCCTATCCGGGATTAATAGACACGGCATATTGGAGTTTTACGATGGTGGATAGTCCGCCTGTTGCTCCATCCGACCTGACAAGCATTGACCATGGGGATGGCACATTTACGTTAGCATGGCTAGATAATGCTGAAGATGAAACGGACTACAAGATTCAAAAATCATATGATAAAATTACCTGGCTCGATGAAACCGTAGGTTTAGGACTAGATCAAACGACTTATACAACAGCAATTCAAGCACTTGATACCGGTTATTGGTGGCGTGCTGTTGTGATAGGAATTGGAGGCGAAGCACCATCCAATGAAGTATTCTCAGACACCTATACCTATGAAAAGTCCGCTATTGTTTTGGACGGAACGGATGATTATGTGTCGGTAGGGAACATTTATGATTTCACCACCGGTTCATTCACACTAGAGGCCTGGGCTAGACGAGATGCAATTAATGAAACGGGTTGGGTAATGTCCGTAGGCACCACCCCATCTAGTAATAGCTATTTACATTTTGGGTTTGCTGCGGATAACACTTTGAAAGTGGACTTGTATGCTGGTGATAATGTGAACTCCACTGCTACTGTTACCGACAATTTCTGGCATCATATTGCCGTGTCATATAACAACTCATCCGGAGCCACTCGCTTGTACCTGGACGGAACAGATGTGACACCTGCGGATTCTGTTATGACCACTTTTGCCGGAACGAATGATTTCAGAATAGGTCAGGCATTTAACACCGAGTTTTTTGAAGGCGCAGTTGATGAAGTGAAGGTTTGGAGTGGAGTGAAATCAGACTTCTCTGACAGATTTGCTCCTATTCCTGGCGACACCTCTGGACTAGTACTTTACTATAAACTTAATGAAGGTCAAGATCTGGAGACCTTTGACCAAACAGGATCTTTGAATACAGGATTATTCAATGGAACAATGGACAACAGTGACTGGATTAGCTCTGGGGCATACGA
Organism: Rickettsiales bacterium; assembly: GCA_002729235.1. Classification (GTDB taxonomy): domain Bacteria; phylum Bacteroidota; class Bacteroidia; order Cytophagales; family Cyclobacteriaceae; genus Marinoscillum. The sequence continues at coordinate 4,231 of PBTY01000030.1, read as the reverse complement.
TACTCCACCAGTTATTGTGAGCAGAATACCAGTTATTGGGGATACCGACATAATTATTAATACCCCAATTCAGGCAACTTTTGATCAAAATATTGCAATTGGGTCTGGGAATATTGAAATTTGGCGCAAGCTAGATTCAACCTTGGTAGAAACCTTTGATGTCACTTCTGACGTAATAGTGTCAGGAAACACATTGGAGTTTACTCCAAGCCTGCTCCAAGTCGCAACCGAGTATTCTGTCATTATTCCCGAAAACGCCGTTATGAGCTTAACTGGAAAAACCCTTACTGCAATAGTAGCCCTATCAGCCTGGACGTATACAACCCAGGCCCAGACAGGAATCATTATCGATAACCCTGTACAAGATGACATCATAGATGAAGGAACACTTCAAGATGTTGAGTTCACCAATTTTGGATATGCCACTACAGATTCAATTGAAATCAGTGTGAGTTATGATGGTGGGGTCACGTATAATCTCCTACTTAAGGATAGTACAATAAGCCAACTGACAACAAATAATTATATCTGGGACACTGATAGTCCAGACTCCACAGGGGCTTGGTTGAAAATTGAAAACGTAAGTGTAGCTCAAAGCGGTAGTTATAAAGACTCTGTTCATGTTACAATAGTTCCATACTTGTATTTTCCATATGAATTCTATGACAAGGTAGTAGGAGACTACATCAATGTGGAATGGAACTCAAACAGTAATGTATCAACTTCTGATTTGGTAGAGATTAGTTTCAGCTCAGATGGAGGCTTGACCTACACAGTTATAGAAACTGGAAACCCAATGTCTTTTTACGGAACAGGGAGTTACTATTTTGATTTCCTTGCTGATGGTCCTTTAACCTCGAATGCTCAAGTTAAGGTGGAGAACTTGACTAATCCTTATGTTTTAGAAAGTGAATTGTTTGTGGTAGATAGACCTTCTCTTACGATTGATTACGTTTATGATGCCTATAGTTGTGGATCAGCAGATGGAGAGATGGAAGTATTTGGCCTTGGGTATGGTGCAACTTATAATATTTTTTACACTCAAGATGGTGTAGAATTGTCCTCCACAATAGACAACACTGAAGTAGCCTATTTGAGTGGGTTATCCAAAGGTGAGTATACCAATATATATGTAGAGTATAATGGTATTTATTCTGATACGGTTGCAGGACCGATATACATAGACGATGGTTCTCCTCGTACTTATTTGACAGGGACTGACAACTTGAATTGTGGAACACCAAATGGTGTTATTGATGTCGTTGACTCGGTAGCCTTCTCTGCAGATTTCGAGCTCTACTTAGGTACTGATACGACTGTTTCAGCTTTGGATATTCAAAGTGACCTTGGCGCCTGGACATTTTCTGGACTTGCCGGGGGTACATACTCGGTAGTAACACGATATGTAGGAGGGGGTACTTGTGTAGACCTAAAGACAATTACCATCTTCGATACTCCTGATCGCCCAGTGATTGATTCCGCATTGACTACATACACTAATCCGACAACTGTTGGAGGAGTTGATGGACGAATCATTCTATTGAGTGAAGCCGTTTCCGGCGGTTCTGGTGAGTATACTAAACAATGGTATCTGGGAGCTGATACCACAACGGCTATGGTAGGCGAGACAGGTGATACACTAGCTGGTTTAGCTCAAGGTGCTTACACTTTGTTGGTAAGTGATGGAGGAGGTACAGGGTGTAGCTCTGAACTTTTCACTTTTGTCCTAAATGATCCTTCTGCTCTAAGCGCGATAGCACTTAATAGTACAACTTCTACCACAGCACAATTGCAGTTGGATAATACCCAAATAGCCAATATTTCATATGTAGTTACTAACTCTAATGTCTCTCCTTCTGCTACACGCATAAGTTTGGGACAAGATGAAAATGGAAACCCTGCGTACAGTGCCAATACATTAATTGATGCACCATCAGGAACTGTAGTGTTTGATGTAGGAACAGATGTTGCTTTATTACCAGCTACAGAATATTTTATTTATTTCGTTGCAGATAATGGCAATTTCTCAAATATCATTTCTACTTCATTCTTTACTTTGGCTGATGCAATTCCTTATCCTGGCTATGCCGTTCAGTTCGATGGAGTAAATGATGAGGTTCTCTTCACGAACTTCATACAGCAAGATTGGACAGATTTCACTATAGAAATGTGGGCGAAAGTTCCTTCTTCAACTTCAGGTCAAATAAACTTATTCGAACAGACCGATGCCAATGGAGGTGCACAGCCTCAGACAATCATTGCTGCGATATTGGATGGTGATCCATACTTTTTTGTGAGAGAAACGAATTCTGGTGGAGATGGTGGTTTTGTCACTTCCAGTATTCCAGTAAACGACGATGCATGGCACCATTTAGCTTACGTAAGATCGGGAACTACCTATATGATCTATGTGGATGGAATATTAGCTGCTTCAGGTACTGGTACCGCTAATGGTTTGACATTCCCTACCGTTAACGTCCAGACACTACTTGCTGGTGATGCTGCCTTGGATGAATTAAAATTTTGGTCTGTTGCCAAATCTGATTTTAGTGATCGTGTGACGCCTCTTGTAGGTAATGAGGCAAATCTTCTTGGTTATTATTCCTTCGACGCTGGTGCTGGAATTGTTGCAGCAGATTCATCGTTGAGTGCCAATGATGGGGTATTAATCAATTTTGATTTTGTTACGGGTTCAGAATGGATACTATCGGAAATCCCAGAAGATGTGACTCCTCCTTTAGTCACAGTAGATACACTGTTTACAAATGAGACAAGTCCGGCACTTACCGGGACTATCGATGACTCGGATGCAGGTATTGAGGTGACAGTCGATGGAAACACGTACACTGCCACTAATAATGGTTCTACCTGGAGCATTGCCGCAGGCACCATTACGACTCTTTCAGATGGTATTTATGATGTTCTTGTCACCGCAACGGATTCACTGGGTAATATTGGAACGGATTCAACTACCAATGAATTGGGAATAGATGCAACGGCTCCTGCAGTTACAATAGAATATTTAGCAAGTAATGATATCAGTCCTGAGCTTACGGGTTCAGTGGATGACCCATCCGCATTAATAGATGTAACAGTTGATGGAGCTACTTATGCTGCCACCAACAATGGCGATGGTAGCTGGGTGCTCGCTCAGGGCACAATAGCAGATCTTATTGAAGGATCTTATACTACCCAGGCGGTGGCTACCGATTCAGTTGGCAACGCAGATACTGCCACAGCTACCTTGGATATTGAGCTTACTGCACCAGCAATTACAATAAATTATCTCGCAAGTAATGATATAAGTCCGGAGCTTACGGGTTCAGTGGATGACCCATCCGCATTAATAGATGTAACAGTTGATGGAGCTACGTATGCTGCAACCAATAATGGCGATGGTAGCTGGACTTTGGCACAGGGCACAATAGCGGATCTTGTTGAAGGATCTTACACTACACAGGCGGTGGCTACAGATTCAGTTGGCAACGCAGATACTGCCACAGCTACTTTGGATATTGAGCTGACCGCTCCAATAGTCACTATTGATTACTTGTCGAGCAATGATGTAAGTCCGGAGCTTACGGGTTCTGTTGATGACCCATCCGCATTAATAGATGTAACAGTTGATGGAACTACTTATGCTGCAACCAATAATGGTGATGGTAGCTGGGTCCTTGCCCAGGGAACAATAGCTGACCTTATTGAAGGTTCTTACTCGACTCAAGCGGTGGCTACAGATTCAGTTGGGAATGCAGACACTGCCTTTTCCACTATTGACATAGAACTAACTGCTCCAGTCGTTACAATTAATGATTTGGTGAGTAACCAAACAAGTCCTGAACTGACAGGAACTGTGGACGATCCTACTGCCTCAATTGATGTTGCAGTAGATGGTTCTTCTTACACTGCACTAAACAACGGTGATGGAAGTTGGGTACTTGCTCAATCTACAATTGCCGATTTGATAGATGGTACATATACAATTCATGCGACAGCTACTGACTCAGTAGGCAATTCCTCCATTGCTAGTGGAAACCTCGTAATTGCTTTAATTAATCCCGGCACTGCCTTGGATTCAGCGGCATTGTTGACGTTGTATGATTCCCTGGGAGGTGCGACATGGACTTCTACCAACTGGAAATCTGGAGCCAACCTACAGGACTGGAGTGGCGTAACATTGACCAATGATCGAGTTACCGGATTAGATCTGAGTTCCAATAATTTGGTAGGC
>PBTY01000029.1 GCA_002729235.1 Rickettsiales bacterium | reverse complement strand
TTTGAACAAAATCAACAATGAGTCTGAGAAATCAACTCTAGGTGATTTGGATGCACTATCTGCTCTTAAAGAGAAGATGGAAGAAGCAGCATCTAAACCTGCTAAAAAAGCTCCAGCTAAAAAAGCTGAAGAGCCAAAAGCAGAAGAAGCTGATTCAGCTGAAACTGAAGAATCAAAAGATTCTGAATAATATCTAAAAACCGGAAGCATTTTGCTTCCGGTTTAACTTCTTATTTGTTTTATTTGCACTCGCAAAAAACAAATGGTCCTGTGGCCGAGTGGCTAGGCAAAGGTCTGCAAAACCTTGTACAGCGGTTCGAATCCGCTCGGGACCTCCAAATGGAAAGCTACCTTAATGGTAGCTTTTCTTGTTTTAAAAGGTTTTGAGTTTTACTAGAAATATAGTGGTTCGACACTCCCGATAGCTATCGGGACGAGACCTCCAAACGAAAAGGCTGCCAAAAGGCAGCCTTTTCGTTTTATAACTTGTAATGAATTCGAACCCAGGAAAGCAGCGGTTCGAATTTTTAAATGCTAGAATAATCAGCAATTACCCATTATTCATCAAAATTCCCTTATTTTGAAGAAGGATGATGAAACAGGTACTTTTTGGTGTGTGTATGCTGCTCATAGCTTCTGCAGCTATGAGCCAGGACTTCCTATCCGCTACTTTAAATGACCGGTACTATTCTGCATTTGCTGGCTTGGGGTTTGCTTCCTATCGTGGTGAGCTAAAACACAATGGCAGCTTTCAAAACGAAGTTTCAAATGTATCCATTGGTGGAGAAGTTAGACTTTGGAGTAAGATTGCTGCGCGAATAGAGCTAGGAAGATACAGCATCAGAGGCCATGACAAACATGCTCCAGACAGTTCTTTTGCCAAACAACGAAATCTTTCCTTTGAGTCAACCAACTATGAAGCGACCGTTCAGGGAGTTTTTTATCTAAGAAAATACAAAGGTGTTTACCACAAGCGTTGGAGACTGGATCCATACATTGCTGTTGGTGTGGGAACTACTTTCATTAGCCCTCAGGCTAAAATTGGAGAAACCTATTTCAATTTATATGAATTAAAAACGGAAGATACGGAATACAGCCGCTGGACACTCATACTCCCCGGAGCCGCCGGACTAAAATGGAAAATCAATAGCAATGTCAATTTCATATCCGAAATCGCCTATCGATATACCTTTTCGGACTATTTGGATGATGTCTCAGGTAATTTCCCTGTGTCCTATCCTGACATAACTACTGAGTTGTTAAGCAATAGAAAAGACGAAATTGACAGAATCAATGATGATGCGTATGAACAACTTAGTCCAGGAAATCCGCGAGGAGACTCAAGCAATAAAGATTCATACCTATTCTTAAACTTGAAATTGGAGATTTATCTTTCCAAGGACATGTTCAAACCCAAACCCAAACCATCAAAGCGATAGTATAACCGAGCATACCCGATCAATCTCTTCGTCTGTCATTCCTACACCACCAGGCAAACAAATCCCCGTATCGAATAACCTCTCTGAAACACCATTATCAATTCTTTCATGAGCACTACATAATGGTTGAAGATGAAGCGGTTTCCAAAAGCGTCTGGCTTCAATGTTTTCTTCTTCGAATTTCCTAAGTGCCTCTGAAGGATGAATACCATCCAACAAAACCGGTGTAATCCAATGATTAAAGAATTGCTCTTCAGTCTCATTGTAAAATGATATACCAGTATTTTCAAGTCTATCCCGATATGCCTGATGAAGTTCAAACTTTCGCTGTAAAATCCATTCAAATTTCGAAAGTTGGCCCAGCCCAAGACCAGCTAGCAGATTGCTCATACGGTAATTATAACCAATCTCAGAGTGCGAAAAATGGTCTGCATCATCCTTTGCCTGAGTTGCAAGAAAAAGCGCACGTTGGTAACAATTATCTTGTTTACAAATTAGAGCACCTCCCCCACTGGTGGTCACTATTTTGTTGCCATTGAAAGAAAGGACTCCATAGTCCCCAAAACTTCCTACACTTTGCCCTGCATACTTGCTACCCATTGCTTCAGCAGCATCCTCAATCAATATAACTTCAAACTCTTCACATATGCTTCGGATCTCCTCAATCAGTGCAGGAATGCCGAAAATATGAGTAGCAATTACCGCCTTTGGCTTTTCATGTTTAGTCAGATAGTCCTTTAAAAGTTGAGGACTGAGATTCCAGTTATCCTCATCACTATCAATGAAAACCGGAATAGCTTTTTGATAGAGAATAGCATTGGCTACAGCAATGAATGTAAAACTACCAACTAAGACTTTGTCTCCTTGCTCTACACCCGCAAGTCTCAGGGAAAGGTGCAAAGCTGATGTACCGGACGTAACCGCTAAAACATTGGAAAATCCAAAATCAGATTGAAGATGATTTTCAAAAGCCTTCAACTGAGGACCAACAGGAGCTATCCAGCCACTTTCTAAGGCTTGCTTAACACCCACAAGATCATTAGAATCAGTAAATGGTGGTGAAAAATAGATTCTTGATTGACTCACTGATGCTTATCTAGTTCTAACGTATGGTAATCTGCCTGTCCAAAATAGAAAACCCGGACAGCAGTTTTTAAAAGAATTTTTAAGTCCAATAGGAAGCTTACTTTATCTACATAATCAATATCTAAAACTAACTTTTCCTTCAAAGTCAACGCATTTCTACCATTAACCTGAGCGAGACCGGTTATTCCTGGTTTGACTAAATGTCTTTTCAATTCACGGTCATCATACTTTTGCAGGTATTCAGTCAACAAAGGACGGGGACCTACAATACTCATCTCTCCTTTTAAAATATTGAAGAGTTGTGGTAACTCATCCAGTGATGACTTTCTTAGGAAATGGCCAAAAGAAGTAATTTCTCCATTCCGCATACTGGTGAATTTCAACAGGACAAATAATTCACCCCGTAATCCTGGTCTGGAATGTCTGAAAAGAATCGGACTCCCAGTCAATTTGAGGATGAGAGCAATCAACAATAAAACAGGCAGCAAAGCAATTACTAGAGCAAACGCTACCAATCTATCCATTAAAGGCTTCCAAATTTTGAGATATTTTGAATTATCCTGCATCACAATCCACTCAAAAGTATGCAATCTGATCTTTTCTTAATATTTTTCCGATATAATTCCTTTTAAGCAACAAAGGTTCAAACTCCACCGCCTCTCAACCTTTGTTCATAGATAGATTTAACCTGTATAAATGAAGACTTTTCGGTTTGTATTTTCGCTTGCGCTTACCATCACATTTGGAGTATTGTTGAACAACCGGATTGCTGGAATTCCTCCTCTTGGTAAGTTCTTAAGCCCTTTTGAAGGGTTTTGGAAAAATGCTGAAAAGCCAGGAATCAATTATTCTGAGCAGCTAAGCATTAATGGGCTATCAAAACCGGTCAAGGTCTATTATGATGAAATGCGGATTCCTCATATCTATGCAGAAAATGAGCATGACTTACACATGGTACAAGGATATCTCACTGCTCGGGACCGACTATGGCAAATGGACTTTTTTGCCCGGTTAGTTTTTGGTAGGCTCTCGGAGGTCATAGATAATCCTGCTATTCTGGACTTTGATAAGTACAACAGAAGAATTGGCTTGAAAAGGATGACCGTAGAGTTCTATGAGAAGACCAAATCCTCACCAGAATTACACGCCGTTATCAATGCTTACAGTGATGGTGTAAATGCCTACATTGAAAAGATGTCTTACAGTGATTACCCGGTAGAATTCAAGCTAATGAATTATGAGCCCGAGGAGTGGTCTCCAATCAAAACATGCCTGGCATATGCTATGTTGAGTAATACGCTTTCTAGAGGTGAGTCAGATCTGGAAAACACTAATGCTTTGATGCTTTTTGGTCAAGATCTGTTTGACATCCTCTACCCTGAACAATTAGGCAATATTGACCCTGTAATTAGGAAAACAAGAAAATGGGATTTTGATCCAATTCCTGTCACTAAGCCAGACATCACCTTCCCTCTCATCCCAACAAAAGAGACATTATACGAACCGCATCCATTAAATGGAAGTAACAATTTCGCTGTAGGACCTGCTAAAACCAAGAATGGAAATGTGCTCTTAGCCAATGAACCAGATCTTGAATTGACTCTACCTTCGATTTGGTATGCATATCACCTAAATGATGGAAACAAGAACGTGATGGGCGTTACAGTTCCAGGCACTCCAATTATGCTGATTGGGTTCAATGACTCCATCAGTTGGGGAGTTACTAATTCTCCGAGAGATCAGGTGGACTGGTATTCCATTAACTTCAGAGATCAAGATCGAGATGAGTATCTCTACAACAATCAATGGTTTAAGACAGAAAAGCAGGTCGAAGAGTATAAACTGGTTGATGGAAGCAAAGTGTATGATACGATTGTATACACACATCACGGACCGGTAGTCTACGATCGAAATTTTAGAGGTGATAACGAAAAAAGTAATTATGCCATGAAGTGGATCGCCCACTTCCCAAGCACCACATTTGATGCAATGTATGATATCAACAAAGCCTCCAACTACGAGGAGTTTGTCGGAGCAATGAAAAAATTTCAGGGTCCTCCACAAAACTTCATCTTTGGAGCATCCAATGGAGATATTGCTCTATGGCTACCTGGCAAGTTTCCAGTAAAATGGAAAGAGCAAGGTAAATACCTAATGGATGGCTCCAGTATTGATCATGAATGGAAAAACTACATACCGTTTGACCAGTATCTGTATGACAAAAATCCGGAACAAGGCTATTTAACCTCAGCTAATCAACATCCGGTGGATAGCTTGTATCCTTACTATGTATATGATCATAACTATGAATATTATAGAGGAAGACGAATCAATGATCGATTGAGAGTATTAAATGATATCCTACCAAAGGATATGATGAAGCTACAAAACGACAACTACAATTACATGGCTTCTGAGAGTCTTCCAATGATGCTCTCCTATTTAGATACTAGCCGCTTCACTACCAAAGAGTGGAATTACTTCAAAACCTTAAATGAATGGGATTATTTCAACGATCCAAACCTAAAGGCTCCAAGTGCCTATCAGCTTTGGTGGGACATTCTGTACAGAAATACATGGGATGAATTTGACACCATTAGCATAGAAGTGGATAGACCCAATAAATATGTGACTATTGATCGATTCAAAAACGATTCTAGCTTCGTTTTCGCAGATCTTCTTTCCACCTCTACTAAAGAAAGTACAGCTGACTTAATGAATATCACTTTCAAAAACGCATTGGATTCCATGGAAAATTGGGTGAAAATACATGGAGAGGATAATAGTTGGTACAAATTTAAAAATACGACTGTTAGACATCTAGCTCGGTTAGATCCATTCTCCGTTTCAGAGGTCCCCGTAGGTGGATATGGAGGTATTGTGAATGCCGCAAGTAAAGGGCATGGCCCATCCTGGAGAATGGTTGTAGAACTTGATCCAAATGGGACTAAGGCCTGGGGAGTATATCCAGGAAGTCAGACTGGAAACCCTGGAAGTCCACTATATGGTCACATGATTGAGAACTGGGCCACAGCCAATTATTATGAATTGCTATTCGGTAGAGATATCTCCAATAGCGACAAGGTGATATTCACTCAAACCATTGAAGCTAAATAACATGAAACTGATAGCAAGAATCATTTTAATCATTGCTGTATCCTATCTCCTGTCCATGTACCTGCCATGGTGGATTTTAATCGTAATCTCCTTTTTGGTAGGGTTTGCCATTCCAGGCAATGGAATCAATCAGTTTATAGCAGGTTTCCTTGGTGGAGGCTTATTATGGATGACTTTTGCCTGGATGATTGACATCCAAACCGAATCCATTCTTTCGGAAAAAATAATAAAGCTATTCCCATTCGATGATCCCATTTTCTTGTTGATTCTGGCAGGCCTGATAGGAGCGCTGGCAGGTGCTTTGGGAGCAATGTCAGGAAATAGCTTTAGACAACTCTTTATGAAAAAGAAGCAAAAAAGCTTTTACAGCTGATTTGGCTTTTTGATCAACACTCCAGAAGCAACAATGGATACTTCTTTCATGTCTGTTTCTGGATTGAATTCTCTTCCAGAATCATCTGCAAAGTGTTTTGCAGTTTCTTCATCCAATTCTTTAAGAGAAGCAATTCCATCAATAATTACTTCACGACCTGCTGCGTCTTTAGGAACGAAGAATCCATAATCTTTAAAAGTAACACGGATTCGTTCGCCACTTTCTGATTTCAAAGTCATCCAGCAACCTTTCATCTGACATACCTCTTCGATTGTTCCAACAAATTTCACGTCAACCGTATCAGATGCAGAAACTTTAGTTAAAAACTCCGAAGTATTTGGCACCTCTTCATAAGGAACTTCAGCTCCAAATGACTCCCAGCTGTCTTTAGGCTGAGAACAAAAGCTCATGATAAATCCAATGGCAACAAGCATGAATCCGTTAACAATGGATTTTGTGGATAAGCGTCTTAACATAGTGATAAATGTGTTTATAAGAAACTGATAATAAGGTTTTTAACTGTGTGTAAATTGTTCAATACTAACGGTATTGAATCCAACATCACAATTGATTACCTTGTAAATTTAAACCAATTATCAACAAAACATTTTAATGCTATGAACAGATTAAGTAGATTCTACACACTAGTACTTTTTGCAACTGCTTTAACACTAGGATCTTGTGCGCAAGATGAAACAATGGACGAGATTATTGACAATACAGAAATTAATAAACCGATAAATGCTGACGACACAACTGGTGACGACCCAGATAAAGACAAACCTGGAACCGGTGATGGTGGTAATTAATTAAACATATAACGTTGTGATTAAATAATTAGTCGAAAAAGTCATGATCATTATCATGACTTTTTTTTAACTTTCAATTCAGATTTAAAATATAAGCATTGCTAAAGAAAATATTTTTATCCGGATTGCTATGCGTTGGATCACTATTGGTCTATTCTCAAACTATTGAGAATAGATACAATGAGGTTATGGATATTTTTTTGAAAGACAACCTTACTGAAGCTAAAAGGCTAAGCTTAGAATTACTGGATGAAGCCAAGGATAATAACGACCGCTATCACTTAACTAAGATTTATTATCTACTGGGATATATTTGTGAATATACTGACGACTTTGGCAATTCAATAATTTATTATTTAGAAGGAGCTAGATATGGATTAATGTCCGGTGATGAGCGACTAAAAGCCGATGTTATTTCCATACACAAAAATGTGGCAACTCTTTTAGCTGACTATAAGCATTTTGATTTGGCACACAGATTCTTGAATGAAGGACTGAACCTAGCTCGCGAAGTTAACAATGAGAAACAAATCATCTCTTTTTTAAGCAATAGAGTATTTCTTTATCTAGATCAAGAAATGTTTGAAGAAGCTATCCACGAAATTGCTGCTATTAGAGAAAATCATATTATCACGCCTGAAAGAAATGTAATTTTACTGAATAAACTTGGATGGGCTCAACAAAGCTTAGGATTATATGAAGAAGCCTCAAGAAGTTACAAAGAAGTAATCCAGGATACAACATCAATTGGTCTCAAGGTTTATGCTATTAGCTTGCAAAACCTCGCTCTTATAAAAAGTAATGAGGGAAATTATAAGGAAGCGCTCAAACATCTTCAGGAATCAATCAATTATTGCAAAGAGTTCAATTATCCACGATGGTTATTGAGAAGTTATTCAGATATCGGATCCATCTATTTTAACCATGGCAATATTGACCAATCTATAAAGTATTTTAATCTTGGAATAGCATTAGTTGAAAATGGAGATCAAGATGCTGAGTCGTATGAAATATTCAACTTGGCAAGTCAGGCTTATCAATCAATAGGGAATCTAGATTTAGCCTTGATAAATAAGGAATTGTATAGTACAAGACTTGAACAATATATAGAACAGCAGAAGGAAATAGCTGAACTAGGACAATTATATAACATCCAACTCCTCACTGATCGCTACTATGATCTTCTTGCCGCTGACATGGAGCAAAAGCGTACCGAAAAGCTAGCTAAGTTTGGTATCGGTGGTACTGCCTCCTTCTTTCTAATCATCCTCTCCGTGGTAGTTTATCGTCAAAAGAGAATGAAAATCACTCTGGCACGTGAGTTACACGAACTAGAACTTCACTCAGAAGTTTAGCTATTCACAACTAATAAAAATCAAAGAATAAAAATTTTGGATCTTTACAGATCTAGAGAAAGCTTGTTACGCAACAGCTCGAGTATCTTATCTTGCTTGGTATACAATGCCTGAATCTTATTACGCTGATGCATATTTTCTTTCAACAGTGTCCTGATCAACTCTGATAATTCTTCCAAAGAAGGGTTTAGTCCCAACTCTGTTCTTAAATTATCCACCAGACTAATGATTCTGTTTTCGATACTCTCGTATCCTTGATCTAAAGCAATGCTATCCTTATTCTCTTTCCAGATAGGACCTTCACCCTTTAGGAGCCAGTTAGCATTGATAGCACCATAGGTTATCAGTATTTTTTGCAATAGATCATAGCTGGGCTTGCTTCTGCGCCCCTTTATNATGTTGTAAATCACAGGACTTTTCACACCGATTTTATCCGCGAAGGAGTTCGGATTTGTGTCTAAATCACTGATTAAGTCTGATATGCGATCGTTAATTGCCATTGAAAAAAGTAACTGGATACTAAAATAAGAAATTTACCTATAAAAAAGAAGGGTTACTTGTTGTAACCCTCCCTCATTAAGAACCAGCTATGGAAAATAGATACTCACTATCTATTTCNCAAATATACTATCATTTGATAGTATTNCAAATTATTAAGAGGGATTTGCGAAGATTTTTTATATCAATTGATAAAAAAAGGCCACACTGTCTAAAGTGTAGCCCTATTTTCCACCGCTGATCAGAATGATCATTACCTGAAATATAACGTAATCATCTATTTTTTTCAAAATACTGAGAAGAAATATCGAAGTGAGCCCACAACAATTTCCATGAAATTGAATTATTTTCACCTCAATGACCGCCAGCAAAAAAAGAGTCTCCCAAATTATTTTTAGAAGTTCAATGGCCCTGATTCTTTTGGCTGGTATCATTGGCCTGTACTATCTCATTAATATCTATGGCCCGGAACTCTCAGGTAGACTACTGAAAGAGATTGTTCAACAACAAACTGACAACAAATATGAGATTAAGTATGAATCACTTGATATTTCTGCACTTAATCAAAAAATATCTATTGATAAGCTGATCTTCAGTCCAATTGACAATGATACCTCNATCCGATCCTATACCATTTCAATTCCTCATTTAGAAGTTTCGGTTAAATCCATTTTTGATATCTACTGGAATAAAACCCTTGGATTTGAGCAAATATTCCTGACAGACCCTAGAATTGATATTAGCCGAACATTTGCTGACAATCAAAAAACAACCCTTTCAATTGAATCAGGAGATTTATTCAAGCTTATCGAAAACAGTTTATTCAATCTGGAAATTGATAGCCTCGGCATTTCCAATGCAACAGTCAATTACCGAAGTTTTCGTGAAAAAGAATTTCACTTATTGTTAAAAGAAATTGATTTTGGAGTTAGTCAATTTAGACTGGATAGCGCTAATTATAAAAACAAGTTTTTATTTACAGATAACATCACATTAAGGCTTACCAATCAGCAATTTGTGTTTGGAGATAGCATACACCAAGTAGATGTTGGCTCCCTGGACATTTCCACCAAATCACAAAACATTCTCTTTCGAGANATCAATCTCCATCCTCGCAATAGTTCTGCTAATAACGANTATCATGTAAAGATACCAGAGCTTAACTTTAGAGGTCTGGACTTCAAAATGGCTTATCATGAAAATAGACTAAAACTTGATTCCATTCGAGTGTTCAATCCAGAAATCAACATCAAACGAACAACCAGAAAAGCTGGAAATAAAGACCTGGTNCCCTATTTGTTTGATTTATTCNCCAGTCTGGATATTGGTAAAACATTTATTGACAATGGANAAATCACCTATCAACATTATTTTGATGGAGATGAAAAACATTTCACGTCAGCCGACTTAGATGTATCAATCGATGGGCTCTATATAGATTCTACCTTTCTAGAGAAACCATTACAAATAGAATACTTCGATCAATTTAANTTGGTAGCAGAATCAACCGACCTGTTTGGAATGGACTCTATCCGACTGCTCAGAGTAGAACACATTGAAGCATCCTCCTTCGATTCTGCGTTTCAAATTCTAAATCTGGATATAGATATTACCAATCTAGACACTCTTGGTAGTAGCCTGACCATCAATTCGCCAAAGATCTTTTTTGAAGGTCTTGATTTTCGTGACTTATGGCTCAGCCAAAATTTACATGCAACGAGCATTCTGCTGATGAAGCCCTCCATTGATGGAAGTATCAAATCCAAGCTCAAGTCGGATGGCAACCCACTTATCAATAATTACCAGATTAAAAACTTCAATCTAACAGAAAGTAAAGTCAACCTGGACTTACAAGATCAATCCATCCACATTCAGAAGATTAGCACATTATTGAATGAAATTCACGCGGATCGGGATAGTTTCAATCTTGGTCGATTTATAGATTTTTGGCAAACAACCTCCATAAATCTTGAGGACCTGAAATACGCCAACAAGTCACAACAAATTGAAATCAAAGAAATTAAAATTGACACCAATTTTAATCAAACGAAATTATATCAAGTAGCACAACATAAAAACAGCAAAACCCCAATTTACATTGACACACTAGCCATAGAAGGATTAAAAATGGATAGTTTAACTCACTCTGGCTTCTTTATTTTTGATTCTTTGATTGTGCATGGTCCTCGCATAATTATTGATCTTGATCAAAAAAGTTCTATACCTAAGAACGAAATAGATCAACTAATTCACAAGACCTTTTTTCAACAAGTAAGACTTGACAGAGGTAAAGTCGATATCTACAAAAACAATCGGGTGATCTCTCACATGGATAGCATCAGTACTACATTAAGTAGCTTTCACTACGACACTATTATCAACGAATATTTTACCGGCATAGACTTTCAGGCAGACACCATTCATATTTCATTCCCAGACCTTCATCATGGCCTATCAGGTAGTAACATTTCTATTTCACAAAAAGACTCTACACTAGACATCCATGATCTTACCTTTCTGCCGTACACAATAGACAGCATATTCAATCATTACAAAATCCGATCAAAAGAACTCAGATTACGTCAGCTCAATTTTCATAAGCTGATTAATGAGCAAGAAATCTCCTTTAAAAGTGGATTTCTTCAAAAACCTGCCATCGAAATTATCATTGAAACGCCTAAAACTCAGAAACAGGGAAAACCGAAGGACCTAATCAGTTTTGAATCATTCAATATTGGAAGTGGAAACATCGAATTTGTGAATAACCTGACAGGGTTTTCTTTGAACTCTTCGGAATTTGATGTTTTGATTCATGATTTTGACATGCTGAATGATTCGAATCTGTTTTTTGCCAAAAACTATTTGTTCGACGCTAAGCAAACCGTAATTGGTGTCAAGAAATTAGAGGACAGCATTAGGATTGGATACTCTATAGTGGACACCAAATCTGGAAACTTGTCTCTCAAGGATATTGATTATCAGCATTCAGACATGTTGGACCTGAGTATTCCTGAATTGAAAATAAGAGGGTTAATCACCGAGCATCTTTTAGATAGAGGCATGTTTGCCATGGATTCTTTGCAATTGACTAACCCTAAGATCAAATACGGAGTAAAAACTAATCCAAAAAAAACCGGAAATCCACCAAATATTCAAATAGCCAACCTGTCACTCAAGAATGGTCAGATTGGAATAAAGAACAAAGATTGGAACCATGGAGATACTGTACATTTCAATGACCTTAGTCTTAATATAGAGGAGTTCATCTATGATTCGCTTATTAGAGTAGAGTTCTCACATCACCTTTTTAAAAATCTGGACATCAGCGGATCTTCCCTTGACTACACGCTACCTGACAGCTTATTCAAAGTTCATTTGGATAGATATGCCTATGACCATAACCAAAAAAGTGTTGAACTTTCTAATTTTAGATTGATTCCAATTTATAACCGTGGAGAGTTTCAAAATCAAGTAAAGTATCAACAAGATTGGTTTGATGGATCCGTGAAGAAAATAACCATGAATGGATTCGAAATAGACTCGTTGATCTCCAACAATCTTTTGAGGCTTAAAAACCTGACAATAGACGAGTTAATATTGGACACTCACAGAGATAAACGGCTTCCCAGGGAATCTGGAGTTTACAAGCCACTCCCTCAAACACAAATTAACAAAATCCCTTTTCGCCTGGCCATTGATAGTATTCATATAGCCAACAGCTTTGTATCACACTCCGAATTCTCAGAGACTGGTACACTACCAGGCACTCTTTATTTTCAGCAGATCAATGCTGATCTTTTGAATTTTACCAATGATCAAAAGTATATCACCGCAAATAACCATATGCTATTCAAGGCTGATGGTATTTTAATGGAAACTGGAAATTTCGATTTGTCTGTAGACTTTGATTTATCTGCGGCGGATGATGCATTCAGCTTAAAAGGACACGTAGGTGACATGAATCTGACTGAGTTGAACGACTTCCTATCCAATACGGCCTTTGTACAGGTGCGAAGTGGAAAGTCTAAAATGGTTGATTTTTACTTTGACGCCAATAATAAGTACTCTATAGGAGAGATGACCTTTTACTATGACGATCTGAAAATAACGGTACTCAACCAGGACAGCTATGATACAAAAAGCTTTGGCGCGTCCATTAAGACCTTCTTTGCCAACACCTTTGTTGTCAATACTCGAAACCCTTACTTCATCTTTGTCCGAGATGGTAATATTTTTAACGAAAGAGACCAGAGTAAGTCAATCTTTAATTTCTGGGGCAAATCACTATTGAGTGGTGTGGTTAGCAGTATTGGGGCTAAAAACAATAAAAAGGAAATCAAAAATCAAAACGATGAAGTCCGTCAGAAATATGAGGATCTAAAAAAATCAGACAAGCTGTAATTTTCGTGGTATATCAACCGACTAATAAGAAAAAGCACCATGAAAAAATCAGTTACTACCTTCATCGGAATAATTCTCGCAGCCATCACATTTGCTGCGGAAGCTCAGGATCAATCATTACTCTGGAAAATAACTGGAAATGGCCTAAAGAATCCGTCTTACTTATTTGGTACCATTCACATCATGTGCGGCGATTATATGTTGGATGAAAAAGTAACCACAGCCATTACTGATACTGAACAGATCTACTTGGAAATAGACATGGATGACCCTGCTTTGGCTGGCAAAATGCAAAAATTGGTTATCAACAAAGACATGAAAAATTTTTCAGATGAGCTGGATGAAGATGAGAAAAAGAAACTTAATGACTTTCTAATCGAGCATTACAATGCTGGATTAGAACAATTTGGTGTGCTGAAACCTTTTGCTCTGATGAGCATGATCCTGGTAAAACGCATTTCTTGCGAAAGTGCAAAAGGAATGGAAGATTTGATCCAAAGTGCAGCTCAAAAAGACAACAAGGAAATCAAAGGCTTAGAGACTGTGGAATTTCAAATGGGTTTATTTGACAGTGTTCCTTTGGAGGATCAAATGGTGTGGATCATGGATTTATTAGAAGACGACTATCCAGATGATTACGATGACCTGATGACCGCCTACATAAACGAAGACTTAGACCAACTCGAACTTCTAATGGCAGAGAGTCCTGGAATGGAGAACTACCTGGAAATGCTTCTATATAAAAGAAACAAGAATTGGGTGCCGCTAATCAGTCAGATCTCGAAGGCCAAAAGCACTTTTTATGCAGTCGGCGCTGGTCATTTAACAGGAGATCAAGGAGTTGTTGCCTTACTGAAAGCTGAAGGATTTACCGTAGAGCCTATCAACTAATTGTATGATTATGCTTAACCTTTAAAATCTATTTTCTTGTGAGAACCATCACAAAAAGGTTTATTGGCAGAAGCTCCACATCTACAAAGGGCTGTGGTATTATCTCGTTTGTGAATCACNCCATTCTCCAGAATTACNTGAGTCTTCCCTTTCAATAAAAGTGGTCCATTAACCGATACCTCCACAANGGNTGCCTCTTCCGATGATTCGTCAGATTCTTTAATGCTCAAAGCACCAGATGGACATTTACCCACCTGGGATNGTATTTGATCCAGGCTNGCACCATCCATATTGATCCATGGTTTGTTGCTTGGATTAAAAACCTCAGGAAGTCCCTTGAAGCATTTTTCTGAATGAATGCAAACTTCTGGTTTCCATATGACTACCAACCCATCTTTGGTATATTCCTTCACTTTCATAAAACGTCTTTAAATTCTGGATACTTATTAAAAACTGACTTTGCAAATGGACATAGGGGAACAATCGATATTTGCTGTTCTCTAGCAAACTGAACCGAGGCGAAGACCATTTCATATCCTACACCCTGACCTCTTAATTCATCATCAACTTCTGTATGATCAATGATTATTCGGTCGGTACCTGCCCATGTATAGGTCATTTCGGCTTTTCTTTGACCATCTTGCTCTACATAAAAAGCACCTTTCGAATGATCGTTTTCATACAATACGTTCATAGTCTATCTATTTAGATAATATTTGAAACTCCACCCCTTTTGAATCAAAATACTTGACCAGGCCAGGAAACAATTCGCGGCGCGATTTTCGCACATCTCTTATATAAACTGATCTCACAATACCTGGGTATTCATCCACAATGGATTGATAGATAACAGGATCTTTTTGCCCACTATCACCAATTAAGATGAATTCAGCATTGGGAAAACTTGCTATCAGTCGTTCTATTTTTTCTTTTTTGTGAGAGTGATTCCCACCTCCAGAACTAATTAAATCTCTAATGCCACTTTTAAGATCCTGAAGCAAAAACACCCCTTCAGGCAATCCATTGAATGACATGAAATCATCTAGAAAATCATACAAATTCCACTCACTGCTACTCACATAGAATAGTAGGCTTGACTTGTCAATTAGTCCATGATAAAGCCCCTCAATACCTTCAAAAGCTTTGCGCCGTTGATGGTTTTTGGTCAGTAAGAGATAAAGTTTTTTGAGTAAGCTTGTTGAATGACTAATCAGAATAGTATCATCAATATCTGTCACTACCACTTTATCTACTTCAAGGATGGCTGGAATGGTAAAGTGTTGAGTAAGATCAAAATCAGGTAAAAAGCACTTCATAACTCCAGCATGATTCTTCATTTTAACCTCAAAGTATCCTTTATCATCTGAAGTCACCTGATATACCTGCTGCCCTGTATTAATTTCTACCTTCACCCCTTCCATTCCCCTAACCCGATATCGTCGAAACATTTCCAGCACATTTCTAAAGGGGTTATTGCTGATTTTGTCACGTTTATCGACAGCTGATCGTAACACATGACCCATGATATAAGTTATGTTAGGGCTAACTATAGGTTTATACAGTTTCAATGTTGGCTTGATGTCACGCATAAATCATACATATAAGATGAAAAAGCACCTTTTTGTTATAAATCCAGTATCCGGAGGAATCAATAAGGATGATTTAATAAGAACAATTGAAGATCAGTTCTTGGAGGACACTTTCTCGATTTGGATGACAACAGGTGAAAATGATCCNCAAAAGTTGAAAAATGAAATTAAATCATACCAACCCGATGTTGTGGTCATTGCAGGTGGAGATGGCACCATCAATCAGATGGTATTGAGCGTGATCGAGCACAATAAAGAGCTTGGAATTATTCCATCTGGATCAGCCAATGGCCTGGCTACAGATCTTGGAATAACAATGAACAATTGGTTAACTACCCTCAGAAAAGGATCATCACACAATCTGGACATAGTAATGATCAATGATGTACCTATGATACACATGGCTGATCTGGGATTAAATGCAACTCTAGTTAAACGATATGAAGAAGAAAACAGAAGGGGATTTCTGGGTTATGCAGTAAGTGCCTTCAAAGAACTACCAACTATCAATCAGGAGTTTCCAGTAAAAATTTCAGACGATGGAAAAAGTAAAGATTTCCAGACAAGTTTTTTGGTGATAGCCAATAGCCAGAGATATGGTACTGGATTTGAAATCAATCCTGAGGGTAGTGTAGCAGATGGCAAATTTGAGCTTTGCATTATGAAAGAATTGACCCTGGATAGCATCTTTGGACAAATCTTCAATCCCAACAACACAAAATCAGATCAAAGTATTTTTGAAGTGTTCCAATGCAAGGAAGCAATCATTCAATTGACTGAAAAAGTCAACTTTCAAATAGATGGTGAATATATAGGTGAAACCGACTACCTGAAAGTTGAAATGCATCATCAAACGGCAAAGCTATTAGTGCCGTGACTGTAAATTTTATTGAACATTGATAGTCCAACTAACGTCAACATCACTTTCGCCATCAGAGAAAGAAGATGTAGCTGATTTGATATCAGGCTGGTGTTTCAAAACCACTCGAAATGAGCCAAAACCACTCGTTTCACCAACTACCCAGGAAGTTATCAATCCAATAGGCAATCCGTTATCATCCTCATCTTTATAATTGACCTGACCTGTTGTACTAAGAATATTCCCAGCCCCTTCTGGACTACTAAAGATGCCTTCAGTAAATCCAAAGAAAATCTGATGCTCCACTCCTTCTTCTTCAACTTCTTCAGTAATATCTTCTCCATTGATAGTGTTCTCAAAAGAAACAAAAAGTTCGTAAGTTTCCCCTGCTACCAAATTAATATCACCCGATGGCTCAATGTCATTTGGTCCAACTCCATCATCATCCAAAGCCTGTACTACAATTGGAGATCCGCCAGAAGCTGGATTAAAAATGAGTTCTACTTTGGTGATCACTTCCACAGAGTCTTCTGCTTCTGGAGCGTCATCATCACAACCAACATAACTTATTGCCATTCCGGCTAATAGATAGAAGAATATTTTTTTCATAGACTATTTGTTTGTGCAATAGTATATCACATAATAATTATATGCAACTATGTTGCAATTAATTAATCTGATATTTCACTGAAACCTTTAGGTTACTCCCAATTTGATCCGAATAATATCGCAACCTATCTGTATTCAAACGGTATTTTTGATTTAGCACATTGTTGTATCTGAAGAAATATTCTACTTTTTTGAATCTACCCGACACTCCCAGATCCAATAAAAAAAATCCATCAGGAGTATCCGTGAAATCAAAATTCGTCTCGTTCACATTAGTATTAGATAATTGAAACTCCCTTGGTGAAATAGTCCTTGGTTGTTGCCAATACCTAAACGTATATTTTCCAGACAAGAAAAACTCAGGGCTTCCAAGGCCTTTAATTACTGATTGGTAGGTGTTTTTTAACTTGATAGACATTGGCGGTATCTCCACAAAAGTATCTTCATTGGTGAGGTCTAAGGCATTGACATAGCTAGATTGAAGTTCGGACCTTATGGCTGACCCAAGCTGTTGTCTCACGGTTAGATCAAATCCTGAGAGTAGTGCATTTGTCTGATCGTAGATAAAGTAAGGATAGACGCCATTGACGGTAGAAGTGACTCCTGCAGGTTTCCCATAAATATACCCATTTAGGTAGTTGATATATCCTGCAAGCTCCCAAGAGGTCAAATCGGTACTACCACTTAACGAATTAATCCACTTGTAGCCAATCTCTGGTATGACGTTCTTCTCATCCTGTGACAACACCTGATTAGCAGACAGTTCTCCATTTACCTCTTGATAGCGCCATAAACCATATTCAATATTTACGCCATGTTTACCAAAGCTATAAAGTTCCCAGATATTAGGTGCTCTCCAACCAAGTCCAAGATTAGTGCTAAATTGAACAGAATGACTAATGTCAAACCTACCACCTACAGAACCAGACAATCTCGAATAATTCAACTCACCCTCATATCTTTTTTCAAATTGATCAATACCCCTAATTTGTGTGTTTTGATGATCAAACCTCAAACCAACTTCTAACACTTTATTATTACGCTGCAATCGACCAGCACTGTAGATTCCTAACCCAAACTCATCATAATTTGGAAGAAATGGCACCGTACGGGTTCCTGGGAGAATATTGTTGTCCTTATACCCGAAATGGATACCACCAGAGGTACTCACATGATCAGTCACTTGATAATGATGATTTACATCGAGACTGTGTGAGGCCAAACCAAGGTCAATTATTGGATAGCTGTTAAGTGAAGTTCTTCTCACATCATATTCTGCTCTTTTGTTGTATTGAAATGCATACTGAACCTCTACATCTTGATGATCCCATATCCAATAACTTTTGATCTTAAGCAGATCATGAGAAACCTGCTGCTTGGGATTGTTGATGGTGTATGAAAAGGAACTGGTATTTGCGGGAGGTACACGATCAATTGCCAATTGAAAATCATTTAAGCTTCCACTGACTGAACCTCTTAGAATGCCAAGAGTCTGATAAAATTTGCTGTAATACCCTTCTAAGTTGAAGTTCTTTCTGTGGTATTTTGTACTAAATGAAAAACTATACTCTTCCTTACCAGTATTCGTAAGTAAATAATCTGGAGTGCTTAAATCACCTTGTTTTACTAAACCACCATTCACTCCCACAGCAAAATGACTCCAACCTTTGGACAATGATAGTTGACCTCCAACAGAACGTCCGTTAGTAGCGCCACTAACTCCTACTTCCCCATGCCAATGAGAAGAAAGTTCTGGTAATTCTGGATTAAGCAGTATAACTCCACCTAGAGCATCAGGCCCATACTGTACTGTAGCAGCCCCTTTTACAACTTGCACAGAACCTGCACCCGTTGCATCAATCTCAGGGGCATGCTCCACTCCCCAATTCTGGAATTCGTGTCTCACCCCATTATTAATTACCAATACCCGATTACTATGCAACCCATGTATGATAGGTTTCATAATGTTTTGCCCAGTGGATATCACTGAAACCCCACTTATCTCAGACACTAGATCACCAAAGTTAGACGCCTGTGTTTGGTCGATCAGTTTTTGATCTAGTTGTTCCACAGATATTGTTTGGATCTCAGAAGGGTTGTAATCACCTTCCACCACTACACTTTCAAGCAGTTGATTATCTGGAGCTAAATAAATAAGAGGATCAGTGTGATAGGCGTCGTGATGATGAACAGCTTTTTTGTATCCAAGATGAACTATACTCAACTCGGTTTCCGGTACACATAGGTTTTTAATAATAAACTTACCTTCTAGATCTGAAATAGCTCCTTTACCTGATTCACTGGAAAGCACGGTCACAAAAGGAATTGGTTCCTTCGTTTCCACATCAAAAATTTGCCCAGATACCTGAAAAGTACACTCCTGAGTATGTCCGGTAAACTGTACCAGACAAATCAGCCAAAACATCACAATTCTCATTCTTAATTGAGACGACAATTCGGACAAACCCCGGACAGGATCATATTTGCCTCCTTTATTTCATATCCAGGTAGATTTATCTGAGGTATATGCTGATCAACACAAGTGATTTTCCCACACGCAGTGCACTTGAAGTGCATGTGATCATGAGTATGATGATCATGAGTGCATGTATCATAGCAGACACCATAAGTAGCGTATCCACTATCATCAGGAATCTTATGTAAAACGCCATTCTCTGTAAAAGCATTCAGAGTGCGATAGAGTGTTACCCTATCGCAACCCTCAAATCTTTCTTCAAGATCTCTAAAGGACAAAGCTTTACTTTGTTTCACAAAATACTCGAGAACATCCATTCGAGTATCTGTGATTCTCAACTTGTGATTTTTAAGAACTTTTTTAAGGTCGCTATACTTCATGTGCTGCAAATATAATTAATGCAACACAATTGCATTAATTATCAGTAATTATAATGCTTTGCATAAGACTTTTGCGTTCGCTTCAGTTGATTTCCCTTTTTGTGATCTAACTCTCTCGAATGTTTTAAGTCTGTCCATGAGTAACTCTTTGGATGTTTGGAAGAGGCACATGAACTAAAAAGGCTTAACAAGAACAAAAAGAGTATTGCTGCCAGGAGTTTGACTCTGGCTGGTCGAATTTGTAGCTGGAACATGACATTGCTTTGGTTGTTGTAATGTAAATATATAAAGATTTATTTTACCTTTTTTAATAATTAACTAAAAAGAGTTGTAAGCCATAANGGGTTGCATAAAAGAACTTTTNATTTTTTTTCACTTACACTTTTTCTACTTCGAAAAAGTTCTATATTTGCATCCGCGTTTGCAACGAAGGGATGATCTGAAGGGTTAAAAAAAGGCAAATGCGCACTGTTCGGGGCATAGCACAGTCCGGTAGTGTACCTGGTTTGGGACCAGGGGGTCGTAGGTTCGAATCCTGCTGCCCCGACAAAAAAGGTTCATNAGAACCNAAAAGCCTGCAAATCTTACGATTTGNNGGCTTTTTTATTTTTTACGTATCAGTTCGATTTAGACAATTTCAGCAAAAATGAGACCTATCCGGTGAACCAAATGAATGGTTTATTTTAGTTCACCAGAATAATGCAAATAGCTGTAAATCAGACACTTGCATGAATTATTTTGAACTGCTTTAGGTCTGTTTGAGTGACCTTGTGGAAGCAGTTCACCACGAGAGGAAGCATTTTAACACAAACACTCAAAAGCTGAATTGTCATGAGAACTACAAACACCTTCGGAGTTCAGTTCATCACAAGAACGAACAAGGCCAAAGATGGCCTACTCCCAATCTATGCCAGGGTCACCGTTGATGGCCGCAGAGTTGAAATATCATTGAAGCGCTGGATCAAACCAAGCGACTGGAATGGCAGCAAAGGCATGGCCAAGGGCAGCCGGGAAGAAATCAAATCGCTGAATCATTATTTGGATGAAGTCCAGGCCCGTATCATGGAATGCTATCAGGAGATGCAGGTACAAAAGCGGCTGATTACTGCAGATGCCATCAAAAGCATGTTCCTGGGTACAGATCAAAAAGACTTCACCTTATGTAAGCTGGTGGATTATCACAACCAGGCTATGCGAGATACACTGGCTTGGGGCACGATGAAAAACTACTTCACCACTCAGAAGTACATCCACAGATTTTTGAAAGAGCGGTTCGGTACAACTGACATGTTCCTTTCGGAATTGTCGTACAAGTTCATCACAGACTTTGAATTCTACCTCCGTAACTACAAACCCAAAGACCACCAGAAGCCGCTTGGCAATAATGGAGTGATGAAGCACTTGGAACGTTTCCGGAAGATGGTGACCATGGCCGTAAAAATGGAATGGGTAAGTCGGGATCCATTTGATAAGTACCAACTTAAATTTCATCGAGTGGATAGGGATTTTCTCAATCATGAAGAACTCGAGGCAGTAGAAAACAAAGACTTCAAAATTGTACGTTTGCAGTGGGTAAGGGATCTGTTTGTATTCAGCTGCTATACCGGACTGGCCTACATCGATGCTATGAACCTGACGCCTTCCAACATCACCATAGGCATAGACGGAGAATACTGGCTCTCCACCTGTAGGCAAAAGACTGACCAGCCAGTAAGGGTTCCTATCCTTCCCAAAGCCTGGGAAATAATAGAGAAGTATAAGACCCATCCAAGGGCATTGCAGAAAGGATCGGTATTTCCAATGATCTCTAACCAAAAGTTGAACTCTTACTTGAAAGAAATTGCCGACCTGTGCGGGATTGAAAAGAACCTCACCTTTCATCTGGCCAGGCATACATTTGCTACCACTGTTACCCTTTGCAATGGTGTGCCTTTGGAAACTGTGAGCAAGATGCTGAGTCATTCAA
>PBTY01000028.1 GCA_002729235.1 Rickettsiales bacterium | reverse complement strand
GCACGACCCCAGCGCTTCAGGGACTCTCACCCTTTGGATCGTCCAATTCCTTGGACTATATTCACCATTCAAGGCACACACAAACACTATCATCCATAAGCTTCCAAAGCTATTTGCAAAGGCAGGTACTATCAGATACTTTTATAGATATTTGAAAAGTCCAGCTTACGGATGATAGTTGGACGTTGGCATCAATTAGTATCATGTTCCAAAGTATTTTCAAAAATTCAGAATGGGTGAATGCAGGGAATGGTTGCATTAATGTCAACCGAAACCTGAATAAGCGTGACATCTCTAAGATTCTTAAGGAAAGCAACCTTTTCCAAATTCAATTTCATAATCGACCTAATAAGGAAACTTGGGAAAATCTTAATAGTCACCTATTTTCAAAGAGACCTGATGTATCTCTCAGATTGACTCAATACGATGATAACCCTTTAGAAAGCATTGAATTCCTTAAAGACATTGACAATTTAAAGAGTTTATATCTCGACTTCAGAGATTTGGAGAATCTAGAGACTGTTGGAGAATTACACCAATTGAACGTCTTGATTTTAAGCGAAACAAAGAGGAAAAATATTTCACTTGAACCGATTTCAAATCTTAAACAATTGGAATATCTACATATCTCTGGTTATACCAGGGATATAGAACGAATATCGGAATTAACAGAACTAAAGGAGTTAGTTCTTCGATCCATAACAGTGGAGGACCTTGATTTTCTAAAACAACTGAGTAAACTCTCCAAATTAAGATTCTTGTTAGGAGGAACACAGAATTTTAAAGCTCTGATTGCCATTCCGGAATTGGCTTACTTGGAGCTTTGGCAAGTAAGAATGTTGGAAGACATTGAGTTTATTTCTCAACTGGAAAATCTTGAATATCTAAAACTGGATTCGCTTAGAAATGTCAAATCATTGCCACAATTTGAACACAATTCTAAACTCTCGAAGATAATTATGAATACGATGAAGGGTTTAAAGAATGTCGAATCGCTGAAGAATCTGACTAACCTTGAAGAGTTCCTGTATACTTCAGCAAATAATGTCTCTCCAGAACAACTTCAGGTGTTAAAACATTGTAAGAAACTAAGAATGGCTCTTGTGGGATTTGGAAGTGATAGAAAGAATAAAGACTTTGAACTGTTTCTTGCTTCGAGAAATGTTGTCAAATACGACTGGCGTAAAAGCAAGTATCAATATTAAAACTGATGCCAACAAACACTATCATCCATAAGCTTACTGAGCCTTCGCCTCAGTTGGTGTTTTTCACCAACTGACGAGATGTAGATAGCCTACATTGCGCCCAGGAAAATCCAAGTCACCGATTTTCCACTCACTCGCTAAACATGACTAATCGATCAAACGACCAGGAATATCTTCTTTCACAAAGGTTTGATGTAGTCCAAAATGAAAAATGAAAGGTCACCCTCCGTCATCCGAGTTTGCAACGTGGATGTATGAAAAGAGCATTTATAATGCCCTTCTGGTATCAACAGAGTATTTCCAAATAGACCTACCCCTGCAACTGATGCTTAAGCAAAATGAAATTCTGAAAGGCATTTTAATACTATCTGGCAGATTTATAGAAAATCCGCCTGATGGAGATGATGAAAAAGCGAAGGCTTACGATCGTTAATACAACCGATAGCCTTTACTATTTAGAGAATTAATCCCATTTCCATTCACCTGCAATACGCAGCGGCTCTTCCAGGCCATTTTCGATCATAAATTTTTTAGTGGTTTCACTATCCATTTTATCTGCAGGAAGTTTTTCGGCATTCGCCAATGCATATAAAATCATCGTTCCGAAACGAGCTGTATTACGAATGTGTTCTTCGTTTACCAAACTAAAGTCGTCACAGTCGGCATGGTAACATTTGTAGATAGACCGATCCAGGTTGCTGGCTACCCCCAAAATAGGAACACCTTCAAGCATAAATGGTTGATGATCGCTGTGTAGACCCGAGCGATTACTGAACTTGTTTTGATACACCGTATCGATAGCGGCAATCTCCACGCCCAGGTTTTTGAAAAAGGTGGTATCGTTTAACTGGCCTCCGGCATTTACCCCAATCGGGTTGCCACCCATATCGATGTTAAACATGTATTTGATGTTTTCGATAGAGCCATCTTTCACGGCTTCATCTACCATATACGAAGAACCCAACAAGCCTTGCTCTTCTCCCATGAACATGACAAACTGGATGGTACGTTTGGGTTTCAGGTTGTTGGCTGTAAAGGCTCGCGCAATGTCGAGGATTGCAAAGGAGCCAATTCCATTATCAATAGCTCCAGTGGCCAGATCCCACGAATCGAGGTGACCGCCAATGATAATTTTCTCATCCGCCAATTCACTTCCCGTTAAGGTTGCAATCACGTTTCGTGCTTTTATTACATCGCTGTTATTGGTCATGGCCAGGTGTGCTTCAATTAGCATTCCGGCCTTTAACTTCTCTTTCAGCTCCATTCCTTTTTCCTTGCTGATACAAACAGCAGGAATCGGAATCAATTCGCCCGTTACAGAGGCTGTGCCGGTTAGTAGCACCCCTCCATCAACCTGATTAAAAATGACTACACCTGTGGCACCATTCTTAATAGCGATTGCCGTTTTCTCACTGCGATGCAGGTTTTTGGCGTCTTCCGGGCTACCTTCTAAAACACCGATATACACCAGCACAATTTTACCATTGGCGGCACCTGGATTCGCGGCATAGTCCGCCTCCAATCCGTTACCCATGTCTACCAGCTCTCCGGTCACATCGGCAGCCACAGGCGAGTGGCCCAGCGTTACAGCTTTAACACTGTCGCCATCCAGAGTTACAGAAATTGTTTCCCGCGACCATGCTTTGGTTTCAAATTCCTGAAACTTCACATCGTCAAAACCATATTCTTTAAACTTATCGAAGGTGTATTGCTCGGCTTTCTTGCCGTTTTCTGAACCAGTAAGGCGATGGCCTATGGTAGTGGATGCCTCTTGCAAGGTGGCGTACGCTTTCGAATTCTGAAGGACTTCCGAATTTATTTTTGAAAATACCTCCGACTGACTCTCTTGCTTGCAGGCTGTAAACAGCGAGAGTGCAATACCAATAACGAATAATTTCTTCATATACAGGATAAGATTTATACCGGAAGATATTGAAATCTGCCTGTGTTTATGAGTGAGAACTTTATCAACGGTTAAGAAACACCATAAGCAGCGGCGAGAAGCATAATGGCAATAGACCATGTTCGGGTGTTGGTGCCTGGTCTGGTTAAAATTGAGGTTTGAATACACGAGATGATTGAACTTGGTACCTCATCCACGTTTTTGAAACCAATTTTAACTACGGCAACTTCAGGTTAACAGCTGGTTATAGCTTCCTCAAGTTTGATAATAGAGTTTCAGAGACAATCCGGCATTTCTCAGCTCCAGTGGTTGGCTTAGGAACCTGGATTAACACCGTACCCCTACGAACTTTGCTAACTGGAAAAGTTGCTCTGTATGGAAATCGAACTGAAATTGTCAGTCAAGCCACATTTTACACAAAATATGCCGAACTCTTTGTGAACTTCTACCAACTCGACTCTTTTTCCGAAGTGACTATTGGTATAGGAAAGGAATTTGGATATTGGCTAAAATCGCAAAAACAATATAGCCACACCCCTTGGCACCATTCTTGAGTCTGATCCCTAAACTAATGACTCATGAGCCTACGATTACTAACCATTTTCATTCTATCCACTACACTCTCTTTCTCACTTTATTCCCAGGATGCTCCTCCACTTCAAACCATTGAAGACTTCCTAAAAAAGGAATACGCTGAAGACGGTCCTGGGGCAGCGGTACTCATAACCAAAGACGATCAGGTAGTTTTCAAAAAAGCCTTTGGACTGGCTGATGTCCAAAAGAAAAAGCCCATTACTACCGACATGATCTTCCAGATAGGATCCATGACCAAGCAATTTACTTCAACAGCCGTCCTCCAGTTGGTAGAGCAAGGAAAAGTATCGCTGGATAATCCCATCCAAAAGTATGTTCCCTACTTCCCGGAAAAGGAATACCCCATCACCATCCATCACCTGCTCTCCCAGACCTCTGGAATTCCTGAGTTTTTTGACATTGATGAAAAGGAAATGCATTTACTTTCCCAGGAACACACTCCTGAGCAACTGATCGCTTATTATCAGGATTTACCCCTGGAATTTGAACCCGGCTCACAATTCCAATATAGCAACTCCAATTACCCACTACTCGGAGTGGTCATAGAGCAAGTCTCCGGCCTGTCACTTAAAGAATACATGAGGCAGAATCTTTTTGAACCATTGCAGATGACTTCCACCAGCTTATGGTATACAGATGATATGAAAAAGAAACGCATTCCCAAAGGATATCGAATCTATCAAGGCGAACTGATGCCATCACCTAAAGTAGTAGGATCGGTCCCTTATGCAGCTGGAGCTATTGTCTCCTCTTTAGATGATCTATGGATTTGGAATCGGGAGTTACATGACAACTCCATTCTTAGTGATTTTGTCGTTGAAAATCTAACCACTGAAAAGCAAACATCAAGTGGCAACGGAACTGGATATGGATATGGTTTTTTCATCAAAGAGCTTTTAGGTCATAGTACCATTCAGCATGGAGGCAATATGTATGGCTTCACCAGTTACGGGCTTTATCTACCTGCTGAAGATTTATTTGTGAGTATTCTCGCTAACAAATCACTGGAAAGAACTGAAGAAGTGGCAAACTATCTGGCCAGCGTTATCCTAAACAGTCCATTGGAAATTGAAGACAGAAACCAACTGGTCTTTGCCAAATACCAGGAGTATTTCGGTACCTACCAACTTCAAGGAGATTCCAAACTAATCGAAATCTTCATGGTAGATGATGTACTTGTGCTGGATTTTCCTGGAGCAAAGGGAACCGGAACGCGACTGACCATTATCGATACCGACCAAATGGAGTCGAAAGCGGTCAATGCCTCCTTTCAATTCATTCGAAATGATGAAGGAGAAGTCACCGGATTTACTGCAGACCAAAATGGGGTAACTGAGTGGAAGAAGATAGAATAACCCGAACCCCTCAAATTCTTTAAAGACAATAAACTCCACACTTCGCGTTATTAGGGCTGTACTAACTTCCTAAGCCTAATGAAATCTACGATTCTTTGCAACCTGATTGTTTTAAGCTACTGCCTTCCGTCATTTTCGCAATCATCTGATTCCTATTACTCCAAAACATTCAATGGGATTGAATTTACCGATTATCGCTTTTACAATAACACCACTATAGTGGATTCGCTTGAAGCGCAATATCCAAATAGAACAGCTACGGACTTCTTCAACATTTCCTCTGCAGAAAGAGATACCAAAGTAGTCATCAACTGGGGAAAGTTCTCCGATGAATTTATTGCATCCATTGATTACGACGAGTTCATCTTTGAGAAACGAAAAGCCTCCATTTACTTCACCTTGAATTTTGCGGAAGATGGGCAGCTTGATTACGTTCTGTTTAATTGGCTAGATGGCTTAAAATTCCCGGAAATGACGGAGCACTTTGTTGAGTTCACCTCCAATTACGATTTTTCTAAGTTTCCACAAGGTGAATACTGGTCACAATGTGGCACCATGACCATAAATCGAAATGATCTCAAGAAGGCGAGCCGGCAACTAGCCAGCAAATAACCACTTTAGCTGATACAGATTGGCAATTTCCTTAATCAACCCACATTGTTGACGTTCATCAGTTTTCATTGAAAAATATTCAATTTAACTAGGCAAATATGCCGTTAGTCACATTTTCGGATTACTGCGACCATCTTCAATCGATTCAAAGTATATTGAGGTATTGAGCGAAAAATTTTAAAGTATGACAAAACAATTCTTTGGTATTGTATTAACCACTCTAGTCGCTATTCAGGTAATTGGGCAGCCTGCAAAGGTCTCTGATAAAGCGAACAAATTGGCTGCAGGCATTGAGGCTAAAATGATTGAATGGAGACATGACTTCCATGAAAATCCAGAATTATCTAATCGTGAATTCAAGACAGCAGTGAAGATTGCAGCACACCTCAAAAGTTTGGGATTTGAAGTCCAAACAGGTGTAGCCAAGACCGGTGTGGTTGCCATTTTAAAAGGTGGAAAACCTGGTCCGGTAATCGGATTGAGGGCCGACATTGATGCATTGCCAGTGACTGAGCGAGTGGATTTAGAATGGAAATCCAAAGCCACATCCAATTACAATGGAATTGAAACTGGCGTAATGCATGCGTGTGGTCATGACACCCATATTTCCATACTCATGGCTACAGCCGAAGTACTAAGTCAAATGAAAAGTGATTTGAAGGGTACAGTGAAATTTGTCTTTCAACCTGCCGAAGAAGGACCTCCCCCAGGTGAAGAAGGTGGTGCAAAACTCATGGTGAAAGAAGGCGTCATGAGGAATCCCGACATTGACGTCATGATTGGCTTGCACATCAATGCACAAACGACTGTGGGTACTGTCAGTTACAAACCCGGTGGCACCATGGCTGCTGCTGACAGATGGGTGATGAAAATCAAAGGAAAGCAATCTCATGGCTCCACACCATGGAGCAGCATAGATCCTGTTGTCACTGCTGGTCAGATCATTACCGGCATGCAAACGGTCATCAGCAGAAACACCGAGCTAACAAAAGAAGCTGCTGTTTTATCAGTAGGGCTAATCAGAGGTGGAGTAAGAAATAACATCATCCCCGAAGAGGTGGAAATGATAGGTACCATCAGAACCTTGGATCCTGATATGCAAAAGAAGCTTCATGCGGATTTCCACAGGGTGGCTAAGAATATTGGCGAAGCTATGGGTGCTGAAGTGGAACTGGAAATAGAAAGTCATGTTCCGGTAACATACAATGATCCAGAGCTTACAGCTACGCTCGTTCCATTCATTTCCAAGGCTATTGGTGGAGATAACGTATCGCTTCGCAAGGCCATGACCGGAGCAGAGGACTTCTCATTTTATGCCAACGAGGTTCCGGCCTTCTTTTTCTTTGTTGGAGGTTGTCCCGCTGATAAAGACCCAGCTAATGCTGCTCCTCACCACACACCAGATTTTTATGTGGATGATAGCAGTATGCTGACAGGAGTAAAATCCATGCTGGCAGCTACGCTTGGCTATATGCACAAATGATTGTATTAATTTAATATTAATTTGAACTATTAAATGAAACATTCCATGAAGTTTCATGTTTAGGTATTAAGAAAGCTTAAACCTCCACACATGAAACTTCATTTTTTAATCTTCCTATTGCCATTGGTATATGGCTGCAACTCCAATAATCAAACAGTAGTTACCGATTCAAAAGTCAAAGTTCCTACTACATATCAGCAAGCAACTCCGAAGGAATACCTACCGATCACCACAACCATTTATCAATTAGATGCGGACACAAGTTTCAGCACAAAGGGTGACTTCAAAGGAGAGTACGTCGTGGCTGATAAATATAGAATTGAGGTAAACCTCGATAGAGGTTTAGCAAAGGTTAATTGGCAAGGCTTCGAACAGGTACTTTATAAAAACGAAAATTGCTCCTTCAAGAACCTGATCTGTTATTCATCTGCCAATCCTGATTTTGGAAAATTCTTTATGAATACCCGAAACGGAAAACTCATTCATCAAATCGTGGAGGATAAGGACACTCTCTACTATATCGTTGATAGACTCAACAAAAAGAATCAACCTATTGGGGATTTTGATGGCACCTATTCAATAATCAGTCCTAGTGCTGACTCCATAAAGTTTATTATGAAGGCTACCTCACCCTACAAATATGAATACCAATTGGATTCCGGAAGCAAATCAACTGTGTATTATCGTGGTAGAGACAAGGTTGGTCTGATGCATTACAGCAATTCCATTACGATGAATTCAGATCATTTATCAGGACTGTATAAATGGCAGGATGATTCTAACAGTACAATCGTTAAAATCAATTAGTCTGTAGACTATTAATTTTTCTTAGTGCAAAAGCTGGAGCAATCCTGGACAACCAATAAAGCAATTTTACTTTTCCCAATCGGATTTCACTTTTGTTTTTAGCTAGCGCACTAAATAGCAGTGCTGCTGCTTCTTTTGCTGAAATGGCAATTTTGGGAATCTCTCCCTTATGCCATGCTGTATTTACGACTGGCATCATCACCTCAATAACCTTCAGATTTGAAGAAGCTGTTTGCATACGCAGTACCTGGGTAAATGAATGCAACGCTGCTTTAGTGGAGTTGTAGAACGAATAAGAAGCTCTTGGCGTATAAACTAAACCTGTTGTAATGTTAACTATGGCTGGAGATTCATTTTTTGAAAGAATGGGATGGAGCTCCTTTATCAAATACATTGGCGCAAAGAAATTGACAGCCATCTCTTTCCTTGCTTTCTCAATGCCTTTGTCTCCATCTAGAAAAGCCTCATTATGCACAATAGCGGCATTATTGAATAAAACAGATAAATCCGAATGCTCTTTGCATATCCATTGAACTAGCGACTGGCACTGATTCTCTTCCGCCAAATCACATTGAAAGGTCTCAACCAAAGATGGGAATTGTGCTTTTACTTCATCCAATCTATCTTTCGTACGACCACATATTAGCACTTTACAATTTTGAGCCACAAGTGATTTAGTCAATTCTAACCCGATCCCAGATGCTCCACCTGTTACCAGAATTTTCTTGTTTGATAGGTTCATTTGCTTTTTTCTTACAAACCTACCTATGTGGGCATACGGAAACATTGACCTATGTTAAGGCCTTAAATTTTCTTCGAATTCTACTCAAGGATTCAGGTTTTACTCCCAGATAAGATGCAATTATTTTTTGGGTGAGTCGATCTTCAAGCCCCGGGTATTGATCTAAAAAATTTCGATAGCGAGTCTCCGCATCCAGTAGCAACAATTCTCGTTCTCTTCTCTCTTTGGTGATAAATCCCTTCTCCAACATTTTGAAAAGGAACTGATCCCAAAAGTGATTTTTCGCTTTTAATTCATTCCAAACTCCCCAATTAACTTCCAGAATTGTTGATGGTTCAAGTGCCTGAATGAAGAAATGAGAAGGAGTTTCTCCAATCATTGCTGAATATGAAGCCAGAATCCCTCCTTCTGAGAATATTCCTTTTGTAAATTCCTGCCCATCTTTTCCGAGGTAATAATACCTGAAAAGTCCCTCACCAACGAAGGCAATCTTCCTGGGAACACTACCGGCCTCAATAAAATTTTCACCCTTCTTCACATTCCGAATTTTGGAGACACCCACAAAATCCTCAGCGTGATTTGGAGGCATTAACAAATGCAACTGATCCAATATGGTCCGCTTCATTTAATCAATTTATGAAAACTACAACTGAACTAACATTTATATCAAAAAAAAGGGAGCTTCCTCTTCAGAAGCTCCCTTTTGTTATAAGGTCATGAACTCAATTAGTCTTGACTTTCATATTTTTCTTTGT
This sequence comes from Rickettsiales bacterium, assembly GCA_002729235.1. Classification (GTDB taxonomy): domain Bacteria; phylum Bacteroidota; class Bacteroidia; order Cytophagales; family Cyclobacteriaceae; genus Marinoscillum. Next base: position 46,249 of record PBTY01000028.1, on the reverse strand, counting down.
ATTTCTCATACAGACGTTGCTGCATTGCATGAAGTTCCACTTCACGACCTTGAATATAGGAAGTGATAATAATATTGCTTCTCATGTCCAGAATATCGCCAGCAGAAATAACAATATTGGCATCTTTTCCTTGCTCTAGAGTACCAGTCATATCATCAATCTTCAAAATTTTGGCCGTATTGCTAGTTACCAATTTCAACGCCTCTTCTTTATCAAGATCTCCATATACCGCTGTGGTACCAGCAAAGAATGGAAGATTTCTAGCACTTGCCAACATACCGTCTTCATAAGTCAAACCAACAAGAATTCCTTCTTTATGAAGTAAAGCTGGTAATTTGTATGGTAAGTCATAATCCTCAGAATTTCTTCCCGGCACTCTGTGTACATTGGTCAGCAACACTGGAATGTTGTTTGCCTTTAAGAAATCCTTCACGTACCAGGCATCTGCCGCTCCGGTCAAAACAAGGTTCGGAATACCGGCCTCAGACAATGTCTGAATAGATTCCATAATCTCTTTTGCCTGATCCGCATGAATAAACAACTGACTTTCACCAGTCACTACCGGCATCATTGCTTCTAGTTTCAGGTTACGCTCAGCAGGCTTGCTTTCCATATAAGATTTGGTATCATTGATCAACTGAAGAATTCCTTCAATTTGATCTTTGTAATTTTCATTTGGACGTCTTTCTGTTTCACCTCTCCACCATCTAGGTCTAAATGAAAGTGCTGGCCAGTTCAAATGAACTCCATCATCTACTTTATACAACGCATCCTCCCAGTTCCAGGCATCTAATTGCATGACACTACTCGTCCCTGACACTGTTCCTCCCTGCGGTACAATTTGAGCAAGCTGTATACCAGTAAACTTCATCGTAGGAATAATCTCAGAATCCGTATTGTAAGAAATAGCTGAGCGTACATTCGGATTGATGTCCCCAGTCTCACGAGTATCCATTGTCGCTCTTACTGCCGACACTTCCTCCAGACCCAGGTTGGTCATTGGAAGGATTAAGCCCGGGTAGATATGCATTCCTTTAGCATCTACTTGCTTATATCCAGTCAGGTCTACTCTCACTTTGGTTGCGTCAGCCACCAATTTGATCTTTCCACTCTCAAAAGTGATGATTGAATTTTCAATCACGCTTCCATCTCCTAAGTGAGCAGTACCATTCATAATGGCAATTGGTTCACTTTGAGCACTTCCTGGTGCAGGCACTTGTGCCCAGACCGTTGACATGCCAACTAATAGAAGTATGTATGTTAATAATTGCTTTTTCATGGTCTTAGTCATTTAGGGAGTAATCTTCTACCATCAAATCTTCACACTCAAAATAGTGCTTCTGTTTCTTTCTAGGCTTTTGTGTTTTGGCACCACCTTTCTTTGCTCCCAACATTTTATTGGTCAGACGTGTTCGCTCGGCAGCAATCCACTCTCTCATTTCCTCATCTTTTTCAGCGGAGAAATAAACAACCCCATCTACTAAAGTCATTTCTGGTTTGGCATAAATTGATAGTGGGTGATCATTCCAAAGAACTACATCAGCATCCTTACCTACTTTGATACTTCCCATTCTATCATCTAAATGTAGAAGCTTAGCCGGATTCAATGTCACCAACTTTAGGGCAGAAATCTCATCCATATCACCATACTTCATTGACTTGGCTGCTTCCTGGTTCAACCTTCTAGCCATTTCACCATCATCAGAGTTGATAGCTACAGTAACGCCAGTCATGGTCATAAGTGAAGCATTATAAGGAATCGCTTCCGCTACTTCCATTTTGTATGCCCACCAGTCACCAAATGTAGATCCACCTACTCCATGTTCAGCCATTTTATCAGCTACTTTGTAGCCTTCCAAAATGTGAGTGAAAGTGTTGACTCTAAAATTAAATTGCTCCGCCACTTTCATCAGCATATTGATTTCTGACTGTACATAGGAGTGACATGTGATAAATCGCTCCTTGTTCAAAATCTCTAATAGTGTCTCTAACTGAAGATCCTTTCTAGGTGCTAGTGTCTTAGCTCTTACTTTAGCACTTAATGCCTCATACTTCGCTTTTGCTGCACCATATTCTCTCGCTCTGGTAAATCCATCTACGAAAACCTGCTCAACACCCATTCGTGTTTGTGGGAATCGAATGCTGTAGTCATTCCCCCAATTGGATTGCTTCACATTCTCACCAAGAGCAAACTTGATGTATCCATCAGCACCTTTTATTTTTAGCCCTTCAGGACTTGCTCCCCATCTGTACTTTACCAGTGCAGATTGACCTCCTACTGGGTTGGCAGAACCATGCAACAATTGTGCTGCTGTCACTCCACCTGCCAGATGTCTATAAATATCCAAATCTTCAGAATTGAGGGCATCATACATTCTCACCTCAGCAGTAATTGAGTGACTACCTTCATTCACAGAAGAAAGTGCGATGTGAGAATGTTCATCAATAATACCAGGAGTAACATGTTTTCCTGTAGCATCTACCACTTTCGCTCCTGATGCGGATAAATCCTTACCTACCTGAGCAATTTTGCCGTCTTTCACTAATACATCTGCTCCTTCTATTTTGCCATCTCCCTCCAGTGTCCATACAGTCGCATTCTTAAATAAGATCGTTTCTTGAGTAGGCTTTTCTACCCAACCATATGCAACAAAAGGATAAATCATATCACCAAGTTTCGGCATTTCCTCCTCAGACTCTTCTTTGTCTTTTTTCTCCTCTTTTTCCTCGAGATCACCAGACTTGGAAGCAGACCAACTAACCCATGTACCATCAGCCAGTTGTCCATTGCCACCGAAGGCAGCATCACCTACCCAACCTGATAATCTGGTTGCCGCATCATCTTCTTCACCTTTAAATGACATGGAAACAGTCTTTCCAGTGATGGAAAGTTTTACATCCACATTTGTGGAGTCGTTGATTACAATCTTGGCTTTGTGACTTCCTGGATCTCCTGAAACCTCAAGGTCATATTTGGAATCCCCAACAGATAAGCTGTATTTTCCTGCGTAATCTTTAGGATCCAATTCAGCAAATTCATATTTCTTTCCTTGCACCCATGTTTGATGGATTTTTGCCTTTTCGTCAAAGATGTTTCCAGATGCAATGAAGAAGTTAGCAGCCATTCCCTTTTTAAGAGCACCAACACTAGATGTCATGTTATAATATTTAGCCGGAGTGTAGGTTACGGCCTTTAGAGCCTGCTCCTCAGTCAACCCATATTTCACGGTTTTTCTTAGCGCCGACCAAAAATCATCAGTCTTCTTTAAACCAGAAGTTGTAAAGGCAAACTCTACACCTGCATCAGCAAGCATTTTGGCATTGGCTGGAGCCAATTCCCAATGCTTCATATCAGCAAGTGACACGTCCAAAGCAGCAATTGGATCTTCCACATCGTAAGCATCTGGGAATGTAACTGGTATAATCAATGAGACATTAGCTGATTTGATTTCATCCAATCTTTGATATTCATCTCCAGATCCTTTTACGATATATCGAACTCCAAATTCATCTCCAATCTTATCAGCAAGAAGGACTCTCAACTTTCCTCCATTTGCTTCAAATACCTGTGGAAGTGACTGTATATCATTCCAGGCTTTCAAGGAAAGGTTGGTTTGCTCATTTTGAGTTTTATACCACTTACCATCATAATACGTCTGACGTAGCAACGCCACCATACCCATGATAGAAGATGGATATTGCTGACCTGAACTTCCAGAATTAAATGAGAAGTGTGCCGCAGCTTTATCCTTGGCTACAACCTCTTGTACAGGTAGGTCAGACAGGTGTGTAAAAAGTGAAGTTCCACGCATGATTCCATCCGCTCGGAATGAATTGGTGGATCCCACTCCAATTTTTCTCATGGATCCTGCAGCTTTAGAATCGATTTTAAAATCTTCTACCGCATTATAAGTTGACTTGATGGCATCATTCCAGCCATATGGTCCATCCAACTTACTTTCATATTGTGGACCGCCACCAAAACCTCTGGATCTTTCTGGTTCAGGCACTCCATAGTTGGAATAAGGCTCAACAACTGCCGGGTAAATGAATTTACCTCCCAGATCCTTAACAATGGCTCCTTTTGGAATGGAGATACCAGCTCCAACAGCCTGTACCTCGCCATCTTTAATCACCAGGGTTGCATTTTCAATTTTAGTTTGATAATCCACATAGATTGTGGCGTTGGTCAATGCATACAATCCCGGACGATCATCGGCTACACCGTTCACAGGAAAACCTTCCTGAGCATAGCTGACAAAGCCCATTAGAACCGCACACAGTAGGATAATCCTCTTCATACAAATACGTTTCATTAAGCAATTTGAAATAAACCGTATGTTAATGAATATTTTACGGATAGAAAGAGTGTTTTACATCAGCGGTTAACCGTCTACATGATTAATGCGTATCTTTCTTTTAGATCAATCTAACAAACTCATGCTAAAGAACTTTATCCTCTCCTCCATAAGGAGTCTTAGGAAGAAACTAGGCTTCACATTAGTCAATATTATCGGACTAGCCCTCGGAATGGCAACTTGTCTCGTGATTTACCTTTATGTAGATCGTGAGGTATCTTATGATGATTTCCAAAAAGACAATGTTTATCGGATTGCCTTGAATAGAGTTTATCCAGAAAGACAGGTGTCCTATACCTTCATCCCTCACTCTATCAGTCCACAGATGGTACTTGATTTCCCTGAGGTGAAAAATCAGGCTCGTCTATTCAAAGCTTTTGCGGCTAATACAGTAAGCTATGAGGACAACAACTATCTGGAAGAAGGAGTGGTATTTGCAGATAGTACCATTTTCGACTTATTGAGTATCGAATTACTTACAGGAGATAAGAAGTCAGCGCTGAAAGAGCCCAATTCAATTGTGATCAATGAAGCCACCGCTAAGAAAATATTTGGCTCCGTAGAGAATGCGTTGGGAAAGTACCTAACAATGGGCAATGCTCCTGATCCGGTCGAAGTAACGGCTGTTACCAGGGATTATCCTGGCACCTCTCATTTTGAGTTTGATTACCTAGTACCATTACACTCCATCGACTTTTTCAACCAACCAAATTGGCTAAGCTTTTCAGCACTTTCTTACATTCAAATTGATGGAGAAGTACAAATAAAAGAGGTTGAAGCACGAATACAGCAAATGTTGAAACAATACGCTGAGGGACAAATGCAAGCTCGAAACGGCATCTCCTATGATGAATACATCGCTGCTGGTAATGGGTATGATTACTTCCTCCAACCTATTAAGGACATTCATTTGCATTCGCATCTTGAAGGAGAGATTAAGCCAAATGGCAATGTCACTTATATCTATATTTTCTCCATTGTTGCCATATTCATACTGGTGATTGCTTGCATCAACTTCATGAATTTGTCCACTGCCAGATCAACAGAAAGAGGCAAAGAAGTAGGTATCAGGAAGGTGCTTGGGTCAGCAAAGGGACAACTCATCGGACAATTCTTAACAGAATCTGTTATTGTAACCTTACTAAGTGCTGTTCTCGCACTTTTGATTACCTCGCTAGCTATTCCGTATTTCAATGAAGTAACGGGAACCATTTTAAGCTTAGATCAGGTAATCACTCCTTTAAACATTGGGTTAATTATCGCATTGATCTTGTTCATTGGCTTTCTTGCTGGTGCTTACCCAGCATTCTTCATCTCCTCTTTCAAGCCAGTTACAGTTCTCAAAGGAAAACTCAAAACTTCTGGGCAAGGAATTGGATTAAGAAATACCTTGGTTGTTTTACAGTTCACCATTTCCATTGCTTTAATCAGCTCAACAATGATCGTCAACGATCAAATGAGCTACATGCTCAATAAGCCTCTTGGCTTTGAAGAGGAGAACGTGGTAGTCATTGAAAGTGCTTTCGCATTGAATAACAGTCAAAATACAGTTAATTGGAGTCGTTTCGAAACGTTTAAATCTGAGCTTGCCAGAATGCCCAACGTATTGGAAGCTTCCATCACCTCCGCTATGCCAGGAGATATTTTACCCGGGTATGTCCTCAAGTTGCCAGGAAGTACCGAGAAAGAAAGCATGATTACAAGAAACCTAAGTTTCGACAATGAAATGGTAGAAACATTGGGCCTTCAATTGAAGGAAGGTCGTTTTTTCTCCAAGGAATTCAATGACAGCCTATCCACCATTCTAAATGAGTCTGCATTGAATAAACTTGGAATTGTAGATCCAATTGGCAAAAAGATTATCAATATCAATAATAACAACGAAGCAGTAGAATATACCATAATTGGCGTTGTTGAAGACTTCCATTTTCAATCTTTGCATGTGGAGATGGAGCCAATTGCTATTACGAGCATGGAGTCTCAAAATGGATTTCCGAATAAAATGGTCTTGAAAATTTCCGCCGATGGTACTAAAAACACTTTGAGCGCAATTGAGGAAAAATGGAGTCAGTTTGTTCCTCAATCACCTTTTCAATCCTACTTCCTTGATTCGGATCTCGAATCGTTTTACGAATCCGAAAAACGAACAGGAAAAATCTTTGGCATTTTTACCTTTTTGGCTATTGTCATTGCCTGTGTAGGATTATTAGGACTTTCAGCTTTCATTATCAATCAAAGAGTAAAAGAAATTGGTGTTAGAAAAGTATTGGGAGCATCAGTTCCTTCTATTGTAGTGTTACTGTCTAAAGATTTTACGAAGCTTATAGGAATATCAGCGATCATCGCTATTCCTCCTGCCTATTACTACATGAATCAATGGATCGATGGATTTGCCTATTCTTCATCCATTAACTGGCTCACTTTTGTTTTTGCAGGATTGATGGCTCTTGCTATTGGGTTATTAACCATTAGTATACAATCTGTGAAAGCAGCACTGGCTAATCCAGTCAAAGCATTGAAGGATGAATAATACAAAAGGCCTCAAACGAGGCCTTTTTCTTTATATTCTAATTAGTTATTTCTTAAGAGAATGCTGGAATACCTGTGATTTCATTTCCGAGTATTAATAAATGGATATCATGTGTTCCTTCGTATGTAACTACAGACTCCAGGTTCATCATGTGGCGCATCATTGGATATTCACCAGTAATTCCCATACCTCCGTGAATTTGGCGTGCTTCCCTCGCCACATCTAGGGCCAAAGCCACATTATTTCGTTTAGCAAGAGAAATCTGCGCAGAAGTTGCTTTTCCTTCATCCATTAGTTTACCCAAACGCCAGTTGACTAATTGTGCTTTCGTTATCTCAGTAAGCATTTCAGCTAGTTTCTTTTGTACCAATTGATAAGAAGCAATTGGCTTTCCAAATTGGATTCTTTCAGCCGCATATTTTCTAGCAGATTCATAGCAATCCATAGCAGCCCCTATTACTCCCCAGGCGATTCCATATCTGGCTTTGTCAAGACAACCAAGTGGGGCGCCTAATCCATCTTTTCTTGGAAGAACATTTTCTTTAGGTACTTTGACATCACTAAAGACCAATTCACCAGTACAAGAAGCTCTCAAAGACCATTTTCCATGGGTTTCAGGGGTTGTGAAACCTTCCATTCCGCGCTCTACAATCACACCTTTGATACGGCCATCATCATTTTTGGCCCATACTACTGCAACATCAGCTTTTGGTGCGTTAGAGATCCACATTTTGGCACCATTAAGCAAATAATGATCACCCATATCCTTGATGCGAGTCTCCATACCTCCAGGATTGGATCCATGATTTGGCTCAGTCAAACCGAAGCATCCAAGCATTTCACCAGAAGCAAGTTTTGGTAAATACTTCCTTTTCTGCTCTTCACTTCCGTAAGCATAGATTGGATACATCACTAAGGATCCCTGAACGGAAGCAGTTGAGCGCATGCCAGAGTCTCCACGCTCTATTTCTTGCATAATGAGGCCATAAGAAGTATAATCTAAACCACCTCCTCCATACTCTTCGGATACCGTGGGACCGAACGCTCCGATCTCTCCAAATTTTTTGACAATCTCATAAGGAAAATGATTTTGCTCTGCCCATCCTTCGACGTACGGGGTGATCTCTTTTTTAACAAAGTCTCTAATCGAAGAACGAATAAGCTTGTGCTCCTCCGTAAGCAAATCATCAATTTGATAAAAGTCTGGCGATTCAAAGTCATCAACAAAATTGCGCTTTGCAGCCTGACCATTTGGGGTTAACGTGTCAGTTGACATACTGTACTTTTTGTTTTATCAGTTTTATTGGATCAAATTTACAACAAAGAAACAGGGAAAGAATGGGAAACAAACGTTTTAGTGAAGAAGTACTTTCGCAACTTGAAAAACTGGAGGAAAAATATGACGCAATGGGTCAGGATTTATCTGCGTACCTCGATGGACTACTTCATTCGGACTACCTGACTTACTGGGACTACATCCAAATAGACACTTTATTAAGTCTTCAATCACCAAGAACAAGCTTCCCTGATGAGAAAATATTCATCCTGTATCATCAAATCACTGAACTCTATTTCAAATTAATCCTGAACGAACAGGAACAGCTCATACTTTCCAACGAGATACCTGACAGAGGTACATTTTTGAAAAGAGTCAATCGAATGAACCGTTATTTTGCGCACCTGATTGATTCGTTTGATGTAATGATCGATGGAATGGACCCAGAGCAGTTTCTAAGCTTTAGAATGTCTTTACTTCCAGCGTCAGGTTTTCAATCTGGTCAATTTAGAATCATTGAAATTGGATGCACTGATTTCTATCTATTAGCTGACGCAGCAGTTAAAGAATCCTTGGAAAATAAGGAGTCTATCAAGGATATTTATGAGAACTTATATTGGAAGCAAGGTGCCACTGAGTTAGCAACCGGCAAAAAAACCTTGACTTTACGTCAATTTGAACACAAATACTCAGATGAATTCATTGCTCGAGCAGAATGTGTGAAAGAAACCAATTTAAGACAGCTCTATTTCAAACATTTCGAAGATGATGCCGAAATCATTGAAGCACTAAGAAAATTGGACTATCAGGCAAATGTTCATTGGCCACTAATGCATTACAAATCTGCCGTTAGATACCTTCAAAAGGACCCTGGAGTAATCAAAGCGACAGGTGGTACCAACTGGCAGAAGTATCTTCCTCCAAGAAGACAACAGGTAAGCTATTTCCCCGAGCTGTGGACAGCTGAAGAAATTGCCAATTGGGGTTCACGAGAAAAACTTTGAGGTAACTCACAGTGAAAATGCTTAGATCATGCATTACCATATTGTTCCTATTTTTACTCCTGAGCGTCCAGGCACAGAAGACCTTTGTCAAAAAGACTTACTTCGATGAGGAGAAAACTCAACTCAAAGAAATCGTAACTCTCCTAAAAAGTGACTCCTCACTTCACGGCAAGTATCAATCACTCTATCTCAACGGGTCCTTGTCGGTCTCAGGTTACTATGACCATAATCAATCAGATAGTACATGGATCTATTATTTTGAAAATGGCCGGGTGAAAATGCAAGGTTCCTATCGTCAGGGAAAGCAAAATGGAAAATGGACTTATTACTATGAGAGTGGTGAATTAAAAGCCTCAGGCATCTACCAAAAAGATGTTCGTCATGGACACTGGACCTATTACTTCGAAAATGGTCAGGAAAAAAGCAGCGGCATCTATTACAATGATCTCAAAGAAGGAATCTGGAACTACTCCTATGAAGAAGGGTCACTAAAAGCGCAAGCCTATTTCAACAAAGGTGTGGGTGCCTACAGGGAATTCTACCCCAATGGAAAATTAAAAACCGAAGGAACAAACTCTCACGGGCAAAGTGAAGGTGACTGGACCTACTATTATGAATCCGGTGAGAAAGAAGCTGATGGGCTGTTCAAAAATGGATTAAGAGAAGGCACCTGGACCTATTACTACAAGAATGGTCAAATTTCCGCTGTTGGAAGCTTTAAAAAAGGTGAGAAGTCCGGAATTTGGAAATACTATTTTGATGATGGAACTATCAGTAGCGAAGGACAAATGTCCAAAGACCAAAAGGACGGTTATTGGAAACTCTATTATCAGTCAGGGGAAGTAAAAGGCGAAGGTAAATACGACGAAGGTTCTGGAGAATACATTGAGTACTATGCCAGCGGTAAGCAAAAAGCAAGAGGCCAGGTTATCGACGGGTTGAAAGAAGGAACCTGGGTCTATTTTAGTGAAGAAGGCCTTGAAGATGGTACTGCGGATTTCAAATCTGGAAAGGGTGAATACATAGGCTACTACCCCAATGGCGTTATCAAAATGAAAGGAATGATTGATGATAACCGTAGAGTCGGAGAATGGACCTTATATAATCCTGATGGCACTCTGGCAGGGACCTACCGCCCTATCTATGAAGAACAAAAGCCAATCTTCAGGACAACAGAAGACGTTAGCGTTAAATCTGATAAGGATAAAAAGGATAAACCTGAATACAAATACAAAAACAAGAGACTGAGGTATTTCGAACCACGAATCAATGAGTATAATGGGATAATAGTGGGCACTAACCCTGCCTGGACCTTGATTGGCAGACTTCCACTAGCAGTTGAATACTACATCCAGGAAAGGCAAGGATATGAAGTAGAACTTACGCTGATTCGAAAACCGTTTTTCACCTACGACAACATCAGTATTAACAAAACGAAAACCATAGGAAGTAATATCGCTATCCGACAAAAATTCTATCATGATGACGGCAATCTTGGTATGTTTTATTTCGGACATCAATTACTGGGTGGATTTAGCCAACACCATGCTTATGTATACGATAGCATCAGCTTCCGTCCTGCCACGATAGAGGTGAAGTTAGAAGCCTCAGAAAAGCGGATTGCTTACGGGCTTTTTATAGGCAATAGATGGATGCAGCGCTCTGAAGACTCAGGATTTACCATTGATATGAACATTGGTGTGGCTATTGGAAGACGTTTTTTCACGAAAGAATTTGATTCTGTACCTGAGTTTGACGCCCACTTCAGTGAACTAAAACAGGATGAAATCTATTTACCTATCATATTGACCATCAACATTGGCTTTGCTGGTCCTAAACGAAGAACAGTTAGTTTCTAAATGAGTAAGAAAACCGTAATTATCGGAGCCACTCCGAACCCTACAAGGTATGCTTATTTTGCCGCTGGTAGATTAATTGAAAACAATCACACCATTGTTCCAGTAGGAATCAAAAAAGGTGAAGTATTCAACGAAGACATCCTGGATTTAACATCGAAACCAACGATTTCTGATGTGGATACAGTAACCATGTATATTGGTCCTCAAAACCAGAATGAATGGGAAGACTACATTTTAAGTCTAAACCCAAAGCGCATCATTTTCAATCCAGGCACTGAAAATCCTTCTTTTGCTAACAAAGCAGAGAAAAATGGCATTGAAGCCCTCAATGCCTGCACATTGGTGATGCTGAGTGCTAATACATATTAAATAAGACTTTATTCCCCGGTTGAATCTTCTGTAACCTCTTCCTTATAGATTCTTGGCACACAGGTCACACCCCGATCAATCATTCGAATGATCATTGGTGAAATGTATTTGTTTGAGTTAGAATTAAAATCAATGGGATTCTCCTGATAGCTCAACAGTTTTAATTCTGACAATTGCTCAAGCTTGGGATCAAGAGAAGTCAATTGATTATTCGAAACATCCAGATCATTGAGGTACTTCATTCCAAGAAACTGAGTTGGAAAATCCACCAGGTAATTATCATTTACTCTGGCAACTTTCATTTTTGTGAGATTGCCAGTAGACTCTGGCAATACACTTAGGCGATTATGATGTACGTAAAACTCTTCTAGATTGGTGAGGTTGCCGATTGATTCTGGTAAGGAGTAGATTTTATTATGGGCTAAAAATAAGATTTCAAGGTCTTTTAGATTTCCCATTCCCTCCGGAACAACCTCCAATTCGTTATAGTACAAATCAATAACTTTTAAATTCAGGTCGAATATATCTGATGGAAGACTGGTCAGCTGATTCTTATAGAAAGACAACTTGGTTAAGGTTTTCATTCTAGAGATACCTTCTGGGATTCCGCTCAGGGAATTTTCCTGCAGTTGGAGTTCGTCCAGGTTTGGCATCTTGTAAAGTGAAGCGTCTATTGATGTTAGATTACTGTTATTCACCTTAAACACCTTGATATTCTCCAACTTCTCATAAGCCCCTTCTTGCACGGAGATCGTATGAGATTTGTTGAATGAAACAGTACCTATCGATTCGGCCTTTGATAATCGACTGATCGGAATCTCCTCGAGAAAATTTTGATCAACTACAAGCTCCTTCAGGCTCTCCATATTCTTCACTCCACTGGGCAAGCGTGTCAATAGATTGTTACTGATATCCAGTTTCTCTATGTTGACATTCTTTGGTATGCGTATCCAAAAGAATTTATCCAAAGAATTAGCCCTCCAGTATACTCGCTTCAGATTAGGCAAATCATTCAGTTCCTTAGGCAGTTTCTTTATTTGATTGTAATCCAGAATAAGCACCTCCATGGCCTTTGCGTTGTAGACAAACTCTGGGATAGCTTCCAATCCGGCATGACTCAAATTAACCTCTTTCAACGTATCGATTTGAGTATTGCGCTTCAGTTTTTCAAATCGATCAATTCCTAGTTGCTCGTTTTCTATTCTTTCTGCCTGTTGAACCGAATCAATGGTAGCGTAAGGGTCTTCTTCATACATCCGTTTGTAAATAGCTCGGTTCTTCTCCCATCGCAGCATTCTCTCTTTCATTACCTGCCGGATACTATCTTCTTTTTGCTTCCAATCATCATTTTGTGCAGATGCTAACAAAGCGAAAACCATCATTGAGATGGATAGAATAAGTCTTTTCATAACTAAGTCTTTAGTTAATCAAAACTAAGGAACCAAAAGTCTAAATACAAGCCATTCGGCAAGCATATTTTGTATATTTTTGGGGCTTAATTTTTAAAGTATGGAACAAGACAAGTCAATTGGCAAGGGAGACTACTCAGCAGGTAATATTCAGGTACTTGAAGGACTAGAAGCGGTAAGAAAAAGACCTGCGATGTACATCGGTGATGTGGGGGTAAAAGGACTTCACCACCTGGTGTGGGAGGTTGTGGATAACTCCATTGATGAGGCTCTTGCTGGACATTGTGATACGATAAAAGTAGAAATCAATCAGGACAATTCTATTACAGTTACCGATAATGGTCGTGGTATCCCTACGGACATGCACGCGAAGCAGAAGAAGTCAGCACTTGAGGTTGTAATGACCGTTTTGCACGCCGGGGGTAAGTTTGATAAAGACACCTATAAAGTATCAGGAGGTCTTCACGGTGTAGGTGTATCTTGTGTGAACGCCTTATCCATCATGCTCAAAGCCACTATCCATAGAAATGGAACCATATTCGAGCAGGAATATTCGAAAGGAATTCCACAATACCCTGTGAAGGAAATTGGTAAAACTGATATTACAGGCACAATAATTCATTTCAAACCAGACCTTGAAATTTTCACGGTAGGTGAATACAAGTATGAAACAGTTGCTGGTCGTCTGAGAGAATTGGCATTCCTTAATGCCGGAATTACTTTGACACTTATAGATCATAGAGATCAGGATGAAAATGGTGAGGACCTAACAGACACCTTCCACTCAGAGGGTGGATTAAAGGAATTTGTTGCGTACCTGGACAGCACCAGGGAAAAGCTAATACCGGACCCAATACATATCATCAATGAAAATGGTGAAATGCCAGTGGAAGTAGCCATGAGCTACAATACTTCATATTCTGAGAATGTCGTTTCATATGTAAACAACATCAACACCATAGAAGGTGGTACGCACGTAGCTGGTTTTAGAAGAGCCCTTACCAGAACTTTAAAATCATACGCTGATAAAACAGGTCTTTTAGAAAAAGCAAAGGTAGAAATCACTGGAGATGATTTCCGTGAAGGACTAACAGCTGTAGTCTCTATTAAAGTAGCTGAACCACAGTTTGAAGGCCAAACAAAAACAAAACTTGGAAACTCAGAAGCAAGTGGCGCTGTAGATAGCTCTATTTCTGAGTCTCTTAACAACTACCTTGAAGAACATCCTAAAGAAGCCAGACAAATCATCCAAAAGGTTGTTCTGGCGGCTCAGGCACGCCAAGCGGCTCGTAAGGCTAGAGAGATGGTACAACGTAAGAATGTACTATCAGGAACTGGTCTTCCTGGTAAATTGGCTGACTGTAGTGATAAAGATCCAGCAAATTGTGAAATCTATTTAGTAGAAGGTGACTCTGCAGGTGGATCAGCCAAGCAAGGTAGAGATCGTAAATTCCAGGCTATTCTTCCATTGAGAGGTAAGATTCTAAATGTTGAGAAAGCACAGGAGCATAAAATTTATGATAATGATGAGATCAAAAATATCATCACAGCGCTTGGGGTACAGTTTGGCAAAGAGGATGACGAGAAAGCTCTTAATACTGCCAAGTTGCGTTACCACAAGATCATCATCATGACGGATGCGGATATTGATGGTAGTCACATTCGTACACTTATTCTCACATTCTTCTTTAGATACATGAGAGAGCTTATAGAAAGTGGCTATCTGTACATTGCATTACCTCCACTTTATCTGATTAAGAAAGGTAAAAGTGAGAAATACGCGTGGACAGAAGATGACCGATTGAGAATCGTAAAAGAATTGGCTCCGGAAGGAAAAGAAGATTCAGTAAACGTACAGCGATACAAGGGTCTTGGTGAAATGAATCCAGAGCAACTTTGGACTACCACAATGGATCCAGATACGAGAGGATTAAAACAAGTGACAATAGAATCTGCGGCTGAAGCAGATCACTTGTTCTCCATGCTTATGGGTGATGAAGTAGCTCCACGTAGAGAATTCATCGAGAAGAATGCAAAATATGCTAAAGTTGACGTGTAATCTATAGTCTCCCAGATCGGAAAGTGCTCATGATCAATTGGAAGATTGCTTGAGCAAATTTCCAGATCATTGCAAATGAAAATAAGAGGGCAGATCCCAAAGCCAACACAATTAGCATGACTAATTCAAATAGTTTATCCATTGTGAGTTAATTGTTATTATAAATAAAGCATTTAAAAACGTAATTGTTCAAAAATTTGCAGAAAAGTTATCCACATGAAATATAATTTTGTCAAATACTCATTTTTACCCGCCATTATTCTGTTTTCAACACTTCAATCCAAAGGGCATGACTACTGGCAACAAAAAGTTGAGTATTCAATGGAAGTGGATTTTGATGTGAAGAAACATCAGTTTACCGGAGATCAAACTCTTGTATACTTTAACAATTCCTCGGACACTCTTTTTAATGTGTACTACCACCTATATTTCAATGCCTTCCAACCTGGTAGTATGATGGATGTAAGATCCAGAACAATTGAAGATCCAGATGGAAGAGTAGGTAGTAGAATCGCAGCTTTAACAGATGATGAGATTGGATACCTCAAAGTCTCAAGTCTAAATCAAAATGGAATAGCGCTTAGTTACGAAGTATCCGAAACCGTCCTAGAAGTGAAGCTTGCAGAACCTATCCTACCTGGAGCAAAAGCTACTTTTTCTATGAAATTCAATGGACAAGTTCCAGTCCAAATAAGACGTAGTGGAAGATTTAACCTTGGTGGAGTGGATTACTCCATGGCACAGTGGTTCCCTAAAATGGCTGAGTACGATGAAATGGGGTGGCATACAGCACCTTATGTAGGAAGAGAGTTTTATGCTCCATGGGGTAACTATGATGTGAAAATCACGATTGACAAAGATTATGTTGTCGCTGCTACTGGGATTCTTCAAAATAAAAATGAAATTGGTTACGGTTATGAAGACGAAGGAGTAACTGTAAAACGTAAAGGCAAAAACATTACCTATCACTTCAAAGCAACCAATGTCCATGATTTCGTATGGGCAGCGGATCCAGAATACACCCAACTTAAAGCACAAGTTCCAGATGGTCCTCTAGTTCGATTCTTCTACATTCCAGGAGAGGAGACAGTATTGTGGGAGCAGCTACCTGAATATACAGTAAAAGCCTTCCAATATGCCAATGAGCATTTCGGCAAATACGGATGGGATGAATACGCAGTAATACAAGGAGGAGATGGCGGAATGGAGTATCCGATGGCTACACTCATAGCAAACAAAAGATCATCAGGTGTGAGATCATTGAAATCTCTTATAGGGGTGACATTCCATGAAATGATGCACAGCTGGTATCAGGGAATGCTGGCTACTAATGAGAGTTTATACCCATGGATGGATGAAGGATACACTTCATTTGCGGAGAGTTATATCTCCAATGATGTCTTAGGTGAAGGAAAAGAAAACCCAATAGCTGGTAGTTATAGGAGTTATATCAAATGGGCTCTTGGAGAAAAAGAAGAAGCAATTTCTACTCATGCTGATCATTTCAATACGAATAGGGCTTATTCTGTAGGTTCATACACCAAAGGTTCGGTTTCATTGGAGCAACTTTCCTATATCATTGGAAAAGAAGCCAGAGACAAAGGCCTATTGAGATATTATAATGAGTGGGCATTCAAACATCCAGATCTTAACGATTTCGTGCGAGTAATGGAAAAGCAAAGTGGAATCGAATTGGACTGGTATTATGAATATTGGGTAAACACTACAAAAACCATCGATTACGCTGTAAACGCTGTAATATCAAAAGAGAGAGGAAGTAGCATTACTTTGGAGAGAATCGGCCTAATGCCAATGCCTGTAGAATTGGTGGTAACCAAGAAAGATGGTTCACAAATCATGTACTACATGCCGCTCACCATTATGAGAGGTGAGAAACCAAATGAGTCAAAACTTGAACGAATAACATTGAAAGATTGGCCATGGACTCACCCTACATATAGCTTTGACCTTGACATTCCGATTTCAGACATTGCTAAAATTGAAATAGATCCAGAGATGAGAATGGCAGATATCGATAAAGAAAACAATGTCTACCAACTAGAAGAGGTGACGGTTGAATCTTCAGATAAGACCAATAAATAGGATTTAGAAAATATCAAGAATAAGAAAAGGCGCTAAAGGCGCCTTTTTTTATTTCTACTTTGATTTCCTAATCCTTAATATCCGCCTTAATACTAATCATTTGGCTTGGAGCAGTAGGATCATTGGTAAATACCGTAACAGTTTTATACTGTCTCCCTCTCCTACCAGATGTATCAAAACTCACTTTCATTTTAACTGATTCACCAGGTGCAATAGTTTCCTTCTCTGGCACTGAGATCGTACAACCACAGTTAGGCTTTGTCTTTCGGATATTCAATTCCTCTTTACCTGTATTAGTTAAAGTAAATTCTGTAATGACTATATTTCCCAACGTCACGGATCCGAAATCGTGCTGAGTACGATCAAAGGTTAATCTTGGAGCCCTGGCCAATTCCTCAGCAGTCATCTCTGGAAAATATTCCTGAATAGTTGCAATCACACTGAAAAGCTTCTGAGAGTCTTTTGACTCATCGGTCAACAACATCACATTATCTGTAACAAACCCAAAATCATCTTTCTTTTTAGGGTCGTAAGTAACAACTATTGCACCTAGGTCTTTAGGATTAAGTGTTTGAGGATCAAACGTGATCTGAATATAGTCTGGACTATCTATTGAGTCTAACCAGTTAATTGCAGAATCTCCATCATTGTAAACATCGAATCGTTGCACAACTAACTCCTTGTTGGTCATTTTACCCATATTCAATGAGCGATATTTCACTCGAAGATTCCCAACAAGAGTTGGCAACTCATCCTCTATTGTTTTTGGTTTGGGTTTCACCAATCCCTCTATATATAAGGTTGTTGAAGAAGGTTTACTTCCCAGTTTATAATGCACGGCCAATGACTTATCGAATTTCCCCGGTCTATTCAAAGGATTGTACTCTGCGGTAATTGAACCACTATCCCCAGGTTGAATAGCTTCTTTAGTCCACTGAGGGGTGGTACATCCGCATGATGCCTGCACAGAGCTTATCTGGATAGGTTCATCTCCTTTGTTGACAAAGGAAAAAGTATGAGTAACTGCCCCACCCTCTTCATTCACTTCACCAAAATCATAAGTTGTAACATCAAACTGAAGCTCCTGAGCCATACAAATGCTCGAAACGCCAATCATAAACCATGTGATCAATGTATATACCCTCATCAATTAGAATAATTTTGTTTTGATAGTCAACAATCTAAACGCCGACAAAGATTCAAATTATTTAGGTTTGCACAAAAAATTTGGTATGGCAAGAATATTGACCGGAATACAAAGTTCTGGTAAACCACATTTAGGCAATCTTTTAGGAGCAATCTTACCAGCTATTGAACTATCGAAAGATGATAAAAATGAATCTTTCTTCTTCATTGCTGACCTCCATTCCTTAACTACCATCAAAGATGCGCAAACACGTATCGATAATATCAACTCAGTAGCTGCAGCATGGCTTGCTTGTGGATTCGATACCGAAAAAAATCTCTTTTACAGACAATCTAAAGTTCCTGCCGTCTGTGAGTTAGCGTGGTATTTGAATTGCTATACTCCTTTTCCAATGTTAGCCAATGCGCATTCCTTCAAGGACAAATCGGATAGATTGTCTGATGTGAATGCCGGATTATTCACTTATCCGGTATTGATGGCTGCCGACATCTTGCTATATGATGCAGAATTTGTACCTGTAGGTAAAGACCAAAAACAACACCTGGAGATGGCTCGCGATATTGCATCTGGTTTCAATCACCAATACGGAGACACTTTTGTATTGCCTGAAGCAAGAATAGATGAAAACCTCATGACCATCCCCGGAATAGATGGGCAAAAAATGAGTAAATCCTATGGCAACACCATCGACATCTTTCAACCAGACAAAAAACTGAGAAAGAACGTGATGCAGATAGTCACAGACAGTACACCAATGGAGGAACCAAAAAATCCTGACACCTGCAATGTGTTTGCCCTTTACAAAGTATTGGCAACTGATGAGCAAATTTCTGAAATGCGTGGAAATTATGAGGGTGGAAATTATGGTTATGGTCACGCCAAACAAGCGCTTTATGAATTAATTGTAGAGCAGTTTGGAAAGATTAGAGAAAAGTATGATTACTACATCAACAATTTGGAAGAATTAGAAAAGAAGCTACAAGATGGTGAACATCGAGCAGCTTCTATTGCTGATCAGGTATTAAAAAGAGTTAGAGCCAAAATTGGCTACTAGTTTTCACTAGCAATCCAGACAGTTTCTTTGAAAGGAACTGTCTGCCCTTGTAATATCAACCGTGTAGGTCCAGGCACCAGTACCAGTTTTGCATTGATTCCAGGAAAATCATCCGCCTCT
The DNA here is from genome assembly GCA_002729235.1 of Rickettsiales bacterium. GTDB lineage: Bacteria > Bacteroidota > Bacteroidia > Cytophagales > Cyclobacteriaceae > Marinoscillum. Next base: position 26,961 of record PBTY01000028.1, on the reverse strand, counting down.
ACCGCAATTCCTTCATCATTTGCTACATCATATTCACAAGTTTCGTTTCCTGATGCATATGAATTTGCCATATATAAAACAGGCTTTTTCACCTCATTGTCTGGACAAAACTCATCGTGTACATTGAATAGTGCTTCTTCAATATACGCACCATATTCATACTGAAATTTATCTTGAAGAGTAGCAATCTCCTCCATCAAAGAAGAATATTTTTGGTCTTCATGACCATACCTATTTAGCTGATTTTTCTTTTCGGCGATTTCAATGAATGCCTGATTAAGATTACTTATATTCATACCCGCTTAGAGTTTGTAATCGATTTAACTGTTTTATTAACGTGCAAATTTTAAGATATTTTAAATAATTACCATAATAAATTATTAATATTCAATTAAGAAAGGTTAAATAAACCTAGTTATTATCAAATCATTAATTCACAATGGAAATAGTCGAGAAAGCTAATAAGTGGTTAACGAGCCAAAAAGTGGATCAGGAAACTAAGGATGCTATACAAAAGATGATAGACTCATCTGACCAAAGTGAACTCACCGAATGCTTTTACAAAGATCTGGAGTTTGGTACCGGAGGTCTCAGAGGAATCATGGGATATGGATCAAACAGAATGAATAAATATACTGTTGGAATGGCTACACAAGGCCTTGCCAACTACCTCAATATAAACTTTGAAGGAGAAGATATTAGTATTGCCATAGCTCATGACAGCAGAAACAATAGTCGGTTTTTTGCAGAAACAACCGCAGCCGTCTTTTCTGCCAATGGAATTAAGGTCTACTTATTTGAAGATTTACGCCCTACTCCTGAACTATCTTTTGCTATCAGACACCTTGGATGTAAAAGTGGTGTGGTGTTAACTGCTTCTCATAATCCTAAAGAATACAATGGCTACAAAGCTTATTGGGATGACGGGGCTCAACTGATCCCTCCTCATGATAAAAATGTAATTACTGAAGTTGGGAAAATCCAATCAATTGATGATGTGAAATTTGAGGCTGATAACTCGCTGATCCAATCAATAGGTAAGGAAATAGATGAAGTCTATCTGGATATGATCAAGTCTTTATCGCTATCACCTGAGGCAATAGCAAAGGAAAAAGACTTGAAGATTGTATTTAGTGGTATTCACGGTACTGGTTCAACTCTTGTTCCACCAGTACTTCAAAAGTTTGGGTTCGAGAATGTTACACAAGTAGAGGAACAAATTAAGCCTGACGGCAATTTCCCTACTGTAGTTTATCCAAACCCGGAAGAAGCCGAAGCACTCAGTCTTGCCCTCAAAAAGGCAGAAGCAATAGATGCTGACTTAGTAATGGCCACCGACCCGGATTCTGATAGAGTGGGTATTGCGGTGAAGAATGACAAAGGTCAATTCCAGCTAATGAACGGAAATCAAACTGGCTCACTTCTTCTATATTACCTTCTTCGCAAATGGGAAGATAACGGTAAAATAACCGGCAAAGAATATGTGGTGAAAACCATTGTTACCACAGACCTAATTGAAAAAATGGCCGCTAAGTATGGTGTTAAACACTACAACACCCTTACTGGCTTCAAATACATTGCAGAAGTCATTCGAGAATTGGAAGGCAAAGAACAATTCATTGGTGGCGGTGAAGAAAGTTATGGCTACTTGATCGGTGATTCTGTCAGAGATAAAGATGCCATTGCTTCTTGTGCAATGATTGCCGAAATGGCGGCATGGGCTAAATCAGAAGGGACTTCATTGTATGATCTTCTGAAAAATATTCATAAAGAATTTGGCTTATATCAGGAATCTCTGAAGTCTTTAACTAAAAAAGGTAAGTCCGGAGCAGAGGAAATTAACGAAATGATGATTAAGTTTAGACAAGATCCCCCAAAAAGCCTTGGTGGGTCAGGGGTTTCTACCTTAATCGATTATAAAACAGGTGAACAAAAGGACTTGACTAATAACGTTTCTTCGAAAATAAACTTCCCTTCATCGAATGTGTTGCAGTTTATTACAGAGGATGGTAGTAAAATTTCAGTAAGACCTTCTGGTACTGAACCAAAAATAAAATTCTATTTTTCGGTCAATACTGAATTAGACGATTTAGAAAAGTATGATGAAACAGCTGAAAAACTTAAGCAAAAGACGAATAAAATCATGGAAGAGCTTGGTTTATAACTTTTTAGACCTAGTTGCTTAAATCTTTAGATCTATTTATCTTGCATGGAATTTTGAAAAACGTTCTGCATATATTTATATTATCAACCGATCTAACCTGGAACCGCCTTGACAGTATTTATTAATATAATACTTGTAGTAGTTGGGTTTGTCCTCTTGATTAAAGGGGCAGACTTTCTAGTGAATGGAGCTAGCTCCTTAGCTAAACGATTCAATGTATCTGATATCGCTATTGGACTGACCGTAGTGGCCATGGGTACTTCAGCACCTGAACTAGTAGTAAACATTATTTCGGGATCTGTCCCTAATGAAGGTGCCGATGGTGTATTTACTCATGATATTGTATTTGGTAATATCATTGGATCCAACATCTTCAATATATTCTTGATCCTGGGTGTATCCAGTGTTATTTACCCATTAACTGTGCAGCGAAATGCATTGTGGAAAGAAATTCCATATTCATTAATTGCCACTTTTGTCTTCTTCTTCCTGGTAAACGATGTAATGTTTTTAGGAGCAGAATCAAATGAGCTGACTGTAATTGATGCACTTGTTTTGATTGTGATGTTTGGAGGATTCCTAACATACATCTTTATGAACCTTACCAGAAACCCTGATGAAGGAGATTTGGTTGAGGATATTGTTGTGTACAGCAGTGTAAAAACAACAGTCATGATCGTACTGGGTATAGCTGGGTTGATCTTCGGTGGTCAGATGATCGTGAAAAACGCTGTTGAAATAGCCAAAATATTTGACGTTAGTGAAAAACTAATAGGTTTGACAATCTTAGCTGCAGGAACTTCACTGCCTGAGCTAGCAACTTCTGCGGTCGCTGCTTTCCAAAAGAAATCAGATCTTGCCGTCGGTAATATTGTAGGGTCCAATATATTCAACTTATTACTTGTAATTGGAGCAACTGGCCTGGTTCACGCTCCACTTGGTTTCCCTACTTCATTGAACCTGGATTTGTACTTTGTAATGGGTGGAACATTCCTACTATTCATCTTCATGTTCACCTTTGCCAAATACAAACTGGATAGATCTGAAGGTGTACTTTATTTATTCGGTTTTCTATTTTACATGTATATCCTTTTCGAAAGGGAAGGTTACGGATTCGGAATCTTCTTTTAAGAAACAAAAGATTTTTATTCAACCCCGACTTTTACAATGAACCTTTATTGTAAAAGTTGGGGTTTATTGTAATGTTTGCATTGAAAATAGAAAATAGATGTTACCTACTATAGATCCCACCAAAACCTCAGCCTGGAGTAAACTTCAAGAACATTACAGCGAAATGAAAGAGACACACATGAAGTCTCTTTTCTCAAGTGATTCAAATCGCTTTGAGCAGTTTACCATTAAGTTTGATGAAATCCTGCTGGATTATTCTAAAAACAGAATCACCTCAGAAACCTTAAACCTTCTATTGGACTTAGCCAAAGAAGTAGGCTTATCTGATGCTAAGAAAGCAATGTTTGGTGGAGATCACATTAATCTTACTGAAGATAGAGCCGTTCTTCACGTGGCACTGCGTGGACTCTCAGGCAAGACGTTTTCAGATCAGGGAAAAGATGTAACTCAGGATGTTGTAGGGGTGCTCGACAAAATCAAAGACTTTACTCAAAGACTCCACTCTGGTGAATTGAAGGGATTCACTGGCAAGAAGATTACTGATGTAGTGAACATTGGGATTGGTGGATCAGACTTGGGTCCTTTTATGGTCACTGAAAGTTTGAAACCTTATCAAATTGAAGGAATTACCTCACACTTTGTGTCAAATGTAGATGGTACCCACATTGTTACCACATTGGAGAAAGTGAACCCTGAGACTACCCTCTTCATCATTGCTTCTAAGACATTCACCACTCAGGAAACAATGACCAATGCCAATTCGGCGAAAAACTGGTTTTTGAAAGCCTCCAAAAATGAGTCTTTTGTAAAGAATCACTTCATAGCACTCTCTACAAACAAAGAAGCAGTTTCAGAATTTGGGATTGATACCAACAACATGTTTGAGTTCTGGGACTGGGTTGGAGGTCGTTACTCACTTTGGTCTGCCATAGGAATGTCAATCGCATGTGCAATAGGTTATGACAATTTCGAGCAATTGCTAAAAGGTGCAGAAGCTATGGATAATCATTTTCTTAAAACTCCGGATCAAGAAAACATTCCTACCATATTGGCTTTATTAGGAATCTGGTATAACAATTTCTTTGGTGCTGAAACACAAGCCATCCTACCTTACGATCAATACATGCATGCTTTTGCTCCGTACCTGCAGCAGGGAGACATGGAGAGCAATGGAAAATACGTTGGCAGAAATGGTGAAAAAGTAACCTATCAAACTGGGCCAATCATTTGGGGCGAACCTGGCACAAATGGGCAGCATGCTTTTTACCAGTTAATTCACCAGGGGACTAAGCTTATTCCTTGTGACTTCCTCGCTCCTGCTATCAGCCAAAACCCATTGGATGATCATCATGAGAAATTGCTAGCAAACTTTTTTGCACAAACCGAAGCATTGATGATGGGCAAAACTAAAGAGGAAGTCGTTGCAGAATTCAAGGCTGCTGGAGTCCCTGACGATCAGATTGAGCTATTGAGTCCATTCAAGGTATTTGAAGGTAACAGACCTACTAACAGTATTCTTTTTAAGAAATTAACTCCACATACCTTAGGTTCATTAATTGCTATGTATGAGCATAAGATTTTCGTACAGGGAGTGATCTGGAATATCTACAGCTTTGATCAGTGGGGAGTCGAGTTAGGTAAGCAATTGGCTAAGAAGATTCTTCCTAAGCTTTCTTCCGATGATCAAGTAACAGACCATGACTCGTCTACTTCAGGCCTGATCAACACCTACAAGGAGTTTAAAAAGGGTTAATTTCTTAAATGGTGGCAGAGTATCCCAGTAGCTATTGCTACGTTTAGAGACTCTGCCCCTCCTATTTTGGGAATGGTTACTTTATGAGTAAGTAAAGCAGAAACCGATTCAGAAATACCGTGTGATTCACTTCCCATGACTAAAATTATGGGAGAATCTGTTTTTAAATTGGGAAGAGGAATACCATCTAAATCTGCTCCATATGAAGGAGTGGGTGTGGAAGCTAAAAACTCTTCAATATCTCTAATAAAAACCTTTACTCTGGTGTATGAACCCATTGTAGCATTCAATACTTTGGGACTATAGAGATCGGTGGTTTCAGGTGAACAAACCAATTGCTTGAAACCAAACCAATCCAAAGTACGAATGATGGTCCCTAAATTCCCTGGGTCACTAATCCCATCCAAAACAACAATATGATCAGTAAAATCAATGTACTCATCAACATCAGGAATCTCGAAAACAGCTAAGCAATCATTGTTTGTAGAAAAAGTACCTAGTTCCTGTAACTCAGCGGCTGTACATTCTGTGAGTTTCGATTCAACAAATGCCAACTCCGCTTCGTTATGTCTTAAGAATTCATTTGTTGCCAAAAGATATTTCAGAGCTAATCCACTTGCGAGACCCTCAAGGGTATTTTTACGTCCCTCCACAAAGAAGCACATTTCTTTGGAGCGGTACTTTTTTATCTTCAGCGATTTAATGAATTTTGACTGTTTTTTAGAGACCATAAGGTGAGTCGGATTTGAGAGTAAGAACTGTATTATTGCTACTTCCTGTTATCCTTTCTTCTTGTTTAGGCACAAAGTACCTAAAAAAGGATGAATCCGTTCTTAGAAAACAGAAAATTAAAACTTCTGGGAATCTATCAACTGAAGACTTACGTGGACAATTGAGTCAAACCCCAAATACTCGATTAGGAGGTGCGCCAATCGCCCACTTATTCCACATTAAAAAGCTCGGAGAAATATTTTATGACTCAGCAAATGTTGCAGCCAACCGAGAGAAGATTGATAAGAAATACCGCCACAAAATAGACAAGGCCAAAAAATCCAAGAAAAAAGCAAAACTGAATACTAAAAGAACCCAAAAGCTTGAGAAAAAAGACAAGAAACTTAAGCAAGGAAATCAGTTCATGAGATGGGGAGAAGATCTCGCGGTTTTTGACAGCTCAAAAGTGGATGAATCAGTATTTAACCTCAACAATTACCTGTTCTCGAAAGGATACTTTGAAGCCAGTATCGAGACGAATATCAAAACGGAGAATAAAAAAAGTACGGTTACATACTTCATTGACGCTGGCAAGCCATATCAAGTTGACTCCATGATTTATATAATAAAAGACCCTAATGTGGAGCAATTATTCATGAAGTATGAGGACGAGCAATTACTCATGGACAAACAATATGATCAGGATCTATTTGGAGAAGAAAGAACTCGAGTATTCGACCTCATGACCAATAATGGTTACTACAACTTTAAAAAACAATTTATTGTCTTTGAGGTCGATTCTACTGCTTTGACCGATCGTAATCTTATTGTAAGGCAAACCATCACCAACCCACCTAGCACTAAGCAACATAAGAGTTATCGTCTTGATTCCGTTATTTTCTCTGCTGACATGGCCGGAGCTTCTCGCTATTTGAAACCAATCGAATACAACAACATTACTTATAATTTTAAGGGTACGAACTACTCAGAGCGTTTACTAAGTAGACGTATTTTCCTCAGTGAAGACAGCTTGTATAGCAAAGAACTTACATTGGAAACACAGAGACAGCTATCTTATCTGGATATCTTCAAATTTGTAAACATCAATTACGACACCACAGGAGGAGAATTCATTGCCAACATCTTCACAAGCCCATTGAAGAAGTATCAAACCTCAAGCGAGGCAGGATTAAGCCTTTTTGAATCACAGGGTAGTATACCTGGACCATTTGTCAATCTGAATGTAAAAGGTCGTAACATCTTTGGAGGATTAGAAATCATCCAATTTGATGGAAACGTTAGTGTTCAGGGCCTTGATAATGTGAATTCAGAAGACAACAACCAAAACAATTTGAATTATTCGAGACTGCAATATGGAGGTAAAATTACACTCACTTTCCCACAGTTTATCTTCCCATTTAGTGAACAATTGAGGAATGCTATTGGGAAGTACAATCCTAGGACAAAACTATCGGCTGGGGTAAATTTTGAGGAACGTATTGGAGAGTATAAACGTAACACCGTCAATGCAAATATGGCCTACATCTGGCAAGTAGGAGAAAGAGCTCAATACACCATTACTCCATTTGATGCCAACTACATATTCTCCATTACCAATGATGAATTCGATGAGTTGCTAAAGGATAATAGCTCACAATCAATAATTGCCTCGTTCAATCCCTCTTTCTTTACCTTTTCTGCATTCTCAGCAAGATTTAACTACGGAAATTACGGTGTTGGTAACAATGACTCACACTTCATACAAACCTCTATTGAGTCCGGAGGCAACCTGCTCGGCATTTTCAACAACCTGTCCTCTTTTCAAGATTTGGAAAATTTTCAATACCTCAGAGGCACTTTCGAATATAGAGAAAATATCAAGCTAACCCGAAGGTCAGCATTGGCGTATCGCGTAAATCTTGGTCTTGCCTATTCTTATGGCAGCAATGGCTCTTTACCTTATGAAAAATACTTTTTTGCAGGAGGAAGTAACAGCATTAGGGCCTGGGCACCACGTAGATTAGGCCCTGGAGCATATGCTCAGTATGATTCGGCAAGTGCAGTTAATGGAATTGTATCCATCGACTATACCACCGAGCGAGCCGGAGATATACTCTTAGAATCAAGCATTGAATTTAGATCTAACCTGGTTGGATTCATTGATTACGCCCTCTTTTTGGATGCTGGCAATATGTGGCTTTGGAAGAGTGCAGGTTTGAAAGACGATGGCTCCGAATTTATTGAAAATGAAAATGATGATGGAAAATTCAACTGGGGCATGGCTCCAAATCAAATTGCCATTGGAACAGGATTTGGACTTAGGTTAGATTTTTCATTCCTGGTACTTCGACTAGATTTGGCATATAGAGTACTCGACCCGGGACTACCAAAAGGAGATCGGTTCTTATTAGATAATTACAAATTAAACACCCTATGGAAAGAACCAACTCTAAATATTGGTATTGGTTACCCATTCTAAATTATGAGAAGTAAAGAAACGATTACAGAGCGATTCAAAAAATTACAAGACTCAATTTGCACCAGTCTTGAAGCACTTGATGGTCAATCCAAATTTCATGAAGACCTTTGGGATCGGGAAAATAATGGAGGCGGTGGCCGTTCCAGAGTAATTACTAACGGTGACTTAATCGAAAAAGGAGGGGTGAATTTTTCAGCGGTTCATGGAGAATTACCAGAGAAAATACAGAGTGCACTTGGATTCGGTCCTTCCACCTTCTATGCCACTGGAGTATCCATCGTTCTCCATCCAAAGAACCCCTGGGTACCGATTATTCACATGAACGTCCGCTATTTTGAGACAGAGGGAATAGACGACAACCAAAGTACGTATTGGTTTGGTGGCGGAATAGATCTTACTCCTCATTATGTAACCAGTAAATCCGGGAAGTTCATTCATACCAAACTCAAAGAAATCTGCGATCAAACAGATTCTACTTATTATCCAAAGTTTAAAAAATGGGCTGATGACTATTTCTTCATAAAGCATCGGAATGAAACAAGAGGCGTTGGAGGGATATTTTATGATCACCTGAATGAATCCAAGGAACAAAAACCTTTTGAAGAACTATGGTCATTCCATCAAAACATAGGTGAAGCATTTGTTCCTATCTACAAACATTATGCAGAACTGAATCGCAACAGACCTTATACTGAAGAAAACCAGCACTGGCAACGAGTTCGAAGAGGCCGCTATGTAGAGTTTAATCTTGTATGGGATAGAGGCACCAAATTTGGTCTCGATACAAATGGCCGAACAGAATCGATCCTAATGAGTATGCCTCCACAGGCAGATTGGCTCTATGACTATCATCCTGAAGAAAATACTCCCGAAGGCGAATCGATGAAATGGCTTAAGAAAGACATCAATTGGCTCGCCGATGCTTGATTGGCTCAAGGAAATTGACCTGAATCTATTTCTTGAAGTCAATGGGCTGGGTAGTCCATATCTAGATGGTTTCATGATCTTCATGTCTAAAAAGCTGGTATGGATACCTCTCTACCTGTTGCTTACTTTTCGTTTGTATCAAAAATATGATATCAAGGTATATCAGCCATTGATAGCCATGGGACTCATAATTCTCTGTTCAGATCAAACAACATCGCATTTCATGAAACCCTTCTTCGAGCGATATCGACCTTGCAAAGACCCGGAGCTTGAAGGTATGGTGATGATTATTGATAAATGCAGAGGATTGTATGGCTTTGCCTCGGGGCATTCCGCCAATGCATTTGCTGTAGCGGGCTTCTTTTTCTATCAAGACAAGAAATGGATTGGCATTCCGTTGCTATTCTGGGCAGCAACTATAGCCTACAGCAGAGTCTACCTGGGCGTTCATTACCCAGGCGATGTTCTAGTAGGTTCTTTAATCGGACTATCGTATAGTTTCTTTGCTATTAAAGGACATCAGTACCTTGCCACAAAATCAAAGCATATTGACTTTCTCTAGGAAAGCTTCCTTATAAGATGCTCCAATAGGAATTACTTTATCACTGATAGCGATATTGAAATCCTCAATGTGATTAATTCTATTCCTATTTACGATGTAAGAACGATGAACACGACTAAAAATACTTACTGGTAGTCTCTTCTCAATACCTTTCATCGTATGGTGAACGATGTATTTTCCCTTCACCGTATTGAAGATAACATAGTCAGCCAAAGCTTCTACGAAATAAAGCTCATCGTATGGAATACGAACAAACTTAGAACCTGATTTTACAAAAAGGTGGTCCTCTTTTTCAGCGTATTTCAGTTCCTTCTCGCGTTGCTCTTTCGCCTTTACGGCAGACTTTAGAAATCTGGTGTATTCAAAGGGCTTCACCAAATAGTCCAGAACATTATCTTCGAATGCCTCAATAGCATACTCCTTCTTTGAAGTAATAAAGATAATTGGATACGTATTCTTCAATTGTTTAGCCAGGTCAAGACCTGTCATTTCTGGCATTTCTACGTCCAGAAATACTAAATCAATGTCATTATTCTTTTCATCAATCAAAATATTAGACGCCTCAATGGTGTTGTCCAATACATGAGTTAGGTTCAAGAAGTCTGTCTGTTCAACAAATTTACTTACTAGAAGACGTGACATTTCGTCATCGTCAACAATCATACAGTTAAGGATCATAGTGGATTACCTGTATTTTGACTGGTTAATTTTTGTATGTATTTACCTACAATATCGAATTCTACATTAACAATACTACATTTTTCTAGATTTTTAAAATTTGTGTGATCAAAAGTGTAAGGAATTATTGCAACATTGAAGGTTTTCGCACCTACATTGTAGCAGGTCAAGCTTGCTCCATTAATGCAAACACTTCCTTTTTCGACCATTAATCCAGCTTCTTTCAATTCAAAAGTAAAGACCCACGACCCATCTTCATCCTTTACCTCTATTACTTCTGCTGTAGTATCTACATGCCCCTGAACGATATGTCCGTCAAGTCTCCCATTCATTTGCATGCATCGCTCAAGGTTAACTAAATCACCGCCTTTCAAGCCACCCAGATTCGACTTTTGTAAGGTCTCATCCACAGCGGTAACCCAGTGTGAATCCTCTCCTACTTTAGTCACCGTTAGACATACTCCATTGTGACTTACACTTTGATCAATCTTCAATTCTCGACTGATATCAGACGAAATTTCGAGATGGAGATTCGTACCTTCTCTTTTTGTTTGCTTAAGATTGCCGAGTGATTCTACGATACCAGTAAACATGGAAATTAAGTGTTCGGTGGCGTGATTTATCCCTTAAAGTGCAATAATAGCTAATCAAAAATAATTGAAAGACACCTACAAGCATAAAGGCATGAGAAAGCTGCTAATAAAAGAAGTAGCAGCAAAAGGAATTAAAGATCAACGTGTGTTAGAGGCTATGATGATCTTGCCCAGACACTTTTTCTTTGACGATATTTTCGTGACACATGCTTACGAGGACAAAGCTTTCCCAATCGGACAAGGTCAGACCATTTCACAACCTTATACCGTAGCTTTTCAGACAGAGCAGTTGGAGATAAAACCAGGAGATAAAATTCTAGAGATAGGAACCGGCTCTGGATACCAGGCGGCAATCCTACTAGAACTTGGGGCGGATGTTTACACTATTGAGTATAACAAAGTCCTATACGAAAAGACAAAACTTTTTCTTCCGCAGCTAGGATACAAACCACGATTTTTTCTCGGAGATGGATCCAAAGGATTGCCTGAATATGCACCTTACGATGGGATCATTGTAACAGCTGGAGCCCCATCTCTTCCACAAGATCTAGTCAAACAATTGAAGGTTGGAGGTAAGCTAATCATCCCTGTTGGCAACAATAAGACGCAGGTAATGTACCGGTTAACTAAGGTCGCCGAAAACAAAATATCCAAAAAAGCATTTAACAATTTCAGCTTCGTACCTTTGCGAGGTGAAAAAGGATGGAAATAGCATGCCAAAGAAGAGTAAGACATGTAAGGAGTCGTTTGTGACTATGACAGAGATGGTGTTACCCAATGACACCAACACCTTGAACAATTTAATGGGCGGTAGATTGATGCATTGGATGGATATTGTATCTGCTATAGCCGCACAGAGACACTCCAATAGAATTGTTGTAACGGCATCTGTGGACAATATATCCTTCTCCAAGCCCATCCAGTTGGGAAATGTAGTAACACTTACAGCTTTCGTCACCAGATCCTTCAACTCATCCATGGAAGTCTATATTGAAGTGACCGCCGAAGATGTGCCTTCAGGCAAGAAAATAGAGTCCAACAGAGCATTCTTCACCTTCGTGGCAGTAGACCAAATAGGCAGACCTATTGATGTGCCTGAGGTCACCCCTCTNACTGACTTAGAAAAGGAACTTTACGAAGGAGCTTTGAGAAGAAGACAACTACGTTTAGTTTTAGGCAAGCGTATGAACCCAGAAGATGCAGTAGAGTTGAAATCAATTTTCAAAATGGATTAATGGAGCATAATTACCTGCCACTTTTTATTACCGAGGAAGTTTACATACTGAAAGAAGATTCAGTGACTGAAGAAAAGCCTCAAGAAGTCGTTCAAGAGCAGCCTATTGCTAAAAGCGAAGAGCCTACATCAACAAAAGTGGAAGAGCCTGCTGTTACACCAACACCTAAAATAACAATCCCCAAAAAGGAAACACCGGTAATGCATGAAATGGCAATATGGTGTCCTCCATTATCGCCAGAGGATAAAGATTTACTTACAAAGATCCTACAAGCCATTAAAAAAGATATCAACCAGGCCAACATCATGGAAGGTATTGAAGCTTATTCTCCTTATCATAAAAACCTATTGTGCTTCGGATACCAGGATGAGTTGATTGCCAAAGCTGGATCCGCTATTGAAATGTACACTCCAACGCAATTCTCAGGAAAGAAGGTACTCACATCGGTCGCTCCCGGTGAGCTTCATAGCGATCCGGCACAAAAAAAGCGCCTTTGGGAGGCGCTTCAGAAAATGTTCTTATAGCTTCATAATTCTTAGCCAAAGATCTCCTTCAGTTTAGCTTCCAAACTTGCTCCTCTCAGTCCCTTAGCCAAAATCTTACCATCAGGGCCGATTAAATATGTAGCAGGGATCGCTGAAATTTGGTATGTACGAGCTGCCTCAGAGTTAAAATACTGCAAATCACTTACATGCAACCAAGGCAATCCATCTTGCTCAATAGCCTTTACCCATGATTCTTTATTCTTATCTAAAGAAACACCAAGGATTTCAAAATTATCTCCAGAATACTCACTGTATACTCTGACTACATTAGGGTTCTCTGCTCGACAAGGCTTACACCATGCAGCCCAGAAATCAATTAGTACATACTTTCCTTTCAAGGAAGAGAGTGTGATAGTCTCTCCATCAGGTGAAGGAAGAGATATTTCTGGCGCATCAGCACCAATGGCTAGTTTTCTCGCTCCGTCAACCTTCTGAATCAGGTCAGCTACGAAGAAGTTTTTGACCAAAGCGGTATCGCCTTTCATTTTCTGAGCAACACTATCATAGAATGCATAATGTTCTTCAATTGGTANGTTTTCAAGACCATAGATTACAGCCAGCGAAGGAGTAATGCTCCACAAATATTCTTTAAAATCCTTTTGGTGAACACGCATTAAAGCATAATACTCTTCAGTTAAACGCTCCATAGCTTGAGCATCATTGCTCTGTCTTGCCTCCATGGCCTGTTGGTTCAAATCATTAACATCTGATTGATTATCTCTAATTTTTCCCTCCAGTTGTTTGATGTAAGTCGTGTGTTTAGACCCTTTGATAGATACTTCACCTCTTGGATCATCTCCTTCCAGCATCAATTCCACTTCACTTTCATTGCCGTCAAGCACCATGGTAATCTGTTGACGATTGTAGAAATTCAGACGATAGAACGTCGGAGCGTTTACAGGAACATAAAAAGTAAACTCACCAGATGGCAATACCTCAATGGTATCCACAGGTACCAATCCAGTTTGAGAAAACTCGTTCAAAACTACCTGTTCTCCATCGATAGGGTTTTCAACTTTACCTGTTATTTTCACTCCATCACTACTNGAACTACCCCCACAGGCGAAGGTTAAAAGAGTCAGAATAATTATTGGACTAATGTTTTTCATGATTTTCATATTACAATTCTAATGAATCTTGCAAAAGTTTCTTAGCGACTCCCGGATCAACCTTACCCTGGGTCTTTTTCATTACTTCACCCATGAACATTCCAATCAATCCCTTCTTCCCATTCTTGTAGGCCTTAACTTTGTCAGGGTTTTCATTGATAACCTGATCAATNATCGGTTGAATGGAATCAGAATCGGATTCCTGAANAATATTTAAGGTCTTTGCTGCATCTCCAGCACTAATCTGTGGATGCTCAAACAAATAAGGTAATAATTGCTGGCTCGCCGCGGAGAAGCTAATGACTTTTGAATCTACCAATTCGATGATCTCTGCTAAACGGGCGACTCCAATTTCCAGCTCATCGATTTCTTTACCATGTTCATTCAAATAGGATTTGATAGGCCCCATTGTCCAATTNGCAGCCGCTTTGAAATTGGTAGTTTTTTCACAAAAAGAATCAAAGAAATACGCCAATTCCTTTCTGTCAGTTAACACTTCAGCATCATACAAACTCAAACCATAATCTTCCTGAAATTTTCGTCTAAACTCAGACGGCAACGTAGGTTGAGTATCAGCAATCTCATGCAGCCACGCCTCTGTCACATGAATTGGACTTAAATCTGGCTCTGGAAAATATCGATAATCGTTCAATTCTTCTTTGGTACGCATACCAGAAGATCTTCCGGTATTGATATCGAAGGTTCTGGTTTCGGAAAGAATCTCTTCTCCATCTTCGATCAAATCAATTTGGCGCTCGGTCTCATGCTCAATTGCTCTAATCACGCTCTTGATGGAGTTCATATTCTTCAACTCTACTTTCTTTCCAAGCTCCTTGGCACCTTTAAGCTTCACAGAAACATTGGCATCACATCTAAGTGAGCCTTCTTCCATATTTCCATCACAAATACCAAGATAGCGAACAATTCGCCTGACCTCACCGAGAAAGGCTCCAGCTTCTTCTGCTGAATGAATCACAGGCTCAGTTACAATTTCAATCAAAGGAACTCCAGCACGATTTAAATCAATGAGTGAATTTTTCTGACCTTCTACATGAATAGATTTCCCCGCATCTTCTTCCAGGTGAATCCTATTGAGAATTATTTCGCTGTGGATATTATCTCCATAATAGACAGGCACCTTTCCTCCAACACAGATGGGCGTTTTATCTTGAGTTACCTGATATCCTTTAGGAAGGTCGGGATAGAAATAATTCTTACGGTCAAAAAACTGGTATTCACTGATTTTACAATCACATGCCAGTCCCATTCGAATAGCGTATTCTACCGCCTTCTTATTCAGTTTTGGCATGACTCCTGGATGACCAAGAGAAATAACACTTACGTTCGTATTGGGAGCATCTCCAAATGAGTTACTATCACCTGAAAAGATCTTGCTTTCAGTATGTAACTGGGCATGTACTTCCAATCCAACTACCAGTTGGTACTTTTCTTTCACTTCTGGTGAAATCATTTAATCTCAATATTCAGTTTATCTTCTAAAAGTTGTTTCCCAACCTCCAGGGCTTTGGCTAAACCTGTAACGTCTTTACCACCAGCTGTCGCATAGAAAGGCTGTCCACCTCCACCACCTTGAATCTCCTTCGCCATGGCTCTCACCATTTCTCCAGCATTCAATCCGTGTTCCTGCACCAGCTTGTCATCCATAATGACACTTAGCATCGGTTTTTCGTTCAGATTAGCAGCTAAAACCGCTAAAAGATTCGGAACTTCATTTTTGAGCTCAAATGATAGTTGTTTAAGTACGTTGGCATCAGGGACATTTACAACCTGGGTGATCAAACTGATACCGTTTACTTCTATAGTTGCTTTCATCAAGTCAGTTTTCAAAGCACTGCCTTGTTGTTGATTCAACTCATCTATTTTCTTTTGAAGTTGATTCTTCTCTTCAATCAATGCTTCTATTGCTTTTTTAGGATCCTTAGGGCTCTTTAGGAGCTCCTTGATCTCATTAAGCAACGTCAACTCTTCATCTACATAAGCTTCCGCTTTATCTGCTGTAATGGCTTCTATTCTGCGAACACCAGCAGCTACAGAGCTTTCACTTATTATTTTCAACAATCCGATTTGACCAGTAGCAGGCACATGTGTACCCCCACATAGTTCTACGGAATACTCTTTATCAAAAGTAATGACTCTTACGAATTCCCCATATTTCTCACCGAATAGCGCCATTGCACCCATCGACTTTGCATCTTCGATTGGCACGTTACGCTTTTCTTCCAATTTGATATTTTCTCGGATCTTCTTATTGACAATGCTCTCAATTTTCGCCAACTCTTCATCAGTTACTTTAGCGAAATGCGAAAAGTCAAATCGCAATGCTTTCTCATTAACCAATGATCCTTTTTGCTGAACATGTTCACCTAACACCTCTCTGAGAGCAGCGTGCAATAAGTGTGTTGCTGAGTGATTGTTTTCAGTGAGTAATCGCTTGGTTACATTCACTTGAGCTGTGAATTCAGCCTCTATATTTTTTGGAAGTTCGTTCGCATAATGAACGATCAAATCATTTTCTTTCTTGGTNTCAAAAATGGCTACTTTATCATCACCATTCACCAATACNCCAGTATCACCTACCTGTCCTCCACTCTCTGCATAGAACGGAGTCTGATCCAGAACGATCTGGTAGAATGACTTATTCTTCTGTTTTACTTCTCTATAACGAGTAATCTTGGATTGGGACACTAAATGCTCATATCCCAGGAATACAGGTAATTCTGCTTCTAGAATAACTACCCAATCACCAGTTGATTGCTCAGCAGCACTCTTAGATCGTTCTTTCTGCTTAGCCATTTCTTCCTTAAACTCATTCTCATCAATGGACAAACCATTTTCTCTAGCTATCAATGAGGTTAAGTCCAATGGAAAACCATAGGTATCATATAATTCGAAAACCACCTTACCATTAATCACTTTTCCTTCCGTTTCAGCTTTGATGGTTTCGAATCGCTTGAGCCCTTTATCAAGAGTTCTTAAGAAAGCAACTTCTTCCTCTCTAATCACCTTAGCTACAAAAGACTTTTGTGCTTCCAATTCAGGGAATACTTCTTTGAACTGATCAGCCAATAATGGCACTAGCTCCGTCAAGAATGGCTCTTTGAAATCGAGGAATGTATAGCCATAGCGAACAGCTCTTCTTAAAATTCTTCTGATAACATAGCCAGCTTTTGCATTACCCGGCAACTGTCCATCCGCAATGGTGAATGAAATGGCTCGAATGTGATCTGAGATTACTCTGATTGCAATATCAATCTTCTCATCATTACCATAAGTCACACCTGCTTTTGCTGCAATCGCTTTGATAGTTGGTTGGAATACGTCTGTATCATAGTTGGACTGCTTCTTTTGAACAGCCATCGCCAAACGCTCAAACCCCATTCCTGTATCCACATGCTGTGCAGGAAGATTCTTCAATGAACCATCAGCCAACCTGTTGAATTGCATGAAAACCAGATTCCAGATTTCCACCACTTGAGGATGATCCTGATTGACCAACTCCTTACCAGATTGTTTAGCAACATCTTCGTCTGGTCTAAGGTCTATATGAATTTCTGAGCANGGTCCACATGGTCCTGTGTCACCCATTTCCCAGAAATTATCCTTTTTGTTTCCATTCAGAATACGCTCTTCAGGAATTANAGNCTTCCANTANGAACGTGCTTCTTCATCAGATNCCAAACCTTCACTCGCATCACCTTCGAATACCGTAGCATACATTCTATCAGCAGGCAAATCACATACCTCTGTCAGAAATTCCCAAGCCCATTCTATAGCTTCCTTTTTGAAGTAATCACCAAATGACCAGTTACCCAACATTTCGAACATGGTGTGGTGATAGGTGTCTAAACCCACTTCTTCCAGGTCATTATGCTTACCGGATACTCGCAAACATTTTTGAGTATCGGCTACCCTATTTGCTTCAGGAGTTTTATTTCCTAGAAAATAATCTTTGAACTGATTCATCCCTGCGTTCGTAAACATAAGGGTTGGATCATTCTGCACCACGATTGGAGCAGAAGGAACGATTTTATGGGATTTGGAATTAAAAAACTCGAGAAATTTGGCTCTGATGACCTTAGAATCCATGTAACTAACTGAACATTAATGAGTTATAATCAATTATTTGGTTTTGTTCTTATAAAAACCGTAATTTGCTGGTTGTTTATTTAACCAGCGGAACAAAACTAGTTGAAAATAATCTTAACATCGACCTATGGCCAGAATTAAGTATTATTATGATACAGAGTCTTGTAGATACGAGAGAATAAGGGTTTCCACTTGGGATATCATTTGGAATTCACTCGGATTCATGACTTTAGCACTCCTACTAGCAGGAGGTATCGTATTTGTTTACACTAAGTACTTCGAATCCCCAGAAGAAGCACTTCTCCGAAAAGAAAACGAGGAGCTTAAAATGTATTACGAACTCCTAAGTAAGGAGGTAGCTGATGCAAACAATATGCTTGCAAATCTGCAAGAGAGAGATGACAATGTTTATCGAATTATAATGGGTGCTGAACCAATTCCTGACGAAATCAGAACAGCAGGATTCGGTGGAGCCAATCGATATAAGGACTTGCTTGAATCTGGATTAGAACAAGAAGAATTGGTGGTAGAAAACTACCAAAGGATAGATGAGCTAAAGAAACGCATGTACATTCAGACCAAATCTTATGATGAGATCATGGAGTTGGCACTGAACAAAGAAGAAATGCTTGCAAGTATGCCAGCTATTCAACCAGTTGCTAAAGAGCACATTAAGAGAATTTCAAGTGGGTATGGATACCGAATCGATCCAATCATCAAAGTAAGAAGACCTCATGAGGGTTTGGATTTCTCACTACCTAAAGGAACTCCTATTTATGCTACAGGGGATGGCGTGGTAAAATCCACCAGAAGAAGCCCTGCTGGCTACGGAAATCACATTGACATTGATCATGGTTTCGGTTATTCTACAAGATATGCTCATATGAGTGAGTTTGCTGTTAAGCAAGGCCAGAAAATAAAGCGTGGGGAATTAATTGGTTATTCTGGTAATTCTGGAAAATCAACCGCACCACACCTACACTATGAAGTAAGAATTAATGGATACGCTAAAGACCCGGTTCATTACTTCTATAAAGACATCAATGCAGAGGAATACGAAGAGGTATTAAGACTTGCTGCTAAAGAAGGACAGGCCTTAGGATCTTATTAATAGTTCCACATTCNAAAAAACATTCAAGCCTTGACATTAAAGTCAGGGCTTTCTTTATTCTTAAAGGATTAATGTCTAAAACTTGTGGAAAACTCAGTAAGTCAGATAGTTTTGATCATTATATTTTTGAGGGCTAATTAACCTGGCATGCGACTAATCAACCACTTACTTGTTTGGACTACTTTGGTTCTGATACTTACCAACTGTAAGACATCACAAACAAGTACTGCTGTTTCTTCACCTGGCACTAATGTTGATACCTTAATCGCTGGCCCAATGGTTGCTCCTCTTAAAATCAATTACCTCATCACACAAAAAGGAGACACATTGGATTCTTTGTTCATGGAGGTAGACATAGCTATTGATAGGCTACTCCCAGATACAATCAACCTAATGGCAGTTGGTGATATCATGATGGGCACCAAGTTTCCTAATGAAAGCTATCTACCTGGAGGAAATGGAGAATACTTATGGAATGATACTCGTGATCTACTGTCATCAGCTGACATTACTTTCGGAAATTTGGAAGGAACTGTGCTTGATGGAGAGGGCATTCAAAAAACTTGCTCCAATCCAAAAGCATGCTATCTCTTCAAAATGCCTACCAGATTAACACCTAATCTACTGGAGGCAGGATTTGATTTAATTTCTGTAGCCAACAACCATGCCAATGACTTTGGAAAGCCAGGCCGACTTAGTACACAACGAACCTTAGACTCATTGGATATAACTTATGCCGGTTCAGTAGAGCTGCCTCACATCATTACTAAAATTGGCCACCTAAAAGTTGGCTTTGTTGCTTTTGCTCCGAATGTGGGCACATTAACCTTTTATGATGAAGATAGAGCCAAACAAATTGTAGCCAAACTTGATTCATTAAGTGATATTGTGATTGTCTCTATTCATGGAGGAGCCGAAGGATCAAAAAACATGCATCTGACAAAGGAAAGAGAGTTTTATTACGGTGAAGATCGAGGCAACATTTATGAATTTAGTCACGCAATGATCGATACTGGGGCAGACGTGATTTTAGGTCATGGACCACATGTGGTAAGAGCAATTGAAGTTTATCATAATAAATTAATCGCTTATTCTTTGGGCAATTTTCTAACTTACGGCCGTTTCAATCTAAGAGGAGTGAGCGGCGAAGCTCCATTGCTTGAAATCAACATTGATAAAGAAGGAAATTTTTTGAATGGACAAATTCATTCTTTCTATCAAAGTTACAGCCTGGGACCAGAATTGGATTCTAAGAAACGTGCCATGCAATCAATTAAAAAATTAACTGAAGAAGATTTTCCTGAAAATCCAATAATCATTGATGATAAGGGGATTATTACCTATATTCAAAACTGAAAAATTCCACCGTGCCCTATAAAGAGAAAGAAATAGAGAAAAAATACTTTACCATTGGTGAAGTAGCTGACGAGCTGGGAGTTGCAACTTCTTTGATTCGGTTTTGGGAGGGTGAATTTGACATCATCAAACCTAAGAAGAACCGCAAAGGAAATAGACAATTCACCAAAGACGACATTCGTAACGTCAAGCTGATTTACTATTTGGTAAAAGAAAAAGGATTTACTCTTCAAGGTGCCAGGGACTTCATCAAAAATGATGTAGAAGCTGCTACGAACAAAGTGGAATTGATCGAAAGCTTAAAGAGGGTTCGGACCTTTCTGGAAACCCTAAAAAAGGAATTAGACTGAGTCACTTTACATGGAGGAGAAGTTATATCAACTTGCTCTGGAGTTAATTCCAGGAATTGGGGATGTAAATGCTAAAAACCTCATCGCATATTGCGGTTCTGCCTCTGCTATATTCACTTCTAAAGTCAGTCATTTAAAAAAGATTCCAGGCATTGGTGCTGAAAAGATTGAAGCCCTCACCTCTTCTGAATATTTATCCAAGGCAGAAGCGATTCTGAAAGATTGTGGCAAGAAGGAAATCAATATCTACCACTATACGGACAAAGACTATCCAACCAAACTGAAGCAAGTAGCTGATGCTCCCAATATCATCTATGCTAAGGGTTCAATTAACGAATGGACACGAGTTCTTGGGATAGTTGGTACTAGAAATGCCACTGAATATGGACAGGCAGTCACCACTAAAATTGTAGAGGATTGCAAATCGCTGAATGTAGTGATTGTTAGTGGGCTAGCGTATGGCATTGATATCACAGCACATAGAGCTGCTCTTAAAAACAACATTCCGACAATTGGCGTGCTTGCTGGAGGGCTAGATAAAATCTACCCAGCTTTACACAAGAAGAATGCTCAGGAAATGCTTGAGCACGGAGGCCTGATTTCAGAAAACCCACCTGGTACAAAGCCTGAAGCTCATTTCTTTCCGGCCAGAAATCGAATTATTGCAGGAATGAGTGATGCGATTATCGTAGTGGAAGCTGCTAAAAAAGGTGGAGCATTGATTACAGCTAACATCGCTGACTCATACAATAAAACAGTGTTTGCTGTTCCTGGCGATTTAGACAACAAGTATTCGGAAGGCTGCAACTTCTTGATTCGAAATCAAAAAGCATTGCTATTTACAGGAGTTAATGATTTAAGATACCATCTCAATTGGGATGACGATTCTCAAGCATCACAAGCTGCACCTGATTACAGTAGCCTATCCGAGGAAGATCAGAAAATTGTAGCTGCATTATCAGAAAACAAAGCCGGCGTACCTATCGATGAATTAGCCTGGAAAACCCAGATTACTGTCAACCAACTTGCAAGTAACTTATTGACCTTAGAATTTTCAGGTCTTGTGAAATCACTTCCAGGCAAAAAATACAAACTTTGTTAGAACGGATAGAACCAGGGAATTAGCAAAGTAGCCAGAACCCAAAATAGCAGATTCAACCACACCCCTACTCTGAAGAAATCACCAAACTTATACTGACCTGCACTGTACACCATCGTATTAGTTTGGTAACCAATTGGTGTCATGAAACTCGCTGATGCTGCCACCATCACCGCAATTAAAAAAGGATATGGACTAAGCTCTAATTTATCAGCAGTTGTAATGGCTATTGGAGCTAGTAAAGCGGCAGCTGCATTGTTACTCATCACTTCTGTCATCAAAGAAGTAATCAAATACAATCCAGATAAAATCACAACCGGCCCATAGTCGTTGAGATAACCTGTAAGGCCATTAGCAATAATGTCAGCAAGGCCACTATTGGTCATTGCAATACCTAAACTGAGTGCACCTGCCAATAGGAAGATAATCTTCCACTCAATGGACTCATGCACCTCATTCATGGTGATGGTTTTGGACAACACCAAAACGACAGTACCAATCAAAGTTGCAATTGGAATAGAAAGAATGTTGAATGCCGATATCATCACAACTCCAACAATCACACCCAGCACCGTTAAAAATTTCTTCCGATTGAAATCTATTATTCCTTGCTCAGAAAGCACAATAAATGGACTTCTTTGACCCATTTCCTGCCTTTTCAGATTGATCATACGGTGAGTCTTGATCTCGGTAAGAATTACGTCTCCTGCATTCAACTCCACGTCGTGAAGGTCTTCATGAACTACTTTTTCATGATGTAAGATTGCTAATGGAACCGCTCTATACCTTCTACGGAAATCCATCTCTCGGAGACTCTTTCCTTCAAACTCAGAACCTGAAGTTATGATCAATTCCAAAATGGAGGTATCTCCAGACTGGATTTCGTTTTCATTTAAACGAACGGCATCTGTATTGAAATTTACCTTTAATCGATCCCTGAGTGCTTTGATCTTTTCCACATCACAACGAATCTTGAGCTTATCCCCTACCTGAATTGTAAAATCCCCTGCAGGTAATGTAAAGTTTGCATGAGGCCTTCTTACCTCTATCACATCAATATTTAGTTCAGTAGCCAGAATAGAATCCATGATTCGCTGACCAACAAACTCAGACTCGGCCATCACTTCAATTTCTGTGATATAGTCTCTCATCCCGAACTTTTGACTCAGGTCACCGTTTGAGAAACGATCAGGAAGAAGTTTCTTGCCAAACAAGAAAATATACACTGCTCCTACAACGACGAAAACAAGACCAATTGGAGCACTCAAGAATAGCGGAAATGCTTCCATTCCACTCTCCACTGCAATGCCACTGACCAACATATTGGTAGAAGTACCAATCATCGTACACATCCCTCCAAAAATGGATGCATACGAAAGTGGTATCAATAACTTGGAAGGACTGTATCCTGACAGGTTACCAACGCTCACCATTACCGGGATGAACATAGCAACGATGGGCGTATTATTGATGAAGGCAGATACCAGTCCGATAAACACCATCATTATCAATATCCCAAGGTTAAAATTCTTCTTGAAAATCGGGCCAAGATATGGCCCTATCCGTTGCAAAGAGCCTGTTTTAAGCAAAGAATAACTTAGCACAAACATAAAAGCCACAGTGATAGCCGCCGGATTACTAAATCCAGACAAACCTTCTTCAGCACTGATTACACCTGTTGCTGTAAGAGAAACCAAAATGAGNATTCCTACCAAATCGATAGACAGCCACTCGGTTGCNAANAGCACCAGCGCACCGACAATTACAAGAAGGACTACTATTTGGTCAAAACTCATTTAAGTCAAAAAAATCTTATTAGAAAAATTGATAGCTTCTTTAAAAATAGACTCATCAAGTCCAGTGCTTACCTCATTCTCATTCAAAAATTCGATAATGGTCTCCGTCGCCATGTTACCAGTCAAATCATCCTTTGCCATGGGACATCCTCCAAAACCACGAACGGCTCCATCTATTCGCCTACATCCTCCATCAAAAGCTGCTTTTACTTTTGCCTTAGCCGTTGCAGGAGTAGAATGCAAATGAGCACCAAACTCGATATGCGGAAATTTAGGAATTAAAGTTCGAAATAACGGAGATATTATTTCTGGAGTTGCCACACCAATGGTATCAGCTAGTGAGACCACATCTATCTCCATTTCNTCCAGTCGATCCACAAACTGTCCGACATAATCGATTTCATATGGATCTCCATAAGGATTGCCAAAGCCCATGGATAGATAAACCACTAATGTCTTATCATCCGACTGACAGATATCCTGGATTTCCGCAAGATTATCAAATGCTGTATCAATGGAACGGTTGGAATTTCGCTGCTGAAACGTCTCCGACAAAGACAATGGATAGCCCAAATACTGGATTTCCTCAAAATTGGAAGCGATCTCAGCTCCTTTTACGTTTGCTACTATAGCCAACAGCTTAGACTTAGAACTACCNAATTCCAATCCATCCAACACTTCTGCTGTGTCCCGCATCTGAGGGATGGCTTTTGGCGAAACAAAACTTCCAAAATCTATGGTATCAAAACCTACTTTCAGAAGCTTGTTAATGTATTCAATCTTTAAATCTGTTGGGACAAAGTCATGCAAACCCTGCATGGCATCTCTTGGGCACTCTATAATCTTCATAGGGGTATTGTTGTTTCCCGCAAAGATATCAGAAAAGCGATTTGGCTATGCGCTCTACCGAATCAGACTTACCCATCGAATAATAATGAAGTACAGGCACGCCAGCAGCCATTAATTCTTTGGACTGCTTAATTCCCCATTCAATGCCTACTTCCTTTACCTGTTTGTTGTCTTTACACTTTTCGATTTCTGTATATAGCTCATCAGGAATGTCAATATGGAAAATACTTGGCAAAATAGTCATATGACTTTTCGCTGTGATCGGCTTCAATCCTGGAATAATTGGCACATTGATTCCAGCTTCTCTGCACTTATCAACAAACTCGAAGTACTTCTGATTGTCAAAGAACATCTGAGTCACAATGTACTCAGCTCCATGATCAATTTTCTGTTTCAGGTATTTTAGATCTGAAGTCAGATTTGGAGCCTCGAAGTGCTTTTCCGGATAGCCTGCCACACCTATACAGAATGTTGTAGGNACAGCGTTTTGTAAGTCCTCATCNAGGTACTGACCTTCATTCATACCNACCACCTGATCTACNAAATCAATGGCATATGCATTGCCATCTGGCTCTGGTTTGAACGTTTTCTCTTCCGCAATGGAATCTCCTCTTAGCACCAACACATTATCAATCCCTAGGAAATTAAGATCGATTAGCGCGTTTTCTGTTTCCTCTTTGGTGAAGCCTCCACAAATAATGTGTGGAACCGGATCTACATTGTATCTATTCTTGATAGCGGCACATATCCCTACCGTACCAGGTCTTTTTCTGATGGTCTTCTTCTCCAACAATCCATTACCACGGTTTTTATAGACATACTCTTCCCTGTGATATGTCACGTCGATGAATGGAGGCTTAAACTCCATCAAAGGATCNATGTGATTAAACAATGAATCAATGCTATCACCTTTCTTAGGTGGAATGATTTCCAGAGAAAATAGCGTCTTACCCTCAGCTGCCTTTATATGTTCTGTTACCTTCATTTCATTATTGGTTCGGGGTGCTTATCAAATGGGTAATGTTGTCTGTTTACTTATATCCTAAATTCGGAGCCAACCATCTTTCAATCGTGGCTTTATCCATGCCTTTACGCTTAGTGTAATCATCTATCTGATCCTCATACACTTTTCCAAGGCCAAAATATTTCGACTCTGGGTGTGAAAAATAGAATCCACTAACTGAGGAAGCAGGATACATCGCCATGCTTTCCGTTAGTTCCACACCAATATTTTTCTCCGCATCAAGCAAGTCAAATAAGATTGGTTTTTCCGTATGATCAGGACAAGCCGGATAACCAGGGGCAGGTCTAATTCCCTCATATTTTTCTTTGATCAGAGACTCATTATCCAAAGTTTCTTCAGACGCGTATCCCCAAATCTCCTTTCTCACCTTTTCGTGCATCATCTCAGCCAAAGCTTCTGCAAATCGATCTGCAACAGCCTTTACCAGAATAGAATTATAGTCGTCATGATCCTCTTCGTATGCTTTAGCCAGTTCATGCGCACCAAAAATGGAAACTGCGAACCCTCCCAGATGATCTTGTTTACCAGTTTCTNTTGGAGCAATGAAATCAGCCAAACTCATATTCGGAAGATTACTTCCTTTTTTACCTTGCTGTCTTAAGAAATGNAACTTTGTACCATTTTCNANTACCACATCNTCTCCTTCAGCTACNGCAGGCCATAANCCAANAACCGCTTTCGCNACCAATTTCTTNTCAGCAATNAGCTGATCAATCATNNCATTNGCGTCATCGTACAGNTTCCTGGCTTCNTTCCCTACCGTTGGGTTTTCGAAGATATTAGGAAACTTNCCTTTCAACATCCAGGTGTTNAAGAATGGAGTCCAATCAATGTATTTTCTGATTTCTTCCAGATCAACAGCATCAAAAACCTGAACTCCTGATTGATTTGGGGTAGTTGGCTGGAATGCTGACCAATCTATTTTCGTTCTATTACCGCAAGCCGCCTGGAAAGACACATGCGCTTTTTCTGATTGTCTGTTCTCATGATCATCTCGAAGCTGATCATATTCGTCTTTCACATTAGCAACCAGCGCGTCTTTCTTCGTTCCTAGCAAATCAGATGCTACTCCCACACTCTTGGATGCATCCAACACATGAATGGCTGGGCCAGAATATTTCGGAGCTATTTTTACAGCGGTGTGTACCCTACTCGTGGTAGCTCCACCAATAAGCAAAGGTGTACTTAGCTTTCTACGCTCCATCTCCTCTGCCACATGTACCATCTCATCCAGTGAAGGCGTGATCAGACCACTCAAACCGATGATATCTGCACCAACCTTGGCCGCTTCATCCAATATCTTCTCAGCAGGCACCATCACCCCTAGGTCAACTATATCATAGTTATTACAAGCCAAAACAACACCCACGATATTCTTTCCA
>PBTY01000027.1 GCA_002729235.1 Rickettsiales bacterium | reverse complement strand
TGACATCATCAATTATGCAGAGGCAACAGACTTCATTTATGATGCGGAAGGTAAAGTGAGAGGTATTGATTGGCGCGATAATCTAACAGGTAAGGAATACAAAATCAACAGTACCTACACGATTAGTGCTGCAGGTCCATGGGTGGATGAAATCAGAGAAAAGAATAGATCACTGAAAGGAAAGAAGCTTCACCCAACCAAAGGTGTTCACATCGTGTTACCTCATTCCAAATTTCCGGTAAAGCAATCGGTGTATTTCGATGTGCCTGATGGACGTATGATCTTCGCAATTCCGAGAGATCGCGTGACTTACATTGGTACTACGGATACGGATTATCATGGGAATATCAATGACGTCCGCACGGATAAAGAAGATGTCGAGTACTTATTGAAGGGAGTAAAACACATTTTCCCAGATGTTCACTTGACAATCGATGATGTAGAATCCAGTTGGGCAGGGCTGCGACCTTTGATCGAGGAGGAAGGAAAATCTGCTTCTCAATTATCCCGAAAAGACGAGATTTTCGAATCAGAAAGTGGTTTGCTCTCTATCGCTGGAGGTAAATTGACAGGATATCGCAAAATGGCCGAGCGAATCATTGATAAGCTGAGCAAACGAATGGAAGAAGAGTTGGGGATAGAAATCCCTGATTGCAATACCGATAAAATCTTATTGGCAGGCTCTGGATTTAAAGACGGAGAAGCGGTAAGAAACTATGAAGCATATGTCCGTGGACGAGTTACCGAGATGGGGCTGGATCCATATTATGCGGAATATTTGGTTGGGAACTACGGAAAGCAAGTTGAGGACGTCTTCGGTTACTACAAAACCAGAAAAGAAGAAGATCCTGAGATAAGACTTGCCTTGTCAGAGTTGGAGTTCACTGTGAAGGAGGAGGCAGTTCATTCAATTATGGACTTCTTCGAGCGGAGAACAGGACGGCTGTATTTCAATATCAACACCATTCCGAAGTTGATAGAGCCGGTATTTGATTATTTGAGTAAGAATTTCAGTTGGTCAGAAGACCGACGTAGACACGAGCAGGCATGGCTGGAAAAAAGCCTGAAGGTTGCTAGCCAGTTCGTGTGATATAGGTAAAACGTATTAGTATAAGGAAGTGTATAACCCTGAGTCCAATCGGTTACTCCAGGACATTTTGTCGCGTTCTGGAAAAAGTGGAAAGCTCGATGAGCATTTCCTCATGCGCCTTTCGGCCAATTTTCAAGACATATTTAATTATTTCCACACGTTATATCCACTGCGAAATGATGTCTGGGACCATCTCGAACGCCTTGTCAATGTGCTTATTGATAAATATCTGGAGCGCGATAAGGGTCTCAAACTTGTAGATAAAAAGCGTGAAGATGACCCCAACTGGATATTGAGTCAGGAACTGGTGGGCATGATGCTGTATGTGGATCGTTTCGCAGGAGATCTAAAGGGATTGAAAGACAAATTGAGTTATCTGGAAGAGCTTGGTGTGAATCTGGTTCATTTGATGCCGATTCTTAAGTGTCCTGAAAAGAACAACGATGGAGGTTACGCAGTGTCGGATTATCGATCCATCAACCCTGCCATTGGCACGATGGAAGAAGTAAAAGCTCTTGCTAAAGATTTCAAGAAAAAAGACATGGTGCTAATGATGGATTTGGTGCTTAACCATACATCTAACCAACACGAATGGGCGCAAAAAGCACGAGAAGGCGATCCAAAATATCAGGGATACTATTACTTCTTTAACGATCGTACAGTTCCCGATCAGTTTGAGCAGTCATTGCCACAGGTTTTTCCTGAATCTGCNCCGGGNAATTTCACTTACATNGAAGAGGTGAATAAATGGGTGATGTCTGTNTTCCATAACTACCAGTGGGATCTNAATTACACCAATCCNGANGTCTTCATTGAGATGTTGGATATCATTCTTTACCTGTCCAATNNNGGGATCGATATNCTNCGACTAGATGCNNTNGCNTTCATGTGGAAGAAAGTTGGNACNACNAGTCAGAACCTNTGGGAAGCNCACTTACTCATTAANACTTTCAAAAGCTGNGTGAGAGTTGCTGCTCCNGGNACGNTNTTCCTGGCAGAAGCTATTGTGGCGCCNGATGAAATCATCAAGTATTTNGGAGANGTTCNGACNACCAGTAATGANTGTGATTTGGCNTANAATGCCACNTTGATGACTTTGCTNTGGGANNCNGTAGCTACNAAAAANAACNGACTTCTTTGGTCNACGATGCACAATGTGCCGCATAAGCCAATGGGNGCAACCTGGCTNAANTATGTGAGATGCCACGACGATATAGGTTTNGGNTATGAAGATCAGCATGCNGAGTGGGCNGGNTATTCNCCNTGGCANCANCGACAGTTCCTCATCAATTTCATGGTNGGTAATATCGANTGGTCATTTGGGAGAGGNCGCAAATTCATGGANGACAAGGTCAANGGTGATGCACGNATATCGGGTAGNNTNGCNTCACTTGCTGGNTTNGAAAGNGCNCTGNTTGANAANGATAAGGANGCTGAAGNCTTGGCNTTACAGCGAATTGTCATGCTTCATAGCATTATTGTGAGTTACGGAGGTATTCCGATGNTNTATGCTGGNGATGAGCTCGCTCGCATCAATGATTATTCNTTTGAGGAGGACCCNAGTTTGTCGTACGACAATAGATGGATGCACCGACCAAAAATGGATTGGAAACAGGCGGAGCTCAGAAAGAAAAAGTCAACTGTAGAAGGAAAAATTTTCACTGAATTGNAGAAACTGATNAAGGTCAGGAAGAAACAAAAAGCNTTTGCTGATAGTGAAGTAAGANANCTGGTNGATTGTCACAATCAGCATTTATTGGCCTATGTTCGCGGGGAAGGCAACAAGCGTGTCTTNGTGGTAGTTAACCTAAATGATCACCCGGAGGAATTGAAAATGGATATGATGTTCCATCTGGGGTTTGATATGAAAAAGGGAGTTAAGGACCTGTATTCAGGAGAAAAGCTCGATTTTAGNGGGTACAAATACACATTGGACCCACATCAATTTATTTGGATTACACAGCAGTAAAATGAACAAAACCTGGTGGAAAGAATCCGTGGTGTATCAGATATACCCACGTAGCTATAAAGACAGTAATGGTGATGGTATTGGAGATATCCAGGGAGTCATCCAAAAGCTTGATTACATCAAAAGTCTGGGAATAGACGTGATCTGGATGTGTCCAGTNTATAANTCCCCAAATGATGACAATGGGTATGATATCGCAGACTATTATGATATCATGGATGAGTTTGGGACCATGGCTGATTTTGATGAATTATTGGCTGGAGTTCATGNGCGAGGAATGCGCTTGATCATGGANTTNGTAGTCAACCANACATCNGATGANCATGCCTGGTTTGTAGAGTCCANGTCNTCCAAAGAAAGTCCAAAAAGAGATTATTACATCTGGAAGAAAGGCGTCAACGGAGGTCCTCCGAATAATTGGCAATCATTCTTCGGTGGAGATGCATGGATTTATGATGAAGCAAGTGATGAATACTTTTTGCACTTGTTCACTACCAAGCAGCCTGACTTGAATTGGGAAAACCCAACCGTTCGTGAGGAAGTCTACACCATGATGAAATATTGGTTAGATAAAGGAATTGATGGTTTTAGAATGGACGTGATTTCGTTGATTTCTAAGCGAGGATATGACGATACGCCATATCAGGAGTTCAATGAGACCATTGAGAAAGTCTATGCCAATGGACCAAGAGTTCACGAGTTTCTTAAAGAAATGAACCGAGAGGTGTTGAGTAAATACGATATCATGACGGTTGGTGAAGGACCTGGTATCAATTTAGACAATGGTGGAAAATATGTAAATGAGGAGGAAAAGGAGCTAGACATGGTGTTCCAATTTGGTCACATGTTTATCGATCACGGGCCGGAAGGAAAGTTTGATCCTGTTCCATATAGTTTGCCTCAATTCAAACAGGTCTTTTCTGACTGGGATAAGAAACTTGCCGGAAAAGGCTGGAATAGTATCTTCCTTGGTAACCATGATTTTCCAAGAATCACTTCTCGATTCGCGAATGATAAAGAGTTTCATACTGAGTCGGCCAAGTTGCTTTGCTTGATGATGATGAGTATGCGAGGTACTCCATATGTGTATCAGGGTGAAGAGATTGGTATGACCAATGTCGCATTTGATAGCATTGACGATTACGACGATATTGAGACGAAGAATGTCTACAAAGAGTGGAGTGAAAAAGGCAAAGATCTGAACTTACTCATGAAAGCCATTCATCAGCAAGGGCGTGACAATGCTCGAACTCCAGTGCAATGGAGTGATCAGGTGAATGCAGGTTTTACTTCAGGTATTCCATGGATTAAAGTCAATCCAAATTATCCGCAGATTAATGTGTTGGCTCAAGAGTCGGATAATAATTCGATTCTGAACTTTTACCGTGAGATGATTCAGGTTAGAAAGGATAATCCATCATTGGTTTATGCAGATTATGTGGATTTGGATCCAATGAGCGAGTCCATTTATGCGTTCAAAAGGTGGGATGATGAAAGTGAGTATTTAGTGATTCTGAACTTCACTTCTGATGACTATGTGTATAACATCGATGCACAAGGATTTGAAAAGGTCATAGGCAACTATAAAACAGCTTTAGCTTATGGTAGTGGACAAATCACTCTGAAGNCNTGGGAGGCAGTTTTGCTNAAGAAAGTCTGAGGTTTAATAATTCCATAAAGTATAAGGTATAAATGGAGTGGAATCTTCTCCTTTATTTAGCGTTTTGCTAACTTATCGAAGTGAAGATCACCAACAAGATTGTCTATCAAAATCTGGATAACCTTTTCGACGCCTCTCCGACATTTGAGTTAAAGGAGAAAGATAAGTGGGTTGTGTTTAGCGACCTACATATGGGCGACGGAGGAAGTACAGATGATTTCAAAACCAATGCAGAACTTTTCAAAACTGTCTTGGGTGAGCATTATCTCAAGAAGGATTTTTCGTTGATTCTTAATGGGGATGTGGAAGAAATGCAGCGATTCAAACTGAAGAAAATTCTTAAGCAATGGGAAGCTGTTTATGATCTCTTTGATCAATTCCACAAGAAATCCAGGCTTTTGAAAACCATAGGTAATCATGACCTGGAGCTTGATTTGATGCAGGAGTTGCCATTTGATTATCAGTTACTAGAAGGATTCAAATTTGATTACAAAGGAGATCATCTATTCTTTTTTCATGGGCATCAGGCATCTAAAAAATTCCAAAAGCACAATGCGCTGATTGGCTTTACGCTCAAGTATTTCGCTAACCCATTAGGTATTAAAAATTACTCCGTAGCGCACAGTAGCAAGAAGCAGTATGCCATCGAGAAACGGACATATCACTACTCAGCCTACAGAAAAGTAGTATCTGTCATCGGACACACCCATCGTCCGTTGTTTGAGTCACTTCACAAAGTCGAGCGTCTGAAATTCAAGATTGAGCAACTGATTAGGGACTATGCCAATGATTTAAAACATAGAACAGAGGAGGTAATTACGACTATCAAGTCACTGAAGAAAGATCTGAAGAAATACTACAAGCAAAACGAAGANACCAATTTTCAGAATTACGTCTACAATACCATTTTTCACATCCCCTGCTTGTTCAATTCAGGATGTGTAATCGGGAAAAGAGGAATTACATGTCTTGAAATAGAAGATGGGAAGATTCGATTGGTTCATTGGTTTGATGCCAACATTAATAAAAAGCACTTGCATAAGAGTGGCTACAAACAGCAACAATTGGATGGGACTGACTACTATCGGATGGTGCTCAATGAAGAAACTTTGGATTACATTTTTACGCGAATAAAATTCTTAACCTAATGAGATATGCTATCATCATCATTGCAGCCATGATCATGAGTTGTAGTCCAGAAAAACAGGAAGAAATATTCGATCTTCAGGGTCACAGAGGTTGTCGAGGATTATATCCAGAAAACACGATCCCTGCATTCTTACATGCTATGGATCTGGGAGTAAATACCCTTGAAATGGATCTGGCAGTGACTGGTGATGGTCAGTTGTTAGTGTCGCATGAGCCGTACATGTCAGCCGAGATGTGTTTGGATAGGCAAGGAAAAGAGATATCGGATAGCGCACAGTACCAGTACAACATTTATCAAATGAGCTATGCGGAAATTCAGCAGTTTGATTGTGGGTCTAAATCTCATCCTCGTTTTCCCGATCAAAAGAAGATGGTGGTCAATAAACCTCTTTTGATGGATGTGATTGCTTATGTAAATAAGCATCTAGAAGAATCAGGTAAAAAATATATTAACTACAACATCGAAATCAAAAGTCAGGAAAAATCTGATGAAGTTTATCATCCGACTCCTGCTGATTTCAGCGACGTGGTTTACTCAACTATTGATGGTTTGATTGATTGGAAGTATGTCACCATTCAGTCCTTTGATTTTAGAGTGCTTCAATACTTTCATGAGAAGTATCCGAAGGTAACGCTGGCTTTATTAATAGAAAATGAACTTCCTTATCAGCAAAATTTGGATTCGTTAGGTTTCAAACCAGAAATCTACAGTTGTTACTTTAAGTTGCTAACAGCTCAAACGGTACATGATCTTCAGAATAAGGGAATTAAGGTGATTCCGTGGACTGTCAATGAAGAGGAAGACATGCTGCATATCAGGGAAATGGGTGTTGACGGATTGATAACCGATTATCCCGATAGATTTAATCTTTAAATAATTGTACTTTATCAAGGGATTAGTCTTTTCATCGATAAATAGGCCTGTTTAATATAGTAAAATTTTGACTTGAAGATAAGCCGCCGTACCTTTTCACACTATTACATCAATCGCGCCAACCAATGCCTAGAATTACCGCCATCATATTCTTCGTATTGTACTCATTTTTTGCTCAAGGGCAAACTTTTGACCAGATTCAGGATCAGGTAGAGCAGCATATGTCCGAAAAAGAATGGGAGCTGGCGGCAGAGAAATTAGAGTACTGTCTAAGCCATTTCGATCTGGATCCTGCCACAGAGGCTGGCTTGATGCACAATCTGGGATATTCATTATTGGAAGCTCAGGATTACATTGGTGCCAAATTCTACTTAGAGACCACACTTCAAAAGAAATATAGCATTTACAAAGCCAAGAATGGTGATTATGCTAAGACAGAGGAGCTACTGGGAGACTTATCGCTCAAAATTGGACAGTTTGAAAAAGCGCAAATCTATTTTCTGGATGCTCAGCGGATTATCAATGATTATTTAGGAACCAATTCTGATGAAAATGTAGAAGCATTGATTCGTTTGGGTCAATTTGCAGAAGCTGTTGGTGACTTTACTGGCGCACACCATTACTTTGATTCAGCACTACTAATCAGTGAACTTATACATCATGCAGAAAGCGCCGATTATGCCAATGTGGCCAATCATATAGGGCGGATTTATGTGAAAAATGGTGATTTGCCGAATGCGGAGAAATTTTTATTGAGCGCTAATGCTGCCTATCTCAATTTAGGGGAAGAGTACTCGCTACAATACATTGAATCCCTGGAGAATTTAGCGATTCTTTACCAGCACAAAGGAGACTTCAACCAGTCAGAAAAACTGCTGTTAAATATTGAAAAAGAGAAACGGGAATTGTCTACTATTTCTGAGGAATTATTATTGGAAACACTAAATGATCTTGGAATCCTTTATCATGAGTTGAACAATTTTATCAAGGCTAAATCTTATTTTGAAGAGGTCTATGCTATTAGCAAAAATCATTTGGGAAAGGACCATAAGTATTATGCCACTGCAATTAATAATCTGGCAGCAATAGCCAAGGAAGAAGGAGAGCTTGCTGCTGCCGAGACGCTATTGATTGAAGCAACAGAGATTTTTGAAAAAATCTATGGCATGGACCATCCTAAATATGCGAATGCACTTAACAATTTGGCAAGTGTGGAGAGGGAAATGGGAGCTTATATTTCCTCAGAATCACATTATCAGAAGGTATTGAAAATAGACCGAATTATATACGGCGAAAACCATCCAGAATATGCTACTACACTGACCAATTTAGGAATACTGTATTCAGCCATGGGCAGAAACTCTAGTGCAGGTGTTTGCTATTCACAGGCTTTGGAAATCAGAAGAAATACACTAGGTAAGAATCACCCTTCTTATGGAAAGTCCCTTGAAAATATGGGAATGTATTTTTACTCTCTTGGTAAATTAACAAGAGCAGAAGAATTTCTTCGAGAAGCCATAGATATTCAACTTGCCCAGATCAAATCGATATTTCCGGGATTCACCCAAAATGAACGCTCCAGGTTCTACGCAACTATCAAAGCAGACCTTGAGCGCTACACATTCATCGTCAGTCAAATGCTTGGTGAACATCCAGATCTTGTACAGAATATACTTGATTACCAGATTGCGACCAAAGGAATTCTGTTCTCCTCATCTGAGAAAGTACATAATCTGATCCTCAATAGTACTGACGAGCGATTGATAAAAGAATACAATGACTGGTCTGATGCTACACTAAGGTTAGCGGGATTATATCAGCTTGGTGAAGATAAGCTGAGGACTTATGGGATTGATTTGAAAAAAGCAGAGGAGGCAGTAGAGCGAATGGAAAAATCGCTAATGTTTAAGTCCGCTGAGTTCGCTAATTTATTTATTCCGGAGGAGGTCAATTGGAGAACTATCAGACGTGCTTTAAAAGAAGATCAGGCACTTGTGGAAATCGTCAGATTCAGAGAGTTTGCCAGTCAGCAATCTGAGGAGGCGGAGATTTTTGGTTTCACAGATAAAGTCCACTATCTGTATATCATCCTCAAACCAGATTCTTATGTAAACCCAGAATATGTTCTGCTAGATAATGGAGCAGCACTCGAGGTGAAAGGCTTTTCGCTTTACAAGCATTCGGTCAAGTACGAAATTGATCTTCGCGCCTCTTATATCAATTATTGGGAACCAGTCGATGATAAGTTAGGCTCTGTTAAAAATGTTTTAGTTTCTCCAGACGGGGTGTATTTCAAAATGAACCTGAACCTATTGAAAATCCCCAAAAAGGACTATGTCATTGATAAGTACTATGTTACCTATTTGACGAGTTCAAGGGATTTATATCTGAATAGAAATTTCAAACCTTCAAATAAGCATACTGCAGTCCTAATGGGAAATCCGAGTTTTGGAACAGCTCAGGACATGCCATTATCTCTTCAGAATTTGCCTGGAGCGGAGTTAGAAGTGCAAGAAATTGAGGAGGAATTGATGAACAATGGGTGGCAAGTCAGCACGACCAAAAATGCTGAAGCTACGGAAGCACGATTAAAAACAGCAAATAACCCTTCTGTGTTGCATATAGCTACTCATGGATATTTTTCAGATTCAGATCCAGTATTGAGCCGAATTACACCCGGATATGACCCAATGTTTAAATCAGGACTTTTTTTAACTGGTGCGTTAACATCATATAAGAATTACAACTTAGGTAAATTTCAGGATGCTACCAATGACGGAATATTGTCTGCTTACGAAGCATCAAATCTGCACTTACAAGACACACGATTGGTGGTATTATCAGCATGCGAAACAGCTCTGGGAGATATTCAATCAGGTGAAGGAGTTTACGGGTTGCAACGAGCAATGATGGTGGCTGGCGCCAAGAATTTGATCACGAGTATGACCAAAGTAGATGATGAAGCTACACAGTACTTAATGACATTATTTTATCAAGAATTTATCAAAACAAATGATGTGACTCGCTCCCTTGAATGGGCTCAGATAAAGCTTAGAGAAAAGTATCCTGATCCTAGAATTTGGGGAGCATTTTTACTCACAGGAACAGGTTAGTTATGCGATTCAAAATATTATTCATGTGTTTGGTTTGGAGTATTCCATTCCTAACTATAGGTCAGGACTTGAGTAAGTCGCTGGTATATAGAGAAGGCGACAAGCTCTTTGAAAGTGGTCAATATGTAAAAGCCATGCGCTTTTATAAAGATGTGCTTGATCAGGAACCAGGTCATCTCGGAGCCCTTTTTCAGATGGGTGAATGTTATCGACTTACGTTTGATTATGAAAGCGCCTTGTACTATTACGAGAAGGTATCCAAAGAAGATGATAGTCGATTTCCGTTAGCCAAGTTTTACTATGCCGAGATGCTCAAACATGAAGGGGAGTTCAATTGGGCGGTTCAGGCATTTGAGGAGTTCATGGATCATTTGAAAGCAATCGGGATGCATGAAGACGAGCGATATCGACGTTATTATAAGCAGGGAAGAGTAGAGAAAGAAGGTTGTATCCTTGCTCTAAACGATCTCACAAACCCAAAACCGGATCACAATTTTGAGAGATGTAGTGATGATATCAACACGGAGTACATGGATTTTGCCGCCTTTGCCTATGGAGATGAAGGTGAATATTTATGCTTGACTTCTTCGCGTACCAATGGAAGAGGTAACCTTATCGACTATCGGTTTGGTGAGTCGTTTGCCGACATTTATCGCTACAAAAAAAATGGCGAGAAGTGGGAACCATACTCCGGATCGGACAAGCTGGAGAAAATGGTCAACACCAAATGGGGTGATGGATCAGGCTCCTTCAATAGAGATGGAAGTAAATTCTATTATACGAATTGTAATGATGAACTCGAAGATGTTTGCCACATCTATGTGACCACCAAAGTAAAAGGGGAATGGACCGAGCCAGTTTCACTTGGTGAGGGTGTAAATATGGCTGGTTACGATTCAAGACATCCCAATGTCAGTCCATCAGGAGACACACTTTTCTTTGCCTCCAATAGACCTGGCGGATATGGGGAATATGATATTTGGATGTCCTTGAATGCTGGTGGTGAAAACTGGAGTAATGCTGAGAACTTAGGGAATCAAATAAATACACCTTTCTTTGAAGTCTCTCCATTTTATGATGCTAACCAAAAGGCACTTTTCTTCTCCTCTGATGGACACCGTGGTTATGGAGGATTTGATATTTTCCTTGCCAAGGGATTCTCATTCTTAGATCCAGAGATCTTTAATCCGGGATCGCCCTTTAATACCAATCGAGATGAGATTTTCATGTTTCTGACCAAGGACAAAGGATACCTTTCATCCAACCGTGAAGGTGGTGCAGGACGTCTCGATATTTATGAATTTGATATCAATAACGAGCAAGAGATCATCACTGAAATTTCCAGCGAAGAATCCATCGCTGGTAGACAATCACTGTTCTCAGATGATTACGACTTTGATTCAGATAAGGAAGCAGAGATACGTGAGATTATCTCCAACATGCTGGCAGCTAAAATTATTGATGTCAACTTGATCATGACCGATGAGCTTTCCAAACTCTACAAAGGGTTGAGCCTAGATGATAAAGAGCGAATTAATCGTATAATTTATGCTAGAGTAAGAAAACTCAACGACAATGACATCAGAGCATTGAGAATTGAAGATGAGTTTTACTACAGAGATCTTGCCAGTACGGATAAGCACCACATGGATAATTTGGTGATGAAGTATATTGAAGAAAGAGATCTGGCTTTGAGTGTAAATCTGGATGCCGAAGAGAGAAGGTTCTACGATAATCTTGAGATTGACAAACGAGAAACTGTTGATCACTTACTAGCAACAAGAGTAAAAGAAGCGTCAAAAATTAATTACATACCCAGGACTTATCAGAGTTTGGATGCTCCAGAACAGAAGAGAGTGGACCAAATAGCCTACAATTATTTTGATACTAAAAGCGAGATTGATCAGCTCGCGCTCAACCCCAACCTTGCTTATTATTTGAAGCAATTGGATGATACCAAAAAGTCTACTGTTTACCAATCAGTAAAAGAGAAAGTAATGGTGATGGCTGATGACCCCAAATACCAGTTGAGTGAAGATGACAGGGTTTTCTATCAAAACATGTCTACTGAGCATTTGGAGGCTTTGAAGAGAATTGCTTCAGCCTTTATCGTCTCTGCTATCGACAATCTGGCAATCAACCTGGATCCTAAAGACATCAACTTCTACAAGTTATACACTCAGGGTCAGAAGGATCGATTAAATAGAATATTGGCTAAGGTCATAAACAATACCATTAAGGCCGACATGTACTTTGCGGAGCTAAATCTTACCGCAGATCAGAAAGAAAAGGTAAAAACAATCAGCGCGAAGGATGTGTCTACTTTTATAAGCAAAGGAGGTAGCATAAATGATCAGACGGACCAGCTAAGAATCAAGCGTTTTGTTACTGTTTCTGCACCGTCCTGGAACCCTAAAAAACCCAACTTCACAACTCCAGAGCTGGATGAGCCGGAAGTAGTAGCTAAAGAGACACCACAAAAGTCTTCGATAAAAGAAACTTCTACAAACCCATCCACTCAGGAAAAATCAATAACTAAGTCCAGCCCCGATGACAAGCCAGAGGTGGAAGTGGTATCTGCACAAGCGGAGGAAGCTACAAAACCAGTGATTGATACTTCCGATAAAGAAGTGACATCTGAAAGTAAACCAGAACTGATTGCATCTGAAACTAACCCTCCCGACTCAAATACCAATAATCAAACTCCAGACGAAACAACAAAGGCGGTCGCAACTGAAATAGCTCCGATCGTAGAGAAAGAACAAAAGATTAGCACCATGACAGAGGAGGATGTCCAGTTTTATGTGGACTTGGATACCTCCAAACAAAAGACTGTGGATCGCATCATTGCCATGGAATACATCAATGAGCAGTACAAGGATGCTAAAAAAGTAGATGAAGATGACGCTTATTTGAAGAGTTTAGGAGTATCTCAAAAGACCTACTTGTCCTTATTAGTGTCAAACATGAAAGGAGAGTCCGTATCTCTCGAAGAAGAATCAATAACACGCGAAGCATTTGCTTACTATTCTGGATTAGCACCATCCTTGAAAAGCAAGTGGAATCGTCTAGTCGCTCGCGAGGCGTTAGTCAAAGATGGACAACGCTATAAAATTTATCCTACGGATGCTAAGTATCGAATTTCGATGACTGATACGGAGAAGGAAGGGCTACAAAAGCTTAAGAACTTGCGATTCGAGAATCAACGCATTCTAAGCGAGAACATATTAGTAGAGCGTAACGATGACGTGGCAAGTAGTGTCAATTTTTCAGTAGCCAAATTTGAAAATGATAATTACAATTACATTTCCGCTCAGGGTAAATTGTTTGATAACGAGACCGGCAAACCAAAATCCAATTTTCCAGTAGAAGTAAAGAACAAGGACGGCAAAACCATAGCAAAGGCAATTACAAACGAGGAGGGCAAGTTTATTTTTGAAGACATTCCCAACGGCCAATTTCAGGTTGTTGCAGGGGATAGTGATACCAAAAGAGGTTCTGGTTCAGTTGGTGCTTCGTTTTTCGTGAAAGACCTCAAAGTAGAAGGGACCGAGTCTGGAAAGTATCAATATTCAGTAAACACGAATATCTATTTTGATTTTGACTCTTATCAACTCCGGCCTGAAGCAGTTATTGCTCTAAAAGAGATTGCGGATTACTATAAAAAAGGTGAACTATACATTCAACTTAAATCGCATTCGGATAATGTCGGGAACGAAGATTATAACCTTAACTTAAGTAAGCTTAGAAATGATCAAGCTCTGGGTATGTTGAAAGGACTTGGGGTTAAAGTTGAAAATATGGAATGGCTGGCGATTGGGCAATCCAGTCCAGTTGCTTCTAACGACAACCCATTCGGAAGACAGTTTAATAGAAGAATTGAAATTCAACTGAAGTCCAATAAACCGATAGATTTTCAGCCTGTTGAGACCTATTTGATTCGTCCTAAAGGAACTTTGTATAGTATCAGTCGCAATTTCCATGTAAGTATTGAAGACATTCAGAAATGTAACGGGCTTCTTGATACTGGTCTCAAAGCATTTCATCCGCTAAGAGTACCAAACCCCGACAATGTAAGACCTAATTTGGATATGCTCGTGGAGTTAAACGAATCAGTGGTAATGGCTGAAAATTCATACACTGTTCGTAAGGGAGAGACAGTAACCAGTATTGCAGAAAAATTCAACGTGCCAGAAGAGCTGATTATCGAAATGAATGCTCTGGAAGGAGTTGAACTTAAAGAAGGACAGAAACTAAAACTATATATCAGGGGAAATTAGAACAGCGGGTTAGAGATTTTTCTAACCCTTGATTCTTTTCTCAAAACATACTGTAGAGAAAGTTCGAAATGATTTCTTGAATATTCTACTTCATCATCATAGAATAAGTTGCTATTCAAATCATAGCTCGCTTTTACACTGAATGAGTTGTAGTTAAGCCCAGCAAGGAAGATAAAAGAGTCTCTTAATCGATACCATGCGCCGGCTACTAATTTGATATCATGACCTGTTCCAAAGTTATTCTCATGGAATGAGTACCAGGTATAAATTCCCCCATCAGCGGTGTAATTTCTTGTTTGATACTGGATCAGGATATTCGGTAGAATGTTGAATTTCCGAACTTTGAATTCAAATCCACCGTGATATTTATACAAGAGTGGTGCTTTGGAGCTGCCATCTTTTACGAAGGATTTTTGTGGGCGATTGATGTTAGTAATGGCAAATCCGGAAAATGCGCTGTAGTTATAAAGCGTAAAATTTCTTTGGCGATTGTAATAATACATTACTCCGGCATTGACAATTGCATGAGTCGTTTCATCATCAAACTCGGTTACAGGCGTTGCCATGGAATCGTCATAGCCATAATACGGGTTATAACTACTTCCCCATCTTAGATCACTGAAGTTAACACGATAGCTTTCCATTCCAACTTGGACACCTACTGCTATGACCTCAGTATTTAATCTTCCGATAGAAAAGTTGTGACCATAATTGAGAAAGGCACCTGATATTTTGAAAATTCCTTCATAACCAGATTGGTTGTTGTAGGCCATGATTCCTACGCCTCCACGGGGAAGATTCTCAGCTTTATTGATGAGGACTGGTACAGATAGGGATATCTGGCTCGTTTCATTATAGTTCAAACCATTGTCTAGAGGCCTTCTGTAGTTGACAAACAGAGATGGTTCTACATAGATCGCAGAAAATGCTGGGTTGAGATAAAGTGAAGATGAGAAAAACTGAGAAAACTGAATTTCCTGACTCATTGCAACAAATGAGTAAAGTATGGCAAAAACCGACAAAAGTTTTTTCTTGCTCATCTCTTCAACATTAAAGTACCAGAATACTCATGAATCACTTCGGGATCATACTCATAAGCGTATTTCACAAATACATAGAAAATCCCCGTTTCTTCTTCCTTAC
The DNA here is from genome assembly GCA_002729235.1 of Rickettsiales bacterium. GTDB lineage: Bacteria > Bacteroidota > Bacteroidia > Cytophagales > Cyclobacteriaceae > Marinoscillum. Next base: position 2,138 of record PBTY01000027.1, on the reverse strand, counting down.
CTGATTTATTATTGCCATCCCATCCTATTCGGTTGGCTTCTTCAAAGTTGTCAGCATTATAGACCAATGTACTGAAGCGGTTGTAAATCTTTATTTGAAATGGGGTGTTGGCGATTAGTTCACCAAAGACCTTGTAAGTTCGGTTTCGATCATCCGAGGCGTATGGTGAAAATACATTTGGAAAGTATACCTCCCCTTTCGGGTCAATGGTAGGAGCAAGTCCAACACCAAAATATTTGGACTCACCAGGAAGAATACTGAGAGATTCACCACTGGTAATTATTCCATAAGTAATAGAGTCTGTGTCAAAGATGGATTCAATTCCAAGTGAATGGTAGATCCCTTGAATTGAATCAGCAACTGCGATGACAGGAGTTTCGTACTTTCTTCGTATAGAATTACCATTGCTGAAGTTCTCAATATCTTCTTCAGTAAAATCTATTTGAATAATAGCATGATCGATGACACCTTTATTTAGTTGAATTTTCCATCGATTATTATCTGAAACACCAATAAGGTCATCTCCGGGATCACCAATTTCTGGAGTATGTGTTAGACTCACTTCCAGTTCAGTTGTACTTCCTAAACCTTGCATTTCAACGAAGGAGAATGTGCCGAAGTATCCATTGTTTCCAACAGGGAACACGCGATAACCAGTGCCTCTTGAAATGATGGATCCTTCGAAATAGGAGGTGGAACCTGCTTTGTGAAAAATTTCTGCATCACTTTCCACAATAAATTTGGTGGAACTGTTAGTCGTTAGAACACCATTTTCAAAATGCAATTCCTCTGTTATTTTAATGGAATCTGCATTGAATTGTATGGTGCCAGATTTATTGATTACCAGGCTTGATATAGGTAAATAGGTACTGGCAAACTGCTGCTCTCCATTGCCAGAAAAAACCATTTCACCTTGAGATGTATTGAAGGTACCCGTACTTACCCAGTTCTGATACATATCTAGTTGGCCATTATTTATGAAGAAACCAAGATTCATGATATTTCCCTGGCAGATAAAGGATCCTCCATCTTGAATTTCAAGTCGCCCATTGTTTAGCAGATCAGGTCCAACAGAAACTTCAGCACCATTCGAAATGGTCAGCTCTGCCCCACTAGGAACATAAAGGTCTTGCGCAGTAAGTCTTAACGCAAGGATTAGAACCAATATGTACAGAGTACCTCTCATCAATTATAAGATCTATTTAATTCTACCCATGCAGATAAATAGTCATTCCACATTAAAGTCAGTGTAGACCCAAGTTGATTGGCATTCGGTTCCCAGTTCCCATTCAACCTCATATTCGATGAGTCATCGAGCGAAATGGCACTCTGTGTTGTATTCGAATTAAGGCTAAGAACAAGAACAAGAATAACTATTTGACCATTTGTGGTCCCGTCTGCAAGACTAAAAGGAGTTGCTGTAGAACTTGGTATGTCTTGTAAATTCAGTACTGACCTATTTCCTACAGTTATGGTCATACCAGCCCCGGCAATTGCAACGGTATTTGGAATTACTGTTAGTGTTTGCAGTGTTTTGTTGGAGAGGGTTTGAGTATTATCCGTACCTACCAATGTGGTAGTAGCCTGAGGAAGTGTTACTGTATAGTTGCCGCTACCTGCTCCGGGGTCTAATGTAACCAAATTACCATCATCAGTTGATCCTTCAAAAGAGATGTCACCTTGGATTGTAGAGTTAATGGTTAGGTCGTCATCGCTCGCACTTCCTAAAGTCGCATTACCATTCACAGTTATAGCATCGATATTAGTAATACTTGTTGCGTTAGCATCAGCTCCTTCAGCAAGAACTTGTGCTAGAGTAGGTGTTGAGATGCCATCTATCTGTGTTTGCATTGTTGCCATATCCGTTCTGATAGCAGACGCTGAATCAACCAAAGCACTTCTTACATCTGATACAGAGTCAGCTAATGCTAATAACAAATCTGATCGGATATCAGATGCGGAATCTTTTAGAGCAAGTTTAATATGAGCTGAGTCAGCTTTGATCTTATTCCAAGTAGCCGAAGAATCTGCATCGATCTCAGTATTGACCGCCACAAGCTCATCGATGTTAGCCTGGATTCGATCATCAAGGTAAGTAGAGTCGTTCTGTACTTTGTCCCAGATGGCTGTAGAGTCCG
>PBTY01000026.1:6597-20369 GCA_002729235.1 Rickettsiales bacterium | reverse complement strand
TCGTCCTTCACCATTACGGCAGGAACGCCAGCTTGCTGTGCTACTCTAAAGTCATCCGCACCAAATACAGATGCAGTGTGAACGACTCCTGTACCATCTTCTGTCGATACGAAATCTCCAGGGATAACTCGGAAAGCGTTTTTCTCCAGATCTTCGTTCGTTACATATGGCATCAACTGCTCGTAACGAACCTCCAGAATGTCTTTACCCGTGAACTCAGATACGATCTCAAATGGGATCAATTTGTCACCCAGTTTGTAATCTCCAAATGCTACTTCTTTTGCTTTGTCAGAGAAGAATTTGCCAACCAAATCTTTTGCCAGAACCACACTGATAGCAGTACCAGTGTACTGGTTGTAAGACTTCACTTTCACATAAGTGATCTTTTCACCTACGGCAAGCGCACAGTTAGATGGCAAGGTCCATGGAGTAGTCGTCCATGCAAGGATTCTTACATCTTCGTCATCAGACTCAAATAGGAAAGATGAACGATCATCTTTCTTCACTTTGAACTGAGCCACGATAGACGTGTCTTTTACATCCTTATAAGTGCCAGGTTGGTTAAGTTCGTGTGAGCTCAAACCTGTGCCGGCAGCAGGAGAGTATGGCTGTACAGTATATCCTTTGTATAGAAGTCCTTTTTCGTATAGCTTTTTCAACAGATGCCATAGCGACTCCATGTATTTCTGATCAAAAGTGATGTATGGGTCATCCAGATCTACCCAGTAACCCATTTGCTGAGTGAGACGATCCCACTCATCTTTGAAACGCATCACCGTTTCTTTACACTTCTGGTTGTACTCAGCTACGGAGATTGTCTTACCTATATCATCTTTCTTGATACCAAGTTCTTTCTCTACTTGTAGTTCTACAGGAAGTCCGTGCGTATCCCAGCCACCTTTACGTTTTACCTGGTAGCCTTTTTGAGTTTTGTAACGGCAGAAAATATCCTTTACCGTACGCGCCATCACGTGGTGAATACCTGGTGTACCGTTAGCAGATGGAGGACCTTCATAAAATGTGAATGTCTCTGCTCCTTCACGCTCTGTTACTGACTTCTCAAAGATTTGTTGGTCAGCCCAAAATTTCAACACCTCTTCTGCTATCTGAGGGTAACTGACCTGTTTGTACTCTGGATATTTAGCCACCTTACTCTTCTAAAATTTTATTGGTTCTTTTCAGTCTCTTCTTCGTCATCGTCTTCATCATAGTCTGCTTTCGCAAAATCCTCGATGTATGGATGATCCTCTTTTTCGATCTTGCCTGAATCAAATTGCAATAGCAACGATGGCAGTACGATCAGATTTGTAAACATAGCAAACAACAGCGTGATAGAAGTTAGTTTCCCCAACGCAACTGTTCCGCCAAATTCTGATAATGTAAAAATCACAAATCCACAGAATAGGATAATGGATGTGTACATCATACTTGCACCAGTCTCTCTTAAACTACGGCTTACCGCAATAGGTACGAAGAAATTGTGTGCGTGTAGTTCCTGACGGTATTTAGCCAGGAAGTGAATGGAGTCATCTACCGAAATACCAAAAGCGATGCTAAAAATCAGCGCAGTGCTTGGCTTAATCGGAATTCCTAAGAATCCCATAATCGCTCCTGTAAGAAGTAATGGAATTAGGTTAGGGATCAGTGAGATGACAATCATCTTAAAGTTTTTGAACAGAATCGCCATAATGATGGCAATAATGAAGAATGCAAAAATCATCGAGGTGATCAAGTTGTCTATCAAGAATTTATTTCCCTTGATAAACAATGGTACTGTTCCTGTAACCTTCACATCCATTTTACCCTGATCAAATATTTCATTGATCTTAGGGCTGATTACCGTGTTGACTAGTGAGTCCATCTTCTTAGATCCCACATCAGGCATCTTCAAGGAGATCCTGATATACTGTCCGGTGCTATCTACGAACGACTTGGCGATCCCAGCTTCATCACTATCTTCGTTCAAATAGCGCAGGATAAACGCACTCTCCCGATTATTTGGAATCGAATAAAATGCGGGACTTTGATTATAGAATGCCTGCCTTGCGGCTTTGATGAAACTTACAACTGATACAGGTTGAGAGATGCCTTCCAATGAGTCCAGGAAAGTTTCGAATTCATCAATCTTACGTAGGTTACTCAATTTTTGAACACCCTTTTTGGTTCCTGTGTCTACGATGACTTCTAAAGGCATGACTCCACTGAAGTTTTCTTCAAAGAACTTCAATTGTTGAGCTAAAGGACTGTCTTCCGGCAGGTCATCGACCATATAAGAGTTAGATTCCAGTTTGGTCAATCCATAGAATGAAGCAATTACGATTAGAATGGTTGCTGAGAAAACAAGTTTTCTATGCTTGTGAACCAATACATCCAACCCAACCAGAGCTCCATTCAACATTTTGAAGTCCAGATGCTTTAAGTGCCTATCTGAAGGAGGCTTAAAGAAAGAGAATACCGAAGGTATCATGATGGTACTCACAATGAATGTACACATGATGTTGATACCTGCTACGATACCAAACTCCATCAGGATTGGAATGCCTGTAAATACCAATACGAAGAAACCTACCGCTGTAGTGAAGTTGGTAATGAACGTAACGATTCCAATGTTACGGATGATTTTACCTAATGCTTTCATTTGATCACCATGAGTTGAGTATTCGTGGTGATACTTGTTAAGCATGTAGACACTGTTCGGAATCCCGATAACCACAATGATTGAAGGAATCAGTCCTGTTAACAGGGTGATTTTAAACTGGAATAGCGAAACAGTACCCAGTACCCAAACCACAATCACTCCAATGATAATCAATGGGAACAGTACTGCCTTGAATGATCGGAAAAATCCGAAAAGAATCAGTCCTGTAACTATGATCGAGTAGATCAGGAATCGGTTTAATTCCTCTTTGATCTTTAGCGTATTAACCGAGCGGACATACGGTAGTCCAGCAAAATGGACATCAATTCCTGTTGCTTCTTCGAATTGCTCACCAGCCATGACGATATCTGCCACCATCGTGTGACGATATTCTGAGTTTAGGGCCTCTTTCTCTACCGTAACCAGTATTAGGGTGGCTCCATTTTCATTGTTGATCAGCTGACCAGAATAGAACTTAAGGTCCATTGCGAAACGCAACATGCTGTCTAGCTTGGATTGGTCCTCAGGGATCTCAGGAAAAACGGGCTCCAATTCGAAGCGACGCTTTTCATCATTTTTCGAAAGCATTTGCAGGTTGGGAAGACCCAAGACGTCTTTTACACCTTTGATACTCTCGAGTTGATTACTCAGATACTTCAGTTTTCTGAAATTGTCAGCCTCATAGATGGAACTGTCTTTGAAGCCCAGCGCGAGGATGTTTCCATCCTCCCCAAAGGTCTGTTTGAATTGTCTAAAATAAACCTGGTCAGGATCGTCTTCAGGCACCACATTGGCCATATCATAGGACCATTGGATGTACTGCGCCTGGTACGCCATAAAAATGGTAATCAACCCTAAAATCGACATTAGGGTGATCCTGTATTTAAGAATGATATTGGCTATTTGTGTCCACATGGAAAATAAGGCTGCAAAGGTAATGATTTTATCAGTTCTGGCTCCCTAATTAACTGATTGATAAAGAGGACTTTGCTAGAACGTATTTTTTATGGTTTGAATGGTTGTGTTTTCGGCTTCCTGAAATTCAGAATCTTATGGACTAAACCTTACTTGTAGGGAGTGAGAACCCGTAAATCGTCTTATAAAGTTTGATGGCATATGAATCGGTTAAACTGGAAATGAAGTCCATATTGATTAACAACAAATCGTACACAGAGTTTTCTTTTTTCAGCTTTCCTTGAATTCCTGTTGGTAATAATCGGAAAATTGACTTCATTCTAGGGGTATGCGCCTCTTCGTCAAAATATTTAGTGAATGCTGCCATACAGAATGCTTCCATCAATTTGCCAATCACTTCAAAACCTCCTGCCTCTCGCTCCAACACTTGTTTGGAGCGATAGATTTTTTCAATTGATAGCGTGGTGATTTTGTCCAATGCTTCTGCAGCAGGTATGTGTTCCGTTAATGCACCGTCAAATTCTCCAATAAGAATTTGCTCTTCTTTTTCCAGGAAAAGCGAAACACATTGTCCGATTAGTTCAGATATGGCGAGAGCTCTTAAAAGTCCTAGTTTTTGGTTGACATCATCAGAGCGCTCCAGCTTTTCCTGATCATATTTTTCACCAATAATAGCTGCCATTAAATCTCTAGTCTGCTCATATGGCACAAGCCCGAGCCTACAACCATCCTCTAAATCAATGATGTTGTAGCAAATGTCATCTGCGGCTTCCACCAGAAAGGTAAGTGGATGACGAACCCATGATTCTGCAGATAATGATATCAGACCCATGGTGGTTGACAATTCTTTGAATTGCTCCAGATTACTTCGGTAGTATCCGTATTTCTTTTGGGACTTACGAGACTTATCTTTTGGCGTATAGGAGGACTTTGGGTATTTGGTAAAGGCTCCTAATGCGGCGAATGTCAATTTAAGGCCTCCATTGTCTTCATCATTGAGTATTCTGAATCCCTGAGCATTTCCTTCGAAACTTAGAAGGTCTGACCATTCATTGTCAGACACCAGGTCCTTAAATCGCTTGCCTTTTTCATTGTCTGTAAAAAAAGAAGAAATCGCAGTTTCTCCAGAATGACCAAATGGAGGATTGCCCAAATCATGCGCTAAACTAGCGGCGGCAACGATTCCACCAAAATCATGAAATGTATAGCCAGATTGTTCCAGTTCAGGATATTTTTTCAGAAGCTGTTCTCCAACAGCCTTACCCAAAGAGCGTCCTACACTGGATACTTCTAAGCTATGGGTCAATCGAGTATGTACAAAATCGTCTTCTGGAAGTGGAAAAACCTGGGTCTTGTCTTGAAGCTTTCTGAATGGGTGCGAAAAGATCAGTCTGTCATAGTCCTGCTCAAATCTACTTCTGCTATCATTCGTGACAGTGACTTCAAATTTATCTCCAAACCTCTTTGGTGAAAGTAATTGTATCCAGTTCATTACATCCATTGATCAGGCCGCAAGTTAAAAAGGATTCTTAAATGGCTTATGGTTAAATACTTTGTAACTTTCTAGATGAACCTGTTGTCATTAAAAACATGTCGAGGTTATCAATAATCGGGTCGACTTCTTCTCGATTTCCTTTTCCTACAAATAAGCCGTTTTATCCTATCCAAGCAATAGAGGGTCTTGCTGGAGTAATTCCGTCAATGTTTTGTACAAGGCGTAGTTGTGAGTGGAGAATTCTTTCGGTCTTTCGAAGAAGTTTTCCACTGCCACTGCAAAGAATTCAGCATGATTTGTAGCGGCATATTCTCGGAAGAATGTTGCTTCTCCATTTTTAATCCTTTCGATTTCCTGGATGGCCAAATTTTGCCAGACTTTGATTGTACCAGAGTCCATAAAATCGAATTCATCATTCATGATGATATTTTCAAGCTGGAGTGCATGAGCCATTTCATGAAGTCCAAGATTCAACCCTTCGTCATGGGCATATCCCTCTACAAAATGTTTCCAGGAAATAACAATTACACCCATGGCAGGATTTACCTCCCCCTTATGGTATCGCTGATCGGCATTGCTGAAGAAATGATCCGGATACACGATGATTCGCTCAAAATGGGCTAGAAAAACGTCATCATAACCGAAGGCTATTTGCACGGCAGATGCAGAGATGAGGACTTCCATTTCCGACGTGACCCTATCCATTTGTCGGGGAACAAAATCGGTAAGTTTTTTGAATCGGCTGACCCGATAGGCAAAAATCCGCTGTGATTTAGGAGGGAGAGCTCTATAAAAGGCAAAGTGTTTTTGCAAAGAATAGAGCTCATCCTTAGTTAGTGATGGTTTGGCACCTTCTGCGGCAAGGTATTGCTGGAAACTGTGTGAACGATATACCACAATACCAAAAACAACAACCGCAATCAGTAAAAACCAGAGCACTTAGAGTTGCTTAAGAAGTGTTTTGATATTTACCTTCTCATCCAAAGTTTTGATCAACTCAGGAATAGAAACACGCTGCTGCTCCATGCTGTCACGATCTCTAATGGTGACCATATTATCTTTTAAAGTGTCAAAATCAATCGTTACACAGTAAGGTGTTCCGATTGCATCTTGTCTTCTGTAACGCTTTCCAATTGCATCTTTTGCATCATACTGAGCATTGAAGTCCAGCTTGATCTCTTCCATGATCTCTCTTGCTTTCTCAGGAAGACCATCTTTGTTGACCAAAGGAAGTACTGCCACTTTTACAGGAGCGAGAACTGCTGGTATTTTTAATACGGTACGTTCGCTACCATCCTCCAATTTCTCTTCAGTGTAAGCAGAAGACATAACTGCCAGGAACATTCTGTCCAAACCGATAGATGTCTCCAGTACATACGGCACGTAGCTTTCGTTGGTGTCATTATCGAAGAACTGTAATTTCTTGCCAGAATGCTTCTCATGAGCGCTTAGGTCAAAGTCTGTTCTAGAGTGAATACCTTCTAGCTCTTTGAAGCCCATCGGGAAATTAAATTCGATATCACATGCTGCGTTTGCGTAGTGAGCAAGGTTCAAGTGATCATGGAAACGATAATTGTCCTCACCTAAGCCAAGTGCCTTGTGCCATTTGATTCTCTTTTCTTTCCAGGTCTCATACCATTCCATTTCAGTACCTGGTTTGATGAAGAATTGCATCTCCATTTGTTCAAACTCACGCATTCTGAAAATGAATTGACGTGCAATGATTTCGTTTCTGAATGCTTTACCAATCTGAGCGATACCAAATGGTAATCTCATTCGGCTTGTTTTCTGCACGTTCAGGTAGTTAACGAAAATACCTTGAGCGGTCTCAGGTCTTAAATAGATTTTACCCGATTCGTCAGCTACAGAACCAAGCTCTGTACTAAACATCAAGTTGAACTGACGAACGTCCGTCCAGTTTCTGGAACCGGAGACAGGGTCAGCGATTTCTAGATCAACAATCAACTGCTTCAAACCAGCTAGGTCACCCGCTTCGGTTGCAGTCTTCATTCTGTTTTCAATCTCGCTAATTTGCTCTTTGTATTTGAGCACACGATCATTGGTTGAGACGAACTGGTCTTTATCAAATGAGTCACCGAAACGCTTCGCAGCCTTAGTTACTTCTTTATCTATTTTGCCTTCAATCTTCGCCATGGCCTCTTCGATCAGAACATCTGCACGATATCTTTTCTTAGAGTCCTTGTTATCAATCAAAGGGTCATTGAACGCATCCACGTGACCTGAAGCTTTCCAGGTAGTAGGATGCATGAAGATGGCAGCATCAATTCCAACAATGTTTTCGTTGAGGCGAACCATAGCTTTCCACCAGTATTCTTTAATGTTGTTTTTTAACTCAGAGCCGTAGGGACCATAATCATAAGTAGCTCCAAGTCCGTCGTAAATCTCACTAGAAGGGTAGATAAAACCATATTCCTTACAGTGTGAGGCTATATTTTTAAGTGTTATTTGTTCGCCAGAATTTGCCATAGCCGCAAAGATAAAATTTTGAGCATCTTTTGATACGAAAAATCTAAAATTCCAAATGGAGGCGAGAAATCTTAATTATCAAACTTGTGCTGTACGTCTTCCAGGCTTTTGATGGATCCTACCACTGTGACTATATCTCTGAGTCTCAATCGAGTATAGCCGTGGGTGATGATGCTCTGTCCACCACGAATAATAGAAAGAATGATGACATCTCCTGGCAATCGAAGGTCACGGAGTGTAAGTCCATGAATATCTGGGTTGAGAATTTCGATATCTCTGGAATCCTGCCCTTTCTCCATACCAAGCAATAGAGAGGTAGCTTGTGGAGAACGAACGAAATGATCAAGAAGACTGACCATAGCGGTTGACGGATCTACAACTTTCGCATCGAATGCAAGGAATTTATCGTAGTTGTATCGGTGATTTAGTCTCACAATAACATCTCTTGTGCCGAAATGATGATAAGCAGTCTCACAGATTTTCAGATTTTCCTCATCAGAAAGCATGGTTACGATCGCTTCTGTTTTGTCAGCTGACATTTGATCGAATTCTTCCTTGCTAAAGTCTTTGATACCATAGGTAATGGCAATGCCTTCAGGCTCATCGATGCTTCCTTTTTGTAATTTGGTGGCAATCTGAACCTCCCAGCCATTCTCTATTAGTTGATGCGCCAGGGCAACAGACTGGCTTTCAAATCCGAAGATGATGGCATCTCGAATTCCATCAAATTCTGGTGTTTGGGCCTTGCTTCGATCTTCTCCCAGTTGGTAAATGGCCCATTTGAAAAGAGGAGGGCCGATGAATTGATTAATGACAATTACAGCAATAATGACCGTCGCAAATTCATCTCCCCAGCCTGGAAATTCATCCGCGATAACCGTAGCCAATCCTAAACCAACCCCTGCCTGAGTCACATATGGCATCCACCCAAGGTGGTTTTGTTTCATGGGATCTCCAGCCAGAATTCCACCGGTATAGGCACCCATCACCATGGTGATCATTCGGATAGCAAATAAGATCAACGCCACTCCAATCACAGATCCGATCACATTGATAGCTAATGTTGCACCTGTATAGGTAAAAAAAGCTATATAAATAGGAGTAGCAGTTACTTCTAAGATGTTGATGAATTCTGCTCGATACTTGGTGTAGTTGGTTACATAGAAGCTAGCAAGAATAGACATCAGCAATGGCTCCAAATGGATGCCATGATTTAAATACTCTATAGTCAGTGCTTTACCAGCATGAGAGAGTAAATAGCTTGAGAATCCAACCAATAGAACCAGAACGATCTTGCCAGGACGAATAATTTTAAGTGAAAGTACGAACTGGAGTAAACGCCCAAATGCGTAGAATCCAAGAACGAAAGACAATAGCAGCTCCACAACAATGTGTACAATACTGAGGGCCTCAAATTCTTCACCAGCAATCATGGCCTGTCCGACAGCCAGACAGATGGAGAATAAAATGATAACCAGGAAGTCTTTTACGACTGTAACACCCATCACCGTCTGCACAAATGGTCCTTTGGCACGGAGTTCATTGATCACAGCGATAGCGGAAGCAGGTGACCGTGCTACGAAGATTGCCGCGGTTATTGTAGAAACAGAAATTTTTGCCGCGGTACTCATTTCCTTCATATATGGGATGTAGTCTGCACAGAAATACACTGCAATAGAGCCTATGACAAAAGTGACCACCAATTGTCCAAAGGTGTTCCACTTAATGCTTTTAAATCGACTTCTTAGCTCTTTTATATATAATTCAGCTCCAGCAGCAAAGGCAATGAAAGCCAGGGCGATTTCATTAATGAATTGTAAGTTGTCTTTTGCAGAAATAGGAATTAGCCCAATGATATGTGGGCCAGAAATAATTCCTGTGAAAATCAATCCAGTTATCAACGGCAGTCGTATTTTCTGAAACGTTTTGGCAATTTGATTGGATGCCAATGCGATGATCAGAAAACCAGCTACCAAAGCTATGAGTTCTTTGTATGTGGATAGAAATGTTAGCAAGCTGACTCTTTAAGCTTATTTAGTTGGTAAAACATAACCGGCATTGTTATTGCCCGTTACTTTAGGAATCCAAAAATTAATCTCTTTTAGGCAATGAGTCACTAGAAATTTTTCAATTCTGTCAATAAAAGGGTAAAATTCTTGATGACCAATTCTAAAGGAGCGTTGAAATTAAACAATTTAATAATGAAAAATATCGCGGTAATCACTGTCCTACTTATTCTCTTCAGTTGTGGCTTCGCTAAAAGCAATGAGCTGGGAGGACAACCAGTTTCACATAGCTTATTTGACGAGTTATTGCATAAATATGTAGCTAGAGATGGTTTTGTAGATTATCAAGGGTTCAAATCAGAGCGAGCCAAACTTAGAAAGTATCTGGATTTGCTACAAAGCACTTCACCCGGCACAAATTGGAGTAAGGAAGAGGAAATTGCCTATTGGATCAATGTTTACAATGCATTTACCATTGATTTGGTCCTTGAGCACTATCCTGTAAAAAGCATTAAAGACATTGGCAGCTCCATCCAGATACCTTTCGTTAATACCCCCTGGGATATCAAGTTTATAGAAATCGGTGGCGAAACATATGATCTGAATAATGTAGAGCATGGGATTTTGCGCAAGAAGTGGAAGGAGCCAAGAGTCCATTTTGCCATCAATTGTGCATCATACTCTTGTCCAGTATTGAGAGAAGAGGCCTATACCGCTGATAAGCTATATAAGCAGTTGGATGATCAGGCAAAGCGATTTATCAACGATGATTTTAGAAACGACATCACAAAAAGTGAGGCAAAGCTTTCTAAAATCTTTGACTGGTTTGGTGGAGATTTTAAGGCGGTCATGCCATTAAAAGATTTCATTAATCAATACGCAGATGTCAAGATTACAGATCAAACGGATATCTCCTACAAAGAGTACGACTGGCGATTGAATGAGAAGAAATAAATTTAGTTAGGGTTAAGCAGTGAGCCTCAGAACGATTGTTTTGAGGCTTTTTTATTTTAAATAACTGACAGTGTCTAAATACGTTGACATACAGCACCCATAAGGAATAAAATTGGAGTTTCTCTGAACACTTCCTTTAGATTCTTATCCGAGTGACGAAACATTTCTCTTAAAAGAATCCTTTGTCAGGATAACCCTGACATTCGCCAATGGCGAATCGTCAGCCCAATAGGGCAATTATGCATTGAGGCATAATTGGGTTAATTTTGTAATAACAACATTACCCCAAATTACAAATGATTGAAACAATGACTGAGAGCCCGCAGACAACACAGCGGGAAGAGAATCAGCGTATGATTGCTGATATGATTCGCGATTTTGCGAAAGTTGAAATCGAACCGCACAAAATGGAATGGGATGAGTCCCAGGAATTTCCTATTCACGTATTCAAAAAACTCGGAGAGCTAGGCCTGATGGGTGTGCTCGTCCCACAAGAATATGGTGGTTCGGGATTTGGCTATCATGAGTATGTAACGGCTATTATAGAAATAGCCCGTGTAGATGGTTCTATAGGACTGTCGATGGCTGCACACAATAGTTTATGCACAGGTCATATTCTGCAACACGCCAGCGAATCCCAAAAAGCAAAGTACCTTCCAAAACTAGCTACTGGTGAATGGATAGGGGCCTGGGGTTTGACAGAACCAAATACTGGCTCCGATGCAGGAAATATGANAACCACTGCCGTAAAAGAGGGAAACGAATGGGTATTGAATGGAGCGAAGAATTTTATTACCCACGGTATTTCTGGAGATGTAGCGGTGGTGATTGCCAGAACTGGAGAGCCGGGCAAGTCCAGAAATGCTTCAGCATTTATCGTTGAGCGAGGAACTCCAGGATTCACTGGAGGTAGAAAGGAGAATAAATTGGGCATGCGTTGCTCCGAAACTGCGGAAATGATTTTTGATAACTGCCGAATTCCAGAGGAGAACCTCATAGGAGAAGTAGGTGATGGTTTCGTACAGTCTCTAAAAGTACTTGATGGAGGAAGAATTTCCATCGCGGCATTAGGCTGTGGTATTGCTCAGGGAGCATTTGATGTATCTGTACAATACTCTAAAGAGCGAGAGCAGTTTGGAAAACCAATCAGTTCTTTCCAGGGTATTTCTTTCAAATTGGCGGACATGGCTACCAAACTGGAAGCTGCAAAATTATTGACTTATCAGGCTGCTGACCTCAAAATGAAAGGTAAGCCAATGACCAAGGAGTCAGCAATGGCGAAGTATTACTCTTCTGAGATTGCCGTGGAGCTAGGAAATGAAGCAGTGCAGATTTTTGGAGGCTATGGATATACCAAAGACTACCCTGCAGAGAAATATTATCGCGATGCCAAGCTCTGTACAATAGGTGAAGGCACCTCGGAGATACAAAAATTGGTGATTTCGAGAGAAGTCTTGAAATAAACCCAATAATCCGGGATAAATATTTGGGAGGAACAAAATTTCCCTTACTTTTGCAGGCTCAAATACGAAATAAAGATGATTGTAGTAAACGTAAAAGAAAACGAGTCAATCGATAAGGCGCTTAAAAGATTCAAAAAGAAATTCGAGAAAACTGGAGTTCTTAGAGAATTGAGATCTAGAACTTTCTTCACTAAACCATCTGTGAAGAGAAGAACTGAGGTCATCAAAGCTGCGTACCGTCAGCACATGCAAGAGCAGGAAAATAAGTAATCCCAATTACGGGAATTATCATATGAAATTATTAAGTTAGTATTTACCCTCAATCGGGTAGATACTGACTTATGGTTGACTCCTTCCTAAAATACCTTCGATACGAAAAACGCTACAGCGAGCACACGCTAACAGCGTACACGAAGGACTTAGAACAATTCACCCATTTTCTTCACGAGACTTTTGAGATTGATGANTTNACAGAAGTCAAGCATCCTCACTTAAGAAGNTGGATTGTAGAACTCATGGAAGCTGGTATAGCTCCAGGATCTATCAATCGAAAGATTGCTACGCTCAAATCTTACTATAAATTTTTATTGGCACGAGAGTTTATTGCTACCAATCCAACGGGTAGACTAAAACCTCTGAAAGCTGAAAAGCGACTTCCATCATTCNTTCGTGAGAATGAAATGGTTGTTTTACTGGATCAGATCGAGTTCAGNNAAGACTTCTTTGGGCTGCGTGATCGATTAATTTTGGAAATGCTNTATGCCACTGGAATTCGTCTGTCAGAATTAATTGGGCTTAAGGATCTGGATATCAATGAATACCAAAATTCGGTTAAAGTTTTAGGAAAAAGAAATAAGGAAAGGCTTATACCAACCTCTGATTTTATCGTTAAACTACTTAGAAACTACAGAGAAAAACGAAACCAACAATTCGGTAAAACAGAGTTTCTGCTAGTTACAGATAATGGTGATAAGTTGTATCCTATGATGGTTTACAGAACAGTTAAAAAGTATTTAGAACAAGTTACTACCATCAGTAAAAAAAGTCCTCACGTTCTGAGGCACACATTTGCAACTCACTTATTAAACAAAGGTGCGGAACTAAACGCGGTGAAGGACCTGCTGGGCCATACGAGTCTGGCAGCGACCCAGGTTTATACGCACAATTCAATGGAGAAGCTGAAGTCGGTATTCGATCAGGCGCATCCAAAAGCNTAGATGGTTTAACCTTTAAATTAAAAGAATCATGAAATTACAAATGCATTCTATCCACTTTGACGCAGACCAAAAATTGGTTGATTTTATTCAAAAGAAAGCTAATAAGCTCGATACCTTTTATGATAGAATAATAGACGGAGAAGTATTCATGAGACTAGAAAAGGATGATGACAGAGAAAATAAAGTCCTGGAAATCAAACTTAATATTCCAGGAGGTCAACTTTTTGCAAAAGAAAAGTCTAAGTCTTTTGAGGCTGGAGCCGATGAGGCAGTGGAGTCACTAAGACGACAACTTAAAAAACATAAAGAAAAGCTCATGGCGCATAATTAAGCCCAGAGCTAATCAGAAAGAAGCCGAGAATCAATTCTCGGCTTTTTTTGTGCCTTGCAGATTATCGGGAAGTAAATACCAATTATCGGAAATTAGATGCCAGTGGTCCAATAGCTGATTCTGACAATTAAAAATCGATTCATCTTTGAACCATAAAACAAGCATAGGTTTTTACAGATTATTATCTGGCGGTGATTTAGAATGGTTGTACAAGCAACCTTCAACTAGTCGTCCCTCGGGCAAGGGACGACTTTTTTTNTTTTANG
>PBTY01000026.1:0-6592 GCA_002729235.1 Rickettsiales bacterium | reverse complement strand
GAGAAATTGATCGTGAACTTCGCCATCCCATCNTATTCATAAGAAGCCTCTCCATGCAATTGTTGACTTAGTCTCTTCACTAATCGCAAACCTGTAGACTTTGCTTTGTCAAAAGAAGTTAGATCATCAAGACCTTTACCATCATCTGCCACGGAAAGTTTGTACTGAGACGTATCTTCTTTTTTTAGTTGAATAATGAGCTCGTTATTATCACCAAACCCATATTTAAATGCGTTCGTAATCAATTCATTGACAATAAGGCCTAAAGGTACAGCTATATCTACATTGAAGGTGCTTGGTTCGAGATCAAACGTGATATTTGGTTCATTCTCTCTGTGGTAGGAATGACTTATTTCCTCAACCAGATTTTTGATGTAATCATCAAAAACGATTTCTCCCCCCTCTATTTCCAGAAGGTTTTGGTGGATATATGCCATGGACCGAATTCTTCCCTTTAGTTCATTGGCCATGTTGAGAGCTTCCTCATTCTGCATTTGCATCACTTGAATTTCCATCAAACCAATTATCAGTTGAAAGTTATTTTTTACGCGATGATTCAGCTCTTTCAAGAGAAGACCTTTCTCCTTTTCTTTTTTTTCAATCTCATTCTTCTGTTCTGTGATCAGGGTTGATTTGCGCGTTGTTTTATAGATGAAGAAAATGGAGATCAATAGTAATAATCCCACAAGGGCCGCAATTATACTGTAAAGCCTGGTTTGAGATTTTTGCACTTGTATTTCAATCTCTTTTTCAGTCTCCACTAACTTTCTTTCATAGTAGGCAAGTTCTTCAGACAATTGACTGGAATAGACTTTCCTATTTTCTGCCATAGCGCTGATGAAGTAGTCCTGACCTTCTTTTATAAATCCATTGTTCTGCAGCAATTTGGCAGATTCTCGAAGGAAATCAACATAAATCAATGTATTGGCCTCCTCCTGGTAGATGTTCTTTATTTGATCACATAATTCCAAAATATTGCTGACCTTGAAATCAATCAAAATTTGGTTTGTTATATGTGAAGGAGGATTGGTGTTTAAGTATTGAATGTATAACCAATAACCATCTTTTTTGATATCAGGATAGCTGGCAAACTCACGTAATAATCCCAAAACCCGTTCGTCATTGTTGCCTTTAAAAATCAACGCATTAATCAATTGGGTTAAAGTGTAACTGAAATGTTCAGTTCGTACTGGCAGCAAATTGTCCAACACATAAGAATATTCTGCTTTGGAAATAAACTCGTCCAGTTTGCCTTCATAGACATTGAAGTCATTGGTCAGATTATTGATTCGTATCATCAAGGTGGTATCATGTATTTGCTGGGCTTTAGCAAATAGCTCAGTACCTAAAGCATTACCTTCTGCGATGTTTTGTTCTATCAAATCAATGACTAAATGGTGCTTACTAACTAATATTTGTGCTCTTATAATTTCGGGGGAACTACCATCAAATTGACTGACATATTCAGTTAGCTCAAGATTCATTTCTGTAGATGTTTGAATGTCCAGAATCTCATCTCTCATGATGGAGATCATTAGTGTTTTTAAGTTGACATAATCTACATCCAGCTCTGCAGAGTGAGGAGGAACAAGTCGATTTTGGATGAAATCGATAATCGCAGTTTTTTGAAAGGTGCTTTTATTTCTATTCTCTTTTAATAGGTCAAGGTAATCGGAATAGGTTGCTTTGTTATCCCTGATTCTAAGCATTAGAGACCTGTAGGAACTGTCCATGTCTTTGAATGAAAGGCTTTGTTCCAAAGAATCCAGGTCATCGAATATCCAGATAGTTTCCGGTTGGCTGTAGGCGTAATTGGTCCAAAAGACCAGAAAGAATGCACCGATTATTACTCGCATGTATTGCTGAAAAATGTATTTTAGAGCTAAAATATTGAATTATAACTGAATAGAGATCATTAATGAGTCAATCCACTGATAAAGTGAGTATACTGGTTGTTGAGGACGAAGTGATCATTGCCGACAGTTTGTGCATGACCTTAGAGAAGTATGGTTATGAGGTTTTGGATCCAGTTTTGTCTTATTCTCAGGCGGTTGAAACATTGCAAAAGCGGTCGGTTAATCTGGTTCTGTTGGATGTAAACCTGAGTAGTAAACAGAATGGCATTGACCTGGCAAATTGGATTAATGATCATGTGGGAATTCCATTTGTTTTTTTGACTTCCAATTCTGATCGTCGGACTTTGGAAGAAGCCAAAACCACCAACCCATATGGCTTTCTGGTGAAACCATACCATGAAGCCACTGTTCATACGACTATCGAGCTTGCTTTAGACTCATTTAGAAAAAAGGAAACAGAACCTTCCTCTGAAGTTGATCTATCCATCTTTACAAGTGCAGAACGAGTGGTGCTTAGTTTGATCAATCAAAACATGACTACCAAGCAGATATCGGAGCATTTATCTGTAAGTCCTAGCACCGTTAAAAATCATAGACATAATATTTGCTCCAAGTTGGGGCTAGGCCCAAATACCCACTCTCTGGTTTCCTGGGTTCAGCAAAATAAGTCCTTACTTAACTGATGGTGCAAATCATAGCACTTAACCTGTAAAACCTCTAATTCAACGAAAATGACCTCCGAATAGACCTTAAGGTCTATTTACAAGCGTGCCTGACTCACCTAGTTTTGAGAAAAACTTAAAATCGAAGAATACCTTCCGTTCACCGACATTTTCTGTTAACCGTCAAATATAAGTGATGGATATGTCAAGAATGGAAGAGCTTTGATTGGTAATAATTCAACCGCACATGAGCAAATTTTTTATTTCAACAGTGCTTGCCTTAACTGTTGTATTTACAGGTCTTTCTCAGACAAAAGGTCTGATCACTGAACCAGCTTCTGGGTCTGTCTTAGACCCTAACGGAGATGGATACATTTCAACTTCTTCTTCTGGGTTTTCTGGAGATAGCGATGATACTGATGAATTTGAAATCACTGGATTCACTTCCTTCCCAACTTTTGGAGAAGGCGAGAAGCTGGCAGATATTGCTAACGGTCCGGACTTTGGATTTACAGATTTTTCAATTGATCCAGATAAGGCGGCGTCCTATTGGGCACTTGACGGGAGCGATAATTTTATTTTTCGTTTCCGATTGGCTGATTTTCGTCCGAATGCTAAAGGATATACGGTTTTAATCGATACGGATGAAGCGTTTGGAGCTGGTGAAGATCCAAATTATACTTCTGAAAACCCTGGATTCGAAATTGCAATTGTGCTGCGTTCAAAGCACGAAGTAAGTTTGATCAACGTGGACGGTCAAACAACTTGTCCTACAGCATTTCAGACTTACACTTTATCAACGAACCATCAAAAATCCATTTCTGGAATTGAGTCGGGAGGAAACGCAGATTTCTTTTATGATTTCTTCATCCCTTTTGCGGATATAGTCACCATGACCTCAGGATGGTCATCACCAGTGACGTTAGCTACACCATTGCGAATTGCTGCGGTCACGAATACGTCAAATACTTGTGCATTTGAAGGAGCCTTGTCAGATATTGGAGGTATGGACGATGAGGCTTGTGCTGGTTTTGAAGGATGTATGGAAAACTTGATTAACAGTCAAGTGGCCACAACTCCTGGAGGGACATTCCCAGCTCAACGTACAGCATGTCCTTCAATAACAGGTTCTTATGCTGCAGGTACGATCAATGTTACAGGGGTTGCAGAGCCGGGATCGACCATAAAAGTTTATTTAAATGATGCTGAACAAGTATCAGCTTCAGTAGCTGCTGATGGATCGAGTGGAGCTTATACTTCAGGTAGTATTACTGTTGTAGCTTCAGATGTGATAAAAGTGACTGCTACGGCTACTGGTTATTCAGAATCTAGATTGTCATGTAATAGCAAAACTGTTCAGAGTGTTCCCGTTTGTTCTGGAAGTTCTCCTATTTTGACACTTGATATTCCAGGTAACAGCGGGTCGGTAGACGTTACCGTTGCTGAAACTACCTCATTTACTTTGGCTGATGCTACAGCGGCTACTTTGGTGTTTTATGCGAGTGGTGTTGATATCACGGATTACTCCAATTCAGGAACTACTGGTTTAGGGGTTTTCGGAGCTCCATCTTCTAGTGGTGGAATTATCACGTGGACCTTCAACATGAATGGTTCTGGCGCTACTGCAAAAATTCCTTGTGGTACTTCAATTGTAACATTGGAAGATACCAACAATGGATTATGTCCAACTGCATCCAATGCAGCGTGTAGAAGTAATAGTTGTGGATCTCAAACTGCCGCAACTACACCAGTTATCAGTACCACTCCAATTGAATCAACGACTACTTCTATTTCAGGAACATCAGATAATAGTGCAACAATTACCTTGTTTATTGATGGAACTGCCTTTGCATCAGGTACAGCAGATGGATTAGGTAACTGGACAATCAGTAGCTTAGATTTGACTAATTATGGATGTGGATTACTAACAGCAACGGCCAACTTTTCTGGTAGTTGTATGTCCGCAGAAACAACGGGAATTTCAATAGGAAATAAAGCGTCAGCACCTGAGATTATTGGGGAATATTGTGCAGGAACAATCACAAGTGTTTCAGGAACTTCTAGCGAAGCTCCCGGAGCAGTAGTGGACGTGCTTTTTAATAGCTCATCAATTGCAACAACGACGGTAGATGATTTTGGATATTGGGTATTGGATCTTACTGGAGGTAATGAAATAACTACTTCCGGTACGTTGACAGCAACCGTTACAGACACGGACAATTGTAAATCTGTAAGTGATGCTTCTGCTGGGGTATCGGTTAACTCCGTTCCTGCGGCTCCGTCAGTCACATGGCCAGCAAGTATTATTGAAGGTGCTACATCGATTACAATTGGTAGTGTTTCAGGCTATACACTTTATATCGACGGAATTCCCGTTCTAGACAATTCTGGAGCTGCTATTATCGGTGATGGAACTGGTTTTTCTGGTCTTAGTAGCATTTCTTCAGATGCACATTATTTATATGCTGGCGGAATTCTTTCAGTAGTTGATGAGACTGGAACTTGTGAATCTTCTTCATCAAATACAACTACAGTTGAGTGTATAGAGCCTTCAGCATCTTTAGATGTAAGTCCTTTAACAACAACCGTCACATCTGGTTCTACGGTGGATGTAACAGTTACTAACGCAGAGGCTTCCACTATATATGAGCTATACAATACGGGTCTTAGTGCACAATCTGGTATTTCTAAATTAGGGACTGGTTCGGATTTAACATTGACATCAGCTGCTTTGACTACAGGCACTACGCTTGAAGTGAACTCTTACAGAATATTTCCAAGTTCGTGTGCCAATACACTTACCAAGAATACTGTTGTCACAATTGGAACTGGCAATAATGATCCGGTGGTAACTGTACCTTCGACTCAAGCAGTATGTGAAGGATCGGCATTGACACTTTCTAGTTCAATAGCATCATCTGTGGCAGATTCAGATGGTGATACCCAGGGTGTAACTATTACTGTTACCAATGGTACCCTTGATCTGGATGATTCTGGGTTAGGAATGACAATTTCCAATGATGGTTCTGCGCTAATTGGAATCACCAATGATGCTAATGCCACTATAGCCAATATTAATAGTGCGTTAGATGGAGCAATATTTACACCTACTACCTCTTTTACGGGCACGGCTTCAATTCAAATAAGCACCAATGATGGTAATGGCGGAACAGATACAGAGAGTTTCGATATAACGGTGAAATCAACGCCGACAATCGCAGTTGGTTCATTGACACAGCCTTCAACTTGCGGAGGCAATGGATCGATTCCATTGACCTTTACCAATGTAGCAGACGGTACCTATACGGTTAGTTATGATGGCGGAAGTTTTTCGAACGTATCAGTTAGCTCAGGAGCAGCAACGATCACAGCGGCTGCAGGAACGTATAACAACTTGACAATTACTGTAGCTGGCTGTACTTCATCCGAAGATCCAGACGCAGTTCTTTCAGATCCAAGTGCTCCAACAATCGCAGTTGGTTCATTGACACAGCCTTCGACTTGTGGAGGCAATGGTTCCATTCCATTGACCTTTACCAATGTTGCTGACGGAACATATACGGTAAGTTATGATGGCGGAAGTTTTTCAAATGTATCAGTTAGCTCAGGAGCAGCAACAATCACAGCGGCTGCCGGAACTTACAACAACTTGACTATAACAGTTTCTGGCTGTACTTCATCCGAAGATCCAGACGCAGTTCTTTCAGATCCAAGTGCTCCAACCATTTCAGTTGGTTCATTGACACAGCCTTCTACTTGTGGAGGCAATGGATCGATTCCATTGACCTTTACCAATGTAGCTGACGGAACATATACGGTTAGTTATGATGGCGGAAGCTTTTCGAATGTATCAGTTAATTCAGGAGCAGCAACGATCACAGCGGCTGCAGGAACTTACAACAACTTGACAATTACTGTAGCTGGCTGTACTTCATCCGAAGATCCAGATGCAGTTCTTTCAGATCCAAGTGCACCGACAATCGCAGTTGGTTCATTGACACAACCATCAACATGTGGAGGTAATGGTTCCATTCCTTTGACATTTACCAATGTTGCAGACGGAACCTATACGGT
>PBTY01000025.1 GCA_002729235.1 Rickettsiales bacterium | reverse complement strand
ACTAGTAAACAGCATGGAAGATGCTTCTATCTCTCTTGTTGATATGCTAGTTAAGCACAACCTTTCTAAATAATTTACCTTAAACTAACTGACATATGGATATTATAGACGTAGGATTATATGCTAGCTATTTGTTAATCGTTCTTTGTGCGATTGCAGCTATTGTTATTCCGTTGGCACAATCATTTGGTGACCCACAATCCTTGGTGAAGTCAGGAATTGGTTTAGGTGTTATTCTAGTTGTGTTTTTAGTAAGCTATGGTATAGCTGATTCTTCAACCAATGCAATCGACGTTACTGAAGGTACAGCTAAGCTTTCTGGAGCAGGACTTATAGCGATGTACATTTTCTTCTTCATCGCTTTGATCGGAATCGTATATACAGAAATTGCTAAACTGATTAAATAATGCCAAGAAATAAGAACAGACAGCCACCTGAGGTAAGCTCAGGATCAATGGCGGACATTGCGTTCCTTTTGCTTATTTTCTTCTTGGTTACAACAACGATAGCAAATGACAAAGGGATCGCAATGCGACTTCCTCCTAAACCGGATCCAAATGAGCCACCACCAGAAGTAAACAAGAATGATAAGAATATCTTTAAAATTCTTGCTAACTCTGGAGATCAGTTGCTTATAGAGGATGAGCCGTACAGAGCAGGAATGGATCAATTAAAAGATGACGTTAAAGAATTCATCTTGAACTTTGGGTCTCCTGGAGATGAAGGTATTCAGATATATAATAGTTTACCTTCTACCATGAAAGCCAAGATTAATCAATTCGGGAAGCGAAAGGACTCTTCCGATGACCCTACCGAATGTGTGGTTTCATTTAAAGCTGCACGAGGTACGAGTTACGAATTGTTTATTCAAGTTCTTGATGCAATTAATGCAGCTTACAATGAAGTGTATGCTGAGAGAGTAGGAATTAGTGTGGAGGAATGGCTTGCCCTGGATAGGGAAGACGATATCCAGAATGACATGTATGAAAAAGCACGTCAGGGTATACCGAGAGCTATTTCAATTGCAGAACCAGATTAAAACATAACATTATGTCGAAATTTAAAAAGAGTTCTAATACACAACAGGATATACCTACTGCAGCATTGCCAGATATTATTTTCATGTTGTTGTTCTTCTTTATGGTGACAACAGTAATGAGAGAAACTGATATCCTGGTAAAGCAGCAGCTTCCAAGAGCTACTCAGTTAACTAAAATTGAAAGAAAGTCTTTGGTAAGTTATATATACATCGGAGAGCCTAAAAACGTTTCTCTATTTGGTGATGAACCAAAGGTTCAAACAAATGACAACTTCGTAGATATCGATGATGTGATATTGTTCGTGAACCAGGAGAAGGATAAGTTGTCTGAGGCTGAGAGAGATAAGATCACTATGTCTATGAAAGTGGATGTAGGAGTGAAGATGGGTATTGTATCTGACGTACAGCAGGAGCTAAGAGAAGCGAATGCATTGAAAGTACTATACAGCTCCATTAAGAGAGGAGATGAATAATGCGATCATAATCGATATAAAGAAAAGGCTTGTCATTTGACAAGCCTTTTTTATTTCATCTCTTTTAATTCTTTGGAGGCCTTATCAAGCCATTTTTCAATTGCTTTTGAAGAATCAGTGAAACCTTCTTCTATTTCCTCCTTTAACCCCTCCAACTCTTTTTCGGAGGACTTTCTTACCTTCCTGATAAGTCTTTTAATTTTGTCTCTTTCTTTATCAATTTCAGTAATTGCTTCTTTCACCTGACGCTTAGCGTCTCCGCTGAGGTCAGATGATTGCTCCTTTAATTTTTCAATTTTTTTCTCAAGTATTTCCTGTTTCTCTTCGAGTTTTTCTGCCAGATCTTCCGATTTAGATTCGGAACTACATTGAGTGAATACCATAATGGATACAATTAGAAGAAAAAAATTAAGTCGTTTCATGAATGCTCAGTTCTTCTTTTATTAATTCATAGGATGACCCTACAATAAATGAATGCTCCGATGAAAGAATGATTGGAGTCTTCATTTTAGAAGGATCAAAAGAAAGTATTTGTATGAGATCGTCATCAGCATACTGCTCATAAGCAGAAACGGCAGATTTCTTGAAAAGTTCTTTTATGGGAATATTAAGATATTGAGCTATTTCGACTACTTGTTTCGGAGTAAGGTGATCTTTGTGAACATCCCTTTCGTTTATTTTTACATGATCAATTGATAAGATATAACCTTTGGCAGTCTTATCTTGGATCATATTACTGTTGTATATAAAAAGGTATTCTCCTTTATTGATTTGCATAACTATTAATGTTTGGTTCTACATAATCAATAGATACGAGGCTATATTGTTTTATTTTAAGCGAGATACACTGTTTTACTATTGACAAACTCCTTGATTCCTAAAGGTGATAATTCTCGGCCGTATCCGCTCTGTTTGATGCCTCCAAAGGGAAGACGAGGATCTGATTTGACAAAGTCATTTACAAATACGCATCCGGCGTCTAGATATGTGCTGGCCAAATGTTCTGCTTTGTCTAAATCACGTGTAAATATAGCTCCACCGAGACCATATGAAGTATCGTTGGCAATTTTGAGAGCTTCTTCTTCGTCTTTGGCTATAAGAATACTCGCTACAGGTCCAAACAGCTCTTCGTTATAGGCAGGCATTCCCTGTTTTACATTGGATAGTAATGTGGCTGGGTAATAGAATCCATCAGTGTCTGGTAAAATTCCTCCTATTAGGCAATTGGCTCCTTTTGATATGCTTTCTGTGACTTGTTGATGTAATTGGTCTCTTAAGTCACTTCTTGCCATAGTGCCTAGTGAATAATCATCACTCATCGGGTCTCCAAAATCCTTTTGAGTCATCAAAGAGAGAACCTTTTCTGTGAATGCTTCAGCGTTCTTTTGTGTCACAATAAAGCGTTTGGCAGCGATACAGCTCTGTCCAGTATTGAGTAGTCGTCCATCTACACATTTATTAGCTGCAAGATCTAGATCAGCATCATCCAAAATGATATAGGGGTCACTTCCACCTAGTTCTAAGACTGTTTTCTTTAAGTATTTACCTGCGAGACTTGCTACAGACTTGCCGGCTTTGGTAGAGCCTGTCAGGGTAACAGCTTTTACATAATCATTGGCAATGATGCTCTCCATATCCGTCACATCTGCCAGGATTGTGCTGAATAAATGCTGCGGAAATCCAGCTTGTTCAAACAGCTCTTGAATCTTTAGGGCACATTCTGTTGTATTCGGAGAGTGCTTCAGTAAAGCAGCATTCCCAGCCATTAATCCAGGGGCTGCAAATCTAAATACTTGCCAAAAAGGGAAATTCCAGGGCATAATGGCTAGTACAATTCCCAGGGGTTGGTAGGTGATAAATGATTTGGTGGCATCTGTTTCAATAGGGTCGTTTTTAAGAAAATCCGCTCCATTTTCTGCATAGTATTCACATACCCAGGCACATTTCTCTACTTCTGCAACTGCCTGTGAAAGAGGTTTCCCCATTTCAGTGGTGATTAGTTTGCCCAAAGTTTCCTTTTGTTCTCTAAGAATTTGAGCCAGATCTTTTAGGAGTTTGGCTCTTTCTGCGAAATCGGAATTTTTCCAATTTATCCAGGCTTTTTGCGTGTTATCAATTGATTTTTCTAGTTCTGGAACGGATTGATAACTGTATTTCTGAATGGGTTTACCTGTTGCTGGATTAATCGTTTGAAAATCTGCCACTATGCACTTGCTTTATGTTCTAAATAAGGTCTCCAATCTTCGTTAAGAGATTTGGATATTCTTAAGAACATAACATATGAGGGCCGTATTGGTTTGTTTTTCAATGTTAGGCCCACATCTTCTGGGGCAAAGTCTCCTTTGTAGGAATTGCAGCGTTTACATGCTGTCACAAGGTTGGTCCAGGATGATTTGCCTCCTTTAGATTTAGGAATAAGATGATCCAGGGTTAGATCCTTACTGCTTCCACAATACTGGCATGAGTGATTGTCTCGTTTGAAAATATTATGACGTGTTAGAACTACACCCTTATAAGGGACCTGGATGTATTGCTTGATTTTTATGACACTAGGAAAAGGGAAGGATTTTTGTACAGTTCTAAGCATTCTGTCTTGAGCTGCACTGATGATATCGGCTTTGTCAAGGTACATCAGCAGAAAGGCTCGTTCAGTGGTACATACTGAAAGTGGAGTGTAGTCTGCATTTAGTACCAGTACTGACATATTAGATGCTCATTCGTTTCAATTCTCTATCCTGATCTTTCTTTTTAATACTATCTCGTTTGTCAAATAATTTTTTTCCACGAGCTACGGCAATCTCAAGCTTAGCAAAACCCCTTTTGTTGATATAGATTTTTGTCGGGACAATTGTTAGGCCTTTCTCTTCAATTTTGCTTTGAATTTTTTCTAACTCCTTCTTTTTGACGAGAAGTTTGCGTTGACGATCGATCTGATGGCTTTCAAAAGAGCTGTTAGTGTATGGCGAAATATTCATTCCTTTTATGAATAGCTCACCTTTGTCAATGAAGCAGTAAGCTTCAGAGACAGATGCTTTACCTTCTCTTAGTGATTTGATTTCAGTTCCTTTCAATACAATACCTGCCTCATAGGTATCTATGAACTCATATTCATAACTCGCCTTTCGGTTTCTGATCGATATATTGTTGGAAAATCTTGATTGCTCTTTAGCCATTCTATAAATAGATCAATTTAAAAATAATGAAGATGGATGTAGAATCGAAGTTTTAAGAGGAAAATGACATTCTTGGGAGGGGACTGTCTCTTAATGACCCTTCTTTTCCTTCCAGATATTGCAAGTAACCAGTAGTGGCAATCATTGCCGCATTGTCTGTGCAGTATTCAAATTTGGGAATAAAAACGTTCCATCCATATTTCTTTGCCTCGCTCTGTAAATGATTTCTTAACCCACTGTTTGCTGAAACACCTCCTGCTATGGCTATGTTTTTAATTTTCTCTCTTTTAGCTGCTTTTTTTAACTTCTTAAAGAGCATATCTATAAGGGTGAACTGCAAACTGGCAGCCAGATCGTTGATGTTTTCATCTATGAAATTCTCATTTTTCTTTTGCTCATCCCTAAGGAAATACATGAATGCCGTCTTAATTCCAGAGAAAGAATAGTCCAAATCTGGAATGTCACTCTGCGGGAAAGTGAATTTTTCTGGATTTCCACTCTGGGCTAACTTATCAATTTTAGGGCCTCCTGGGTATCCAACACCCAGTAACTTGGCGCATTTGTCAAAAGCTTCTCCAACTGCATCGTCTTTTGTTTGTCCAATTATTTCCATATCGAGATAGCTGGATACTTTTACGATTTGAGTATGACCTCCGCTCACGGTGAGACACAGAAATGGAAACTCCGGTTTAGGGTCTTCTATAAAATGAGCTAAAACGTGTGCTTGCATATGGTTGACCGGTATCAATGGTACTCCTAACGCAAGCGCTGCTGCCTTAGCAAAAGAACTACCTACCAAAAGTGCACCCAGTAGTCCAGGGCCCTGGGTATAGGCAATGGCATTTATTTGGCTCATAGATATATCGGCCATCTCTAATGCTTCGTTAATAACTGGGATGATATTCTTTTGATGAGCACGTGAAGCAAGTTCTGGGACCACCCCTCCATAACTTTCATGTATGGATTGAGTTGCAATAATATTATTGATTATTTGTCCATCTTTGCAAACTGCAGCGGCAGTTTCATCACACGATGACTCAATACCTAAGATGATTGTGCTCATTGGATAAAAATATTTTGGGAATTGAAGGGACAGCAGAACGTGTTTAAGAACATTTTTGGCTGGATCAAAAAAATCATTTTTTGGTCCATTACGGTTGTTATTCTCTTCTTGTTCGTGCTGATAATTCTACTTCAGACACCCGCCTTTCAAAATTTTATAGGGGAGAAGGTATTAACCTTTGTCAATACCAACACCCGTCAAACCGCAAAGTTTAAAAACATTCGGATCAAATGGTTCGATTTTGTGGAAATAAAAGACCTGGAGCTATACGATTATCAAGAAAACCTGATGGTAGGTGCATCGAGTGTGAAGGTTGATTATCAATTATCCCAGCTTATCACAGGAACTAAAATTAGTTTTGATAGAATTGAGCTCGAGGATGCAGAGCTTCATATGATCAAATATCAAGACTCTCTAGGGTTGAATCTGGTCGAATTTATTTACGATCTCAATAATTTGAAGCCTAAAAAGGATTCTTTGGCTCCGACAAAGCCCATGGAGCTGACTATCGGTGATATTCATCTGGATGCTTTTAAATTTTCATACGATAATCATTTTAATGATAGTCTTCCTGAAGGTTTATTTGATTATGCTCATTTTTTATTGGATATACCTATTGCTGATATAGCGGATTTTCGTGTCGTTAGCGATACTATTGAGGCTACTATTCAATCGTTTCAGGCATTTGATCAGCCAACTGGACTAGAGGTTGTGGAAATGAGTACTCAATTCCGGATCAGTAGTATGGGATTGGAGATGGATAAGCTAGAGTTGACCACTGCCAATTCTTATATCACCGATAAAGTTCATTTGAAATATAATGGATATGATGACTTAAGCTATTTTACTGATAGCATCAGCCTTGATGTCAATTTAGTAGAATCTAGAATTTCTACCAGGGATATTCAATACTTCGCTCAGATACCTGGAGAAGTCATAGATGTCTATACTGATGCAAGTATACAGGGTAAGGTTCCGAATTTGTCCATTCGGGATCTGTCTTTGAGATTTGGTAAAAAAACAATGCTCAAAGGGAGTGTAGACTTTATGGGGCTTCCAAATATCTATGAGACATTTATTAATGCGAGTATTAGTGATGCTGAGTTATATGTGCCTGATTTTGAAGTTTTTTTGGATGTTCAAAGCCTTGCGAAACTTGAGAATTTAGATGACATACGGTTCAATGGACACTTTTTAGGGTTTATACGAGACTTTGTAGCCAATGGGAATTTCAAAACCGACCTGGGTGAATTGAGTTCAGATGTCAACTTGAAGTTTTCTGAAGGTTGGAGAACAGCGAATTACTCTGGTGATTTAAGGTTAAAGGAGTTTGATATAGGAGAGTTATTAAATATTTCAAAGTATGCTGGAAAGCTAAACATGGTCGGATCTCTCAGGGGATCTGGTGTGAATCCAAAGACCGCCAAACTCTATCTAGATGCGGCGTTTACAAACTCAGAAATTTTGGGATATGAATATGATTCGATTAGTGCTAAGGGAGAACTAGCTTCTGAGTTCTTTAATGGGCAATTGAATGTCCGTGATCCCAACTGTAAAATCAGCACGTCAGGTCAGGTAGATCTATCCGAAAAGCCAGAGCAAATCAACGCACTAACCAGAATTCAACATGTTGATTTTCAAAAGTTAGGATTTTTCGACGATGTTTTGAGTTTGTCAGGGATAATCGAAGCAGATATTACTGGTTTAAATTTTGATAGCCTACAAGGAGATTTGAAAATTATTGACCTGAATGCTTATTGGAAAAAAGATTCTATTGACCTGGACTCTGTTTACATCTCATCGTATAAGAGGGGGCTAGATAGAAGAATTCAAGTGGAACTACCGGATATTGAGGTCGATATCAATGGTAATTTCTATTTTTCACAGCTTGTAAGTGATGTTAGGTTGCTTAGTCGGGAAGTGAGTAATTATTTTGATCCTAATTACTCCAGTGCAGATGATATATACCGGGTAGAAGAGGAGATTAACAAGTATTCGGTGGATTTTGAGATATCCTATGATGATGTAACGCGTTATACTAACCTCTTCAATCTTGATGCTTATTTTTCTCCGAAGGGAATCATAGAAGGGACTTATTATCAGCGAAGGAATGCGACTCTCTCTTTATTTACAGAAATAGATTCGATTAATTATGAAGGTGTTGGCTATCGGAATAATACAGTAGATATTAATTTCTCGAAAGATCTTGATTCTGCAGGAATCATAGCTTCAGCCTTTATTAACTCAGCAAAGCAGACCTGGAGGAAAATCCCCCAGACTAGAAATTTCTCTTTGGAGGCAGTTTGGTTCAACAATAAAATTAATTTGAATTCATCCATTGAGCAGCCCGAAAATAATAGTTCGGCCAATATCAATGGCGAGCTGAAAATCCAGAAAGATCAATTGGTTTTTAATTTTACACCGTCCAAAATGATCATTTTTGGAGATCAGTGGTTTTTTAATCCATTTAATAAGATCACGCTCAGAGAAAATAATCATCTCTATATAGACCGATTGGAGTTATATCAAAATGCAGAGTCTATTCTATTGTCTGGAACCTATTCAGATAGTGCCAATACGGATCTTTCTCTGAATATTAAAGACTTCAATCTACACAACATTGGTCCACTGATTTCATATGACTTGGAGGGTGTATTGAATAGTACGGTTGATCTTAGAAGAAGTGTAGTAGGAGAGCCATTTGTCTTGGATAGTGAACTTAAGTTGGATGATTTCACGATGAATGATTTTTTAATCGGGACTGTAAAAGGGAAGTCACAATGGGATCAAGAAAAAAAGCGACTGGCTATCGATTATAATGTGAGAAGAGAGGGGGTCAACACTATCGATATTGATGGATTTTACAGTCCCGAGGAATCAGATCAGTTGGATATCAATGCAAAATTTAATCAAGCTAGCTTACAACTTGCCAATCCTTTTTTGGCAAGTCTTTTTTCCAATATTGGAGGTTATGCAAGTGGGGAAGTGGATATTTCGGGTTCATTAACTCAGCCGATTGTGATTGGTAGTACGGATGTTGATGATGGAACATTTAAGTTTGATTATCTGGGAACAACTTATGGGTTTAATGGGAATATTGCTTTAGATAACAAATCCATCAAATTTAATGGTGTTAGATTGGTAGATAGAGATCAGAATCGGGCATCCTTTTCAGGAGTAATACAGCATCAGTTTTTTAAAGAATTCCGTACGGATCTAAGTTTGGCTGTAAGCAATTTTCAATTGCTAAATACATCTGCTGAGGAGAATTCATTGTATTACGGTACGGCCAATGCAACTGGTGATATTGACATTGTTGGGCCTGTAGATGATTTATTAATCAGGGCTAAAGCGACAACTAATAAGGGTACTAAATTGTATATCCCACTATCGGGAGCGTCAGAAGAGGTCACGCAGAAGGAATACATCTCCTTTGTTGATTTTAGTGATACCACGCAGCAGATTGATGTTGAGGAAATTGTTAGAAACAGTATTTCTGGAGTCAGTTTGGATTTTGAGGTGGATGTAACACCGGATGCATACGTAGAGCTGATTTTTGATATTAGAACTGGTGACATTATCAGGGGAAGAGGTAATGGTAATCTGAATTTAGCTTTGGATACAAATGGTGAATTTGAGCTTTTTGGGGATCTAACCATCTCTGAGGGGGCATATAACTTCACTATTCCAAACTTTATCAACAAAGAATTTACCATTGTGCCAGGTAGTACCATCAGTTGGTACGGTGATCCATACGCTGGTATCCTGAATTTGAGTGCGTCATACCGTCAATTAGCCTCCCCATTAGACTATTTTCAGTCTGCAGGAGAAGAAGATCAAACGGTAAAACAGAAGTACCCTGTCCTGGTAGTAGTTAATTTGACTGGGGATATGCTTTCTCCAAACATTGATTTTAAAATTCAACTGGAAGATTCTCAGTCCTCTCCAACAGCAGATGTAGAAAAAGCTGTCTCAGAAATCAATAGCAACGAACAAGAATTGAAGCGGCAAGTATTTAGTTTGCTTATTCTTCGAAAGATTTCACCTCAGACAGGTTTTGACTTAGGCGCTGGTGCTGTTCAAGGCAGTTTGAGTGAATTCTTTTCTAATCAGTTCTCTTACTTCATAAGTCAGGTTGATGAAAATTTGGAAGTAGATGTGGATCTGTCTTCACTTGACCAGAATGCATTTAATACTTTTCAACTTAGGCTGTCTTATACATTTTTAGATGGAAGATTGCGGGTTTCTGGTGGTGGAGGACTACCCCAGGAAGGAGAGGACGCTAGTACCTCAAGCTATATTGGTGACTGGTCTATTCGGTATTTATTAACAGCAGATGGTCACCTGCGTGTAAAGGCATTTAGCCAAACTGAGCAGTTAGCCAGTGCATTTATTAGGGAAACGGGTGTTAGTTTTCAATATTTGAAGTCTTTCAATGACTTTAGGGATTTAGTGACCAAGAGTAGAGAAGCCTCTATAGCTACTAAACCAAAAGATGTATCCAAGGAGATCGAAGCAAATAGAAGTCAAAAACCACCAGACAATTAAAAACATCTGCGATCTATTTGTGTTCATTGATGCATGGAGCAAGTAAGTATTTTTTGGCATAGAAGAGATTTAAGATATCAGGACAATGTCGGGTTGTATTATGCGCTGGATTCAGAGCAGTCAGTACTTCCCATTTTTATTTTCGATTCAAATATTTTAGATAATCTGGAGGATAAGAAAGATGCCAGAGTGTCTTTTATCTACGATCAACTGAAAGAAATTGATCAGGTATACCGAAATAATGGAAGTGGTTTGCGAATCTATCATGGGGACCCGCTTGAAATCTACAAGGAGATTGTTTCTACATATGATGTTGCAGCAGTTTATACCAATAGAGATTATGAGCCGTATGCCAAGCATCGTGATCAAAAAGTAGAACAATACCTACAATCAAAAGGAGTAAAGTTTTATTCATTCAAAGATCAGGTCATTTTTGAAGAAGGAGAGATTTTAACTGATCAGGGACAACCTTATAAGGTTTATACACCATACAAGAATAAGTGGTTGGAGAAGTTTAAAAAGCTTGACATAGACAACTACAATTCTGACAAAAAGCTCCAGGCTTTATGGAAAGGCTCCGTGGAACCAATGATGTCTTTAAAGTCATTGGGTTTTGAGCCGAGTGATATTGAAATCCCATCTACTGATGTCTCTGACCAAACACTTGAAGACTATGGTGAAAAGCGTGATATACCTTCTGTAAATGGAACTTCCCGACTTGGGGTTCATCTGCGCTTTGGGACGATTAGTATACGCGAGCAGGTCCGCAGGGGAGATGCCAAAAGTGATGTTTGGCTAAGCGAGTTGATCTGGAGAGAGTTTTACATGATGATTTTAGCTCATTACCCAGATGTAGTGGATAAGGCCTTTAAGTCACAGTATGATCAAATTCCATGGATGAATAATGAGGAACATTTTCAGAAATGGTGTGAAGGCATGACTGGATATCCAATAGTAGATGCAGGAATGCGTGAACTAAACACGACTGGATATATGCATAATCGTGTCCGAATGGTTGTAGCTAGTTTTTTAACCAAGCACCTTTTAATAGACTGGAGATGGGGAGAGCGATATTTTGCTCAAAAACTCCTGGATTTTGAGTTGGCCAGTAATAATGGAGGGTGGCAGTGGGCAGCTGGTACGGGTACAGATGCACAACCTTATTTTCGGGTATTCAATCCATACAGCCAACAGGAAAAATTCGACAAGGATTTTAAATATATAAAAAAATGGGTGCCAGAATTTGGCACTGCCAAGTACCCCGATCCGATTGTTCCACATAAAGAAGCAAGACAAAGAGCAATTGACACATACAAAGAGGCTTTGTCGTAACCATATTTTTAGTAACTTTCTACTAAACCTATTTAGACATGGATTTTAAAGCCTTCAGTCAAAATTTTTCTGACAAAATTGGTGGTAAATACAATGATTATGATGACCACCATTCTATTTTTATCATTCCTATTAAGAATGACCGATTTCAGACAGTAATAGCCCGTGTGGTGAAGCTGGAAAAATACAACTATGACGTGGTGCATATCACTTCTAAGGTTTGTGAAACTTCTGAGAAGATAGATTATCCAACAGTTCTTGAGGCTAGTGCAGACTTTGCATTGTCAAACTTTATTGTTGAAGATGGTTTCTTAAAAGTAGACGCTTCCATTTTACTTAATTCAGCCAACGAGGAGTTGATTGGTGATACAATTGTTGAGCTAGCGACCCTGGCTGATGAGTGGGAACTTAAAATCACTGGTAAAGACATTTACTGATTGGTTAATTGTTATTTTTGCTGTGCAAGTCGGTTCATCGTGTCCGCCAATAGGCGGATAAGGAAAGTCCGGGCAGCACAGAGCACCGCACTTCCTAACGGGAAGGACAGGGTCAATTGATTCTGGACAGAAAGTGCAACAGAAAACAAACTACCTTGATGGTAACGTCAGGGAAAAGGTGAAAAGGTGAGGTAAGAGCTCACCGGTCTATGGCGTGAGTCATGACGCATGGTAAACCTTGCGGGCTGAAAGGTCAAATAGGTCCCGGTTTAGAGTGGCTCGCTCGTATACGGGATGGGTAGGCTGATAGATCCAGACGGTGACGTCTGGGCTAGATAAATGATGAACCTACTCGTGGTTGCATGAGTAGACAGAACCCGGCTTATAGACTTGCTTTTTTTTGAATCAAACTTGCTCTTATGGCACACATTTTAGTGGTGGATGATGAAAAAACCATCCGCCAGGCATTGACTGAAATACTGGAAGACGAATCTTATGAAGTTTCACAAGCCTCTGATGGAGAAGAAGCCTGGGGTTTGATTGAAGGAACTCAGTTTGATGCAGTTCTTTGTGATATTAAGATGCCAAAAATGGACGGTATTGAATTGCTGGATAAGGTAGTTGAAGCCGGGATTGATGTGCCTTTTATTATGATTTCGGCGCATGGAACAATTGAGACAGCTGTGGATGCAACCAAAAAGGGTGCTTATGATTTTATCCAGAAGCCACCAGACTTGAATCGTCTTTTGTTAACCGTTCGTAACGCACTGGATAAATCAACTCTGCAGACAGAGACCAAACGATTGAAAAAGAAGATTAATAAGGCTTTTGATATTGTTGGTAACTCCGGTGCCATAACAGAAATTAAACAGACCATTGAAAAAGTTGCTCCAACGGATGCTAGAGTTCTCATTACCGGGGAGAATGGTACGGGAAAGGAGTTAGTGGCTAAATGGCTCCATGATAAGAGTGGAAGAGCTGGTGGGCCTTTAGTAGAAGTCAATTGTGCTGCTATTCCATCTGAGTTGATTGAGAGTGAATTGTTTGGGCATGAAAAAGGATCATTTACATCCGCACACAAGCAACGCTCTGGTAAATTTGAACAGGCAAATGGAGGAACTCTGTTTTTAGATGAAATTGGAGATATGAGCTTGTCAGCTCAGGCAAAGGTTTTAAGAGCCTTGCAGGAAAGCCAGATCACAAGGGTAGGTGGAGATAAGAAGATTAAAGTGGATGTAAGAGTTCTGGCAGCTACCAATAAGGATCTTAAGAAAGAAATAGAAGATGGAAACTTTAGGGAAGATCTGTATCACAGATTGAGTGTGATGATCATACAAGTGCCCGCATTAAGAGATCGTAAAGACGATATTCCGTTATTAGTAGATCACTTTATGAATCAAATCTCTAATGAGTACGGAACAGCTCCTAAAGCAATTTCTGATAGCGCAATTGATCAGTTAAAAGAATATGCCTGGACAGGAAATATCCGTGAACTAAGAAATATAGTTGAACGTCTAATCATCATGTCAAATGATGAAATAACAGAAGCGGATGTAAAGAAATATGTAGAGATCTAATCTATACGTTAGCTTTTTCCTCTGTAGGAGTCTTGTCCACATCGCCTTTTGCGTATGTTGGGCATGTCTTTTGAGTACATGCAGAAAGACCTAAGATTACTAATGCGATGGCGAATATTTTTACTTTCATGAGCGGCTTGTTTGCAATATTACATTCATAACTACCTTACATCAAAAATATCATTTACTTTCTTCCCAAGCAAAAAATATTTAAATAATGTTAAGATACAAGAAGGTTGCAACCTCTAATATCTGAATTATCAAACCTCCCTAAAACCTCAAAAGTTCCATTTGGATTGATTTTGCCAAGATCTTTGGTTTCAATAAAAGAACAGGAGTGAATATTTGCCAGATCAATAATATTTATTCCACCGGTTTTACCTTCACCAAGAAGTGCTAGCGGATCATTTGTGTCACGGATGACGATTCTGGCCCAATCAGGGAGTTTGAAAGTGCCATCTATGCTGTATGCCTGGGAGGTTAATTCAGACATTCCATATTCGGAATGAATGCTAGCTACTCCAAATCCCTTTTTTAAAATGGCGTGTAATTCCTCTCTGATCATTTCTTTTCTTCTTCCCTTCATCCCACCAGTTTCCATCACGATCAGTTCAGGATGATGCATTTGATAATGCTCTACTAAGTCTAATAGAGCATAGGAGACTCCAATGATCAACCTTTTAGTTGATTTTGGCTGATTTAATTGATCAACAAGTTCTTGAGGTTTGTTCAAAAAGTATTTGCTAGTGGGGGCAGCCTTGGACATGAAGAAATCCACCATACTTATTAAGGAGGAGTCGCCTTGTTCCTGATAAGAAGGTAATAATGCTAGAATTTCATAACCAGATAATGATCTATAGAACCCTTCGAAAGTATGTTGAGCTATGTGGTGATAGAATGCTAAATCTCTCACAAAGTGATGGCTTCTTTGCTGTTGTGTGGTACCACTACTTTTAAATATTTTTTCTGCGTTATAATCTCCTGTTACAACCTTTTGTGTTTTAAAGAACTCTATGGGTAAGAATGGTATTTGATTTACAGTCTTTACTTCTTTTGGTGTTCGATTTAATTGTTGGCAATAATGCTTGTAGACAATATTATTTTCGAATTGATAGTTGTATATAAGAAGAGCGTAATCGTTGAATTGACTAGATTGTAAAGAAAATATCTCCGATTTGAAATTTTCAGGATTGATCATTGGTTATTACCACTGTAAGGGTAAGAAAAGGTAGATTTGTCTAATTGATGAATATGAAATTAAGTATAGGTCAAATATCCATAATTTTACTAACACTCGTAGTGGTTGGGTGTTTCTCACCTGATGAATTATCTGAAGTTCCCAGGATCGGATATGTTTCCTCCCATTTTTACAGAGTGCCTGATGATTATGTTCCGAAAGATGAAACAGATAATCCAAGAGATTCAATCTTGATCACGTTTACCCTTGAGGATGGAGATGGAGATATTGGGTTGAGATCAAATGATGTAGATAATTTATACCCTTACCATCCTTACAATACAATTATTGACTCCAGAGGTGAAAAGGTCAGGTTTGGTGGAGATTATCAATTGCCATTTTATAAAGTAAATGAACAACAGGGTTTTAGAGATAGCCTTTTTTTTAGCGATGTTGATAATAGGCCAACTTCTTATGATTGCAAATATTTCATACTTGATGAAGAATTAACAGGAAATACCAATCAAGATAGTGCAGTCTTTATTGAGCAAAATATTTATGGGAAAAATCTAATAGTAGATATTCTGAGAAAGCAAAATGGGAATTACACAAGTGTGGATTACGCAGAATATACCAATTCTATTAATTGTGATTTATATAGCCTAAGTGGACGTATACCTATCTTCGATGATGATAATCTTGGAAGAACATTGAAAGGTGAAATTTCTTATTCAATACCCTCTACTGGGCATGTGTACGTACTAAACCGAGATACATTTAAGATCCGGTTTTATGTATTTGATAGAGCGTTAAATCAGAGTAACGTAGTGGAGTCTCCAGATTTAACGCTCCAGGAAATTTTGGTCGATTAAAACAGTTTCTTGAATATATCGGGTTTTGCTTCATGCATTACCTGGTACACCTTTTCATAGACATCTTCTACACTTGGTTTGGAGAAATAATCTCCATCTGTACCGTAAGCTGGACGGTGCTCCTGAGCAGTTACAGTGATTGGTTTTGAGTCCAGGTAGAAGTATCCATTGTCCCTTTCCAGTACATTTTGCATCATGAATGCTGATGCTCCACCAGGAACGTCCTCATCAAGGAATGCTACTCGATTTGTTTTCTTTATCGAATCGAGAATCACTTGTTTTCTGTCAAAAGGAAGTAATGTTTGAACGTCTATTACTTCGCAGTTGATTCCAATTTCACTTAGCTGCTGAGCAGCCTCCATAACAATTCTACACATTGAGCCATAAGTCACCAGAGTAATGTCTGTTCCTTCGCGTAGAACTTCAGGTACTCCTAATGGTACTTTGAATTCTCCGATATTTTCTGGGAGCTTTTCTTTCAATCTGTATCCATTAAGAGATTCAATTACGATAGCAGGATCGTCAGAAGCCATCAATGTGTTATAGAAGCCAGCTGCTTGGGTCATGTTTCTAGGGACTAGAACATGCATTCCTCTAATAGAGTTAATAATCATGCCCATTGGAGATCCACTGTGCCATACACCCTCTAGTCTGTGACCTCTGGATCTTACGATTAATGGTGCTTTTTGCCCACCTTTCATTCGATATTGCAGAGAAGCAAGATCATCAGATAGCGTTTGAATAGCATACAGTAAGTAATCAAGGTATTGAATCTCTGCTATTGGTCGCAAGCCTCTTAAAGCTGCTCCGATACCTTGTCCAATGATGGTAGTTTCACGAATTCCTGTATCAGTAATTCGTACTTCACCATACTTGTCTTGCAGACCGGCAAATCCTTGATTTACATCACCAATCTTACCAACATCTTCTCCGAATGCAATGACTCTTGGGTCTCTTTCAAATAAAGCATCAAAACAAGCTTGTACAATCTCCCTGCCATCTACGAGTTTTGATTCGGTATTGTATTCTGCTTTTACCTCTTCTACTTTTAGTGCTGACTCATCAGATTCACTGTATAGGTGAGAGCTATACTCATCTTGGTATTTGCCAAGTTTCTCTTGATACCATTCAATGAGTCTTGCTTTTTCAGCAGATTCAGTAGTGGTGAGATGTCTAAAGCTTTTTCTGACAGCTTTAATGATATCCGCTTTGAATGGATTAAGCGTGCTTTTTAAATCGTTTTTGATTTGCTGTACAGCTTTGTTGTTGTCAGAGGTAAGTGCAGCTTTGCTAATCAATTCCAATGCCTGCTCCAGATCATCTTTGATTTCACTGTTATAGGCTTTCCAGGCATTGTCTCTTGCTTTTTTGCTCTTGCTTTTGGCTTCTTTCTCCAGTTTGTCAAGTTCCTCAGCTGACGCAATTCCCTCAGTTGTGATCCACTGACGCATTTTGAGTATGCAGTCATGTTCTTTTTCCCAGTCAAGTCTTTCTTTTGACTTATATCGTTCATGAGAACCAGAAGTAGAATGGCCTTGGGGTTGTGTAACTTCTTCCACATGAACCAGGCATGGTACATGCTCTTCACGGGCAAGTTTTACTGCTTTTTCATAAGTATTCAATAGGGCAGCATAGTCCCATCCATTTACTTTGAAAATCTCAAAACCTTTTTTATCAGCTGATCTCTGCATTCCAGATAAGGCTTCTGAAATGGATTCTTTGGTAGTATGGTATTGCTGTGGTACGGAAATCCCATAAAAATCATCCCAGACTGACATAACCATTGGGATTTGCAGAACACCTGCTGCATTCATTGCTTCAAGGAAATGTCCTTCAGATGTAGAAGCGTTACCTATAGTTCCGAATGCTACTTCATTACCATTTATTGAAAAGTCTTTAAACTCTTGCAGAGCGGGGTTCTCCCTGTAAAGTTTAGAAGCCCAGCCAAGGCCGATTAGTCGTGGCATTTGACCGGCAGTACATGAGATGTCTGAAGAACTGTTTTTCATGTCTGTCAACGTTCTCCATTCTCCTTTGCTGTTCAACGAACGAGTTCCAAAGTGTCCGTTCATCATACGTCCTGCGGAAGCTGGCTCGGCATCCACATCTGTATGCGCATAAAGCTGAGCAAAGAATTGTTGGGAAGTTAATTGGCCTAGAGCCATCATGAATGTTTGATCTCTGTAATATCCAGATCTCCAATCTCCGTTTTGGAAAAACTTGGCTTTGGCAATTTGCGCTACCTCTTTACCGTCACCGAATATTCCAAACTTTGCTTTTCCCATAAAGACTTCTTTTCGTCCTATGAGACTGTTTTCGCGACTCTCTACAGCAAGTGCGTAATCATGCAAGATCTCACTTGTGTTCAGAGAGGTTTTTTTCTTGGTTTTTGTAGCGCTCATAAATAATCGTTTAGGGGGTTAATGCTGAATGTTGTCACCTTCAAATTTAATAAAATCCATCGACTTTTGTTTTAAAAAACCCATAGAAAATAGTTGTTTGCTGTATATCAAACGTTTTCAGTAAGAATAATATTTCGAGTTAGGCAATAATTCGAAATAAAATATTATAAAACATAAACAAGAGGTGTTGCTTATATCGAATTTTCTGACCCTTAAATAATTGTGAAAACCGCCCTATATCTTTGTACGAGAATTGATCCAAAATAGATTATACAACTATGATTATTGGGGTTCCTAAGGAAATTAAAAACAACGAAAACAGGGTGGCTGTCACCCCTGCTGGTGTACAAGAATTCACCAAGAACGGACATCAGGTTTATGTGCAGTCTACTGCTGGAGTTGGTAGTGGATTTAGCGATGAGCAGTATGCAGAAGCTGGTGCCAAAATTCTTCCAACAATTGAAGAGACCTATGAGATCGCTGAGATGATCATCAAGGTGAAAGAGCCAATAGAACCAGAATATAAACTGGTAAAGAAAGGGCAATTGTTGTTTACCTATTTTCACTTTGCCTCTTATGAGCCCCTTACCAAGGCGATGATGGAGAGTGGAGCTATTTGTTTGGCATATGAGACAGTAGAAAAAGCTGATCGTTCATTGCCATTGTTGGTTCCTATGTCTGAAGTAGCTGGTAGAATGGCTATTCAGGAAGGTGCAAAATATCTAGAGAAGCCAATGGGTGGAAGAGGTATTCTTCTTGGAGGTGTTCCGGGTGTTAGACCAGCGAAAGTATTAATTCTTGGTGGTGGAGTAGTTGGTACCAATGCAGCTAAAATGGCTGCAGGTCTTGGCGCTGACGTTACCATCATGGATGTGAACCTTCCAAGATTGAGATATTTGGATGATGTAATGCCTGCAAATGTGAATACGTTCATGTCTAATGAGTATAACATAAGAGAATTACTTCCTACGCATGATCTAATCATCGGTGGAGTATTGATTCCTGGAGCAAAAGCGCCACATTTGATTACAAAAGACATGTTGAAAGAAATGCAACCAGGTACAGTGGTTGTAGATGTTGCTGTAGATCAAGGTGGATGTATCGAGACTTGTAAGCCTACAACTCACCAGGATCCTACTTACGTAGTTGATGGAGTACTTCACTACTGTGTAGCAAACATGCCAGGTGCTGTGCCTTACACTTCTACTTTGGCTTTGACTAATGCTACTTTGCCATATGCATTGCAGTTGGCAAACAAAGGATGGAAGAAGGCATGTAATGAAAATAGAGAGTTGCTGCTAGGCTTGAATGTGATCGATGGAGAAATCGTTTACGAAGGAGTGGCTACAGCGTTCGGTCTTCCGTTCTCACCGGCTGAGAAGTTTTTAGCTTAAGAGATTATTTAATAGATATTTAGAAAGCATCTGCCTGTTGGTGGATGCTTTTTTTCATTTGAAGACTGGGAATTTAGCTAGCTGTTCGTAGTTCTCATTTTTTTTGTCATATAACCAAATAAAGTGTTGCATACCATTGGTTAGAGCAACATACTGTGCTTGAAGTTCTTTGTTGTATACGCTGATTTGATTCAAGGCTTTTTGATTGATCTTCACATCTGGAGCTTTACATTCTGCTACCAGAAATAACGAACCATCTGAGTTCATCAAATTGATGTCGCTTCGTTTAGAAGACTTAAAGTAGGAGAGTCCTGACTCGATCTTCAAAAGTGATTTTGGATACTTGAGATGGGTGATCATCAAATGAATGAAATGTTGTCGTACCCATTCCTCAGGAGTTAAAACCACATACTTCTTCCGGATAATGTCAAAGACAAATTGGTTGCCTTCTTCATTTTTAATTTTCAAATCACACGTCGGAAGATTTAGTTGCTCCATTGGTTGCCTTTGGCATTTTTACAAAGATCAACAAGACAAATCCAATCACAAAATAAGAAGCCAAAGCAAGCGTACTATTTCTCATACTTCCTGTCAGTTGCTCGATGAAGCCGTAGCTAAACGTCCCAATTACCACAGATAGGTGGAACAGTACATCGAAGAAGGAAAAATATGATGCATGATCGATGGAGTCTTGTGGAATTAGTTTGGAGAATGTAGCTCTGGATAAAGCTTGAATACCTCCCATCACTAATCCTACGAGTACAGCAACAATATAGAATTCATTGACGGTGGTCACGGTGTAGGCGAAAAAGCAGATGCCAATCCATATGCTGATCATTACGCCAAGAGAGAATACATTTCCCTTTCTTTCAGAGATTCTGGCAAAGAGAATCGCTCCACCTATCGCGACAAATTGGATGATGAGAATCACAGGAATCAATTGGGCAGAGCCCAGGTTTAATTCTTTGGTACCAAATAGAGTTGCTAACAACATGATCGTTTGAACGCCCATGTTGAAAAAGAAGAACGAGATCAAATATTTTTTGATGTTTGGCTGTTCTTTGAGTTCAAAGAATACTTTTTTGAGTTCTAAGTAACCATTGACTAGTACACGACCAGTTGGTTTTCTATTGAAGACATTGGATGGGAGATTCTTAAATGGTATTTGTGCAAAGCCAATCCACCAAACACCTACTAATAGGAAAACTGTTCTAGTTGCGGTGCCACTATCAGGGAAGCCGAACCATTCGAATTTCATAATTAGCATCAAACTAATGATCAATAGAATGGCACTTCCTGCATATCCGAATGAATAACCTCGTCCACTAATTCGATCAGTCATGTGAGCAGGAGCTATTTCTGGAAGGTAAGCATCGTAAAATACAAGGCCAGAGCTATAGCCTAAGCTGGCCAATACTACGCAGATGATTCCCCACTCGAGTGTGTCTGAAGTAAAGAAGAACATACTCATGCACGCAATAGAACCCAGCGTGGTAAATATTTTTAGGTACTTCTTTTTCTTTCCTGTGTAATCAGCGATTCCTGATAGCAGAGGAAGCATCATGGCAGAGAGCAAATAGGAAATGGAAATCGCGTAGCTATAGAGCACAGAGTTGATCACTTCATATCCAAAGAAAACTACTTTATCATCGTTGGCTTCATTGGCGGTAACAGC
Source organism: Rickettsiales bacterium (assembly GCA_002729235.1). Taxonomy (GTDB): domain Bacteria; phylum Bacteroidota; class Bacteroidia; order Cytophagales; family Cyclobacteriaceae; genus Marinoscillum. The sequence continues at coordinate 47,921 of PBTY01000025.1, read as the reverse complement.
TGTATAATAAATCGGGAAAATGGAGGTGTTGATCACCAGGTTGTACACTGAGTTGGCCCAGTCATACATGCACCATGAATTGATTACTTTTTTGTTGGCTTCCATTAGTTGAAAAATAATTTGAAAAAACCTCGATCCTCACGATCCATTTCTCGCTCAAAGTCGTTTTACCTTAAAGCTTAGAACGACAAGATTAACAAGTTTTGAGTTTATCTGTTGATTATATAGACATATAAAAAAGTATATCGTGGAAGCACTAGAAGAACTACCCGTAGCAACTTTACCCAAAAAGAAAGGCGACAAGATCACAGAACGTATCCCAGAGACGGATATGCCCCGAATAGTGATCATTGGCGGTGGTTTTGCAGGAATAGAACTGGTGAAGCAACTCAGCAAAGAGGAGGTACAGATCGTCATGATCGACCGGCGCAATCACCACACGTTTATTCCGTTACTTTATCAGGTAGCTACGGCTGGTCTGAGTCCTGGAGATATTTCCAGTCCACTTAGAGAATTTTTACAAGACAATAAAAACTTCCATTTCCGAATGGCGCGAGTTATTCAGATACATGCTGATGAGAAGGAAGTGGAAACGAACCTTGGATTTTTGAAATATGATATGCTGGTGATTGCTACTGGTGCATCTACAAATTTCTTTGGGAATAAAGAACTTGAAAAGAAAGCAATGAAGCTCCGCGTGATGAGTGATGCACTTGAACTCAGAACCCGACTCATAGAGAATTTTGAAGAAGCTCTCCAATACTATGACGAGGAACAAGATGAGATCGAAAAGCACATGAACGTTGTAATCGTGGGAGCTGGTCCAACAGGGGTAGAATTGGCAGGAGCTATTGGAGAGCTAAGAAGTCATGTGCTACCCAAGGATTACCCTGAGTTGGATTTTTCTAAAATGAATATTCACCTTATAGAAGGTGCTGATCGTGTATTGCCTCCAATGTCTGATAAGTCGGGCCGGAAGGCAGCTAAATACCTGGAGCACTTTGGGGTAGAAGTTTCGTTGGGAAAATTGGTGGAGAGATACGAAGATGATATCGCCTACTTAAATGATGGTACTCAAATTAAAACGAAGTGTTTGATATGGGCAGCCGGAGTAAAAGGCAACGTGATCAAAGGATTAAGAGATGGAGCTGAAGATAGGGGGCGTATTTTGGTTGATGAATTCAACCGTGTGAAAAATCATGAATATGTATACGCTATTGGGGATGTGTCTTTGCAAATAAGTGATGAACATCCTAAAGGGCTTCCTCAATTGGCTCCAGTGGCTATCCAGCAGGCAGAAAATTTGGGTGAAAACATTATCCGATTACAAAAGGACAAAGAGTTGAAGCCTTTCAAATATGTGGACAAAGGAAGTATGGCTACTGTAGGTAGAAACCGTGCAGTAGTGGATGCTCCAATGAAAATTTCGTTTGGTGGATTCTTTGGCTGGTTTGTGTGGATGTTTGTACACTTGTTTTCCATCATCGGTATCCGTAGAAAGGTATTGGTATTCTCCAACTGGGTTTGGAACTACTTCACTTACAACCGAGGTAATAGATTGATCATCAATAAGGATTTGGATGATTTGTAAGAATTGAAACGTTAGAAATGATTTGGAAGCCTTTAGAATGCATGTTCTGGAGGCTTTTTTTTGATATTTTGGATTTACAACGGGGTTATTGAACTTAGTCTATTTAATTTTATAGATGATTTAGAGGCATGTTAAGTCACATCAACCAGCTTATATGAAAAAGACTTCAATGATGCATCAATCCTTTTTGATGCTCCTTTTGATAATCGCTTTTGGTCCATTCACATATTCCCAAGATATTATTCAGGATTTATCCAAAACTCCTGAATACAAGCGAAATCTTAACTCAGGAAATGATTCCCTTCGTTTTTATTCGATTGCTGGACTAGCTAAGAATTATTTGAATGTCAATATTGATTCTTCTGATTATTATATCAGTCTACTACAATCTGAACTCAAGAGAGAGAATAGTGTCAATAGTGATAGGAGGTTGGCTGCATACTATGGTTTAAAAGGTAATTATTACCATAAGAAATTTCAGATTGATTCAGCCGTTACGAATTATCAAAGGGCACTTCTTTATTATGAGAAGTCTGGAGATCTAACCACGCTCCTCGAAGCTAAATATCTGTACAATTTAGGATTTGTGTATTTATTGGCGGGAAATGACTCGTCTTTAAATTATTTGCAAAAAGGCAAAGAATTACTAGAGGAAAAGGAACCAAAAGAAACCCAAATCTATGGTTCGATCATTTCATATATAGGATTTTATTATGGACAAAGGGAGCAAAACGAATTAGCTCTTGAGTATCTAAATAAAGGATACGACTTGCTGAACGAAGCAAATTTTAATATTAGTCTTCAGATTTCTATACAGAGTTACATTGCTAATATTTTTCGGTTTACTGATCCAGCACGAGGAATGGAATACGCAAATAGAGCTCTCCATAAAGCCCTTGAAATCAATGACAATCATACAGCTGGTGCTACGTATCAGGTCTTGGCTGATTTATCTGAGGTACAAGATGATCTTAAAGGTTCTTTACGATTCCAGAAGGAAGCCTTGAAGTATTATTCAAAAACACATAATGAATGGTTGGCTTACGAAGCTAAAAGACGGTTGAGTGAAAAGTACGGTAAGCTTGAGTATTACGATAGTGCGCTAACTATTGCTAAAGAATGTTTAGCATTCTCACAATCTGGTCACGAATCCAATTCTTATGGCGACTTAGGGACTGATATCGTTGATGTAGCTACCAATTCCTTCTATGTCGGAAACTTGGCTGAAGCCAAGCATTATCTTAATTATTTCGAAGAGACGTTTGATCTTAATAAAGTGGAATCTCCTTCGTACCTGAGAGTAATGCTCACGGATTTGTATCAAGTGAATAAGCAGGTAGGAAATACTGATAGAGCTTTGTACTATCTGGAAAAGTTGAATGAGTCACTAAAGAAGAAGTTTGATGAAGACAACAATAAAATAGTAGCGGATATCCAGGAAAAGTATGAATCTGAGAAGAAAGAACAAGAAATTGCTAGTCTTGAGCAGGAAGCGGAGATTCAAGGATTACGCACAAAGATGTATCTCATAGGAGGCGTGTTATTGTTGCTTCTTTTAAGTGGTGGAGGATATTTTTATTACCGTCAGTATAAAATCAAACGAGACAAAGCTTCTTTGGAATTGGAGCAACGTTTTTTGCGTTCTCAGCTCAATCCCCATTTTATCTTCAACTCCATTGGTGCTATTCAACAATATCTGCTAACAGAAAGTCCTGAGAAGGCAAGCGATTACATGAGTATGTTTAGTCGATTGATGCGACAGATACTAGAAAATTCTCGAGAGGAATTTATTACTCTGGAAGAGGAAGTGAGCATGCTTGAGAACTACATGGAAGTACAAAAACTACGTTTTCAGAATGCCTTTGACTATTCTATAGAGTTAGATGAAGACTTGGACCCTGAATATGATGGTATTCCGCCGATGTTTGCTCAACCGTTTATTGAGAATGCGTTGGAACATGGTTTGTTCAAAAAAGCACACAATGAAATCAAAATCAAATTCACTAAGGTTTCGGATAAGCTAATTAGTTTGGAAATCACTGACAGTGGCACTGGAATGATTGAGCAATTGATCAAAACCAGTGATCATCAATCTTTGGCTACCACTATCACCAATGAAAGACTAGAAAAGATGCGAGTGACGTATAAGGCTGATCTTAATATGTCTAGTGAAAACCTTATGAACGAGACTGGCGAAGTTGAAGGCTACCGAGTGACATTGAGCTTGCCTACCAAGTTTGTAGCCTAAATAGCTAATTGGAAGTTAGTTTGATTGTAAATTAGCTCTTTAAGCGAGTGCCATATGAACATTCTGATTCTGGATGATGAATCCCATGCGCGTATTTCTGTTAAATCTTACCTTAACCGGTTTTTAGATTCAGATTATTCGTTTTGGGAAGCAGAAACCATTGATCAGGCACTTACCATTGCAGAGGAACATCCAATCGATCTCGCATTTTTAGATATCCATCTCAGTCAGGGTACTAGTTTTGATTTCCTGGCTCATTTTGAGAAAATACCATTTAGAATCATCTTTATCTCCGGGCACAACGATTATGCTTTAAAAGCCTTTCGTTTCAATGCTGTGGACTATATTCTTAAGCCGATTGAGCCTAGAGAATTTGAAGAAGCATTGGAGAAAGCAAAAGAGGCGATTCCAATGAGTACTCAGCTCTTGGACAAATTAACTTCAGATATGGCTTCTGATGAAATTCCGAAAATCGTTCTACGAGATATCCACTCGGTCTATTTTGTGGAAGTTCAGGAGATCATCTATTGTCAATCTGATAATAACTACACCACATTCTTCTTGAAAGATGGAAGTCATATTACCATTTCCAAAACACTGAAAGGCTATGAGTCTTTACTCAGACCTCTGGGCTTTTTTAGGACACATCGTTCTTACCTGATTAATTTAAAAATGATCCGCTCTTTTGATAAAAAAGAAGGCGGAAGTATTAAAATGGTAGATGGAAGCACCATTCCTCTGGCGAGGAACAAACGTGAAACCTTTGCCAAATTGATGCAGTTGGGTTAACCCCTTCTCTCAAGCGTTGCTACCAAACTCTCATGCAACCACGTCAAACCAATAACTCTATAAATAGTATTGATCATTTCTTAGAGCTTCGAAGCCTAGAATAGGCTCTATGTTAGGTTTCGTTGTAAAATCTACTCGGAGGCTAGCAGAAATGACTGCTTGATACACATGTCGCCAACTGAGAAAAGGGAAATCAGTGGTGTTTTCAGGATTGTCATTTCTATTCACGCTAATGCCAGTAACACTATGAAAAACTTCTTATTATCAGTAATGTGTCTGTTTGGTGCATACACTATTGTTGCACAGACCAGTCCTTTTATTACTTCCTGGACGCTGACCTCAGATCAGGATACTATTGAAATAATTCCAAACACCAACCATTCCTATGATTTTTCCTATGAATGGAAAAATAGCGATGGGACCACTATTAGTTCAGGAACGCACACCTCATCAGATGGGGTTTTTAAAACAGGGTTTGCTACTGCCGGAACCTATACACTTGAAATCACTGGAGCATTTCCGCATTTTACTGGATATCCAAAAGGAAAACTTACCGATGTATTGCAGTGGGGGGATATTGAGTGGAAGAACTTTTCTGGAGCATTTAAAGATTGGAAAGGTGCAGGCTTCAGTACTTCTGATGTTCCTAATCTTCAAAATGTGAAGAACTTTGGAGAAATATTTAGAGGGGCATCCAATTTTAATGGAGATATCAGCAGTTGGGATGTAAGTAACATCACATCGATTGCTATGGCCTTTGAGGATGCCAAAAAGTTCAATCAGGACCTCAGCTCCTGGGATGTAAGTAAAATCGATTTCTTCGCCAGAATATTTAGAAATGCCACTGATTTTGAAGGGAAAGGGCTTCGTAATTGGGATATCAGCAAGTCCAGGTCATTCAACATGTCCTTTGATAATACAAGTATTACTATTGCGAATTATGATAGTATGTTGATCAGCTGGTCTAAGCTATCAATTCAAGAAAGAAATGTTCAATTCACGGCTAATGGACGAAAATTTTGCTCCTACGAAGCTAAAGCAGGCAGAGACTCATTAAAGAGTCAATATGGATGGACGTTTAGCGATGGAGGATCAGCATGTTCTGCAGCTAATGATATTTTGTCTTTTGATATTTTGGATCAGATAGATAACCAGATAGATTCTGACAATCATACGGTTTCTATAACAATGATTAAAAGTGCTGATCTAACAGCGTTTAAGCCATCCATAAGTATTTCTAATAAAGCGAGTATTTCTCCGGAAAATGGTGTTGAATTAGATTTTACCAATAATGTGATCTACACCGTTACTGCACAGGATGGGTTAGAGCAAGAATGGATTGTTTCGGTGGAAAATGCCATTGAGGCAAGTACTGAAGCCGATATCTTGACTTTTGATGTTGGCGCTGATCAAAGTGTAGGAAATATTGACACTGTCAATCATTTAATAGAGATTGTTCAATTCGAAGATAAAGTTGTTTTAACCCCAATAATATCCACCTCTAGGGGAGCATCAGTTTCACCTGCTAGTGGGGCTAGCATCAGTTTTGTTGCTTCTGATACTGTCTTATTCACTGTCACAGCAGAAGATGCCATTACCCAGCAGACTTGGAAGGTTTATCGATCTGAGCCCATTAACCCATTTGTCACTGTCTGGCAGTTAAGTGAGGAAAGTAATATTAGGCTTAATTTGGACGGGGACTTTGATTATAATTTTGGCTACTTATGGACTAATAATGGGGAGCCTGTGACTAGTGGATGGCATACAACTGATGATGGAGATTTCGTCACTAGTTTGCCGGCAGGAGAGAACACACTTTCAATAGTAGGTGAGTTTCCGCATTTTTTGATTCCAAGCAGTTCCATGGATGATCTAACTGATGTCTCTCAGTGGGGAGATATTGAATGGAAAAGTATGGAAGAGTCTTTCGAATATTATGATGGAGAGACCTTTAGTGCTACAGATTTGCCAGACCTGTCTGAGGTAGCAAGCATGGCGGAAATGTTTAGTTATGCCTACGAATTTAATGGGGATCTCAGTGATTGGGATGTGAGCAATGTAACAGATATGTCGGAGATGTTTGAAGGAGCTGAATCCTTCAATGGAGACTTGAGTTCCTGGGATGTCAGTAGTGTAACCAACATGAGCTACATGTTTAGTGGAGATGAAGATGATATGTATTTTGATAGAGATATCAGTTCCTGGAACGTCAGCAATGTAACTGATTTTTCAGGGATGTTTTCATATAATGTTGCATTCAATCAGGATCTAAGTGGCTGGGATGTAAGTAGTGCTACAGACATGAGTAGTATGTTTTCAGGAACAATATTTAATGGCGATATCAGTAGTTGGGATGTAAGTAACGTGACAGATATGAGCTACATGTTCTCAAGTTCACAGTTTTCTGGAGATATCACTGGCTGGGATATTAGTAGTGTAACCAGTTTTGCTGGATTCCTCTACTACGCACAATCTTTCATTAGTGATCTAAGCGTTTGGGATTTTAGTAATGTCACAGATATGAGTTATATGCTCGCTTTTGCATCTTATAATCATGACATCAGTGGCTGGAATGTGAGTAACGTGATCAATTTCAATGGAATGTTTTATTACAACCAGGTTTACACCGGAAATTCCATGAGTAGCTGGGATGTTAGTAGCGCTATCACTATGAGTTATATGTTTTATGGCTCTTCGTTCAATGGAGATATCAGTAACTGGGATGTAAGTAATGTGGCTAATATGAGATCCATGTTTGCTTTTAATGAAGTGTTCAATGGTGATCTGAGTGGTTGGGACGTAAGTAGTGTAACGGAAATGGATGACATGTTTTACAATGCCTATTCCTTTAACAACAATATATCTGACTGGGACGTGAGCAACGTAATCGATATGAATGATATGTTTCATCAAGCTGTGTCCTTTAATCAGGATCTCAGCAACTGGAATGTTACTTCATTACTTGCTGGAACATTTAATGGTGGTCACAGAATGTTCAATTACTCTGGATTAAGTCAGGAGAACTATGACAAGATATTGATCGGTTGGCTAGCTTTAGATAGTTTGAATAGTAATGTTCGATTAGGTGCAGCGGGTCTTACATTTTGTGTAGGTGCGGCCGCTAGAGACACCTTAAAGTCAGATTATGGATGGGTATTTGAAGGCGATGTTGCGGACTGTGCTCAGGGGACAGATATTTTTTCATTCGAGTTAGCAGAAGAAACGGAACCGGCATTTATTGACTCAACAGCACATACTATTGAGTTGGAAGTGGCGTTTGGAACAGATCTGACTAGTTTAAGTCCAACCATTACGGTGTCCAAGGGAGCTGCGATCACGCCAGAAAGCCAAGAAGCGATAGATTTTACAAGTCCAGTGATTTATACTGTGACAGCAGCGGATACTTCCATAACGCAAGAGTGGACTGTGACAGTGATAGCGAATGATGGAGCTGCTAATACCAAAACAGACTTCAGAACATTTACTATAGGAAATCAAATTGGAGAAGCTGAAATAGATACCACAAATCACACCGTAAAAATATCAGGCTATAACACAGGTGATTTGGATGTCACTGCATTGGTTCCCACATTTAAATTGTCTCATGGTGCTACTTGTAGTCCGGCAAGTGGAGAAGCAGTTGATTTTACAGGATCTGATTCCGCTCCAATTATTTATACAGTTACAGCAGAAGATGGTGTCACACAGCAAGAATGGTCTTTAAGCTTAGAGGTTATAGATGCCTTTGTTGTGCTGACCGAAGTTGGAGCCAATAGTAGTTTTGGCATACCATTGAATCCAGCATTTTCTTATGATTTTGCCTATTCATGGCAAAAAGTGGATGATGAAGCAATAGCAGGAAATGGTCAACATCAATCTGGGGCATTGTCAATTGAGGTGCCGGAACCGGGTACCTATCAGGTGTCAATCGCTGGTGAATTTCCTCACATCTTTAAATCCTTTTTCATAGAAGATGTATTGCAGTGGGGAGATGTTAAGTGGCAGTCCATGGAAAGCAGTTTTAAAGACTGGGATGGAACAGGATTTAGTGCTACCGATGCACCAGATTTATCAGAAGTGACGAACATGAGTCAAATGTTCTATAACGCTGCTTCCTTCAATTCAGATCTATCAAACTGGGATGTGAGCAATGTCGAGTACATGAGTTATATGTTTCAATATGCAAGCTTATTTAATCAACCACTCAATGAATGGGATGTAAGTAGCGTCGTTATTATGTATTCGATGTTTCAGGGTGCGAGATCTTTTAATCAGGACCTTAGCTCCTGGGAGACTTCCAGTGTTACTGATATGAGTTATATGTTCTATTCCGCCTATTTATTTAATGGAGAGATCAATGGCTGGGATGTGAGTTCAGTACTAGAAATGGAGTATATGTTTGCTTATGATACTTCATTCAATCAGCCATTGGATGCTTGGGATGTCAGTGCTGTACAAGATATCAGCAGCATGTTTACATCGGCTTTTGCATTTAATCAACCACTCAATACCTGGGATGTTAGTTCTGTCACAGAAATGGATTACATGTTCAGTTATGCTAGAGCATTTAATCAGGATCTCAACTCCTGGAATACAGAAAATGTAGTCCGGATTTATGATATGTTCGCAGATGCTACGTCCTTCAATGGTGACATTAGTACCTGGAACCTTTCTTCTGTGAATAATATGAATGAAATGTTTTCGAATGCTACATCATTTGCTGGAGACATCAGTCAATGGGATGTTAGTGCAGTAGTCTATTTCTATGACATGTTTGAAGGGGCTACTTCCTTCAATTCAGATTTAAGTAGCTGGAATGTGAGTAGCGCTCAAGATATGGATGATATGTTTCGTGGAGCTTCCTCCTTCAACCAGAATCTAAGTTCCTGGGACGTTAGTAAGGTGACTGATATGGGTAGAATGTTTGATGATTCTGGTCTGAGCGATGATAACTATGACCTTACACTAATTGGATGGGCTAGTCAGGGTGGATTAAAAAGTAATGTTTCACTTGGTGCATCTGGTATCAACTATTGCCAGGGAGCAGAGGCCAGAGCACTATTGATGGGTACTTATGGGTGGAATATCAGCGATGAGGGGCAATTATGTTCTGATGAAGCTTCTTTGCTAACATTTGCTATTCCTAATCAAGAGAGGATCAATCGAAATGACACCAACCAAACCATTGACATCATCATGCCATTTGGAACCGATCTGACAGGATTGACTCCAAACCTAACCATTTCAGAAGAGGCTACGGTGAGTCCGGCTATTGGAGAATCGATTGATTTCTCTTCTAATATTACTTATACCATTACAGCTGAGGACGGAGAGTCCATTGAGGAATGGTTGGTGACGGTTGTCGCTGCTGACCCGAAAACAGGCACAGATATTCTGACTTTTGAGATTCCAAATCAACAATCGATAGAGATACTAAGTGAAACGAATGAGGTCAATGTTACGATGCCATTTGGAACCGATCTGACAGAATTGACTCCAGTATTTACTCTATCGGAAGATGCTACAAGCTCCCCAGAAAGTGGAGTGATTTCAGATTTTACGAATCCAGTCACCTATACTGTGACTGCTCAGGATGGTTCTACTCAGGATTGGGTTGTTTCAGTTACTGTAGCGTCTCTAAATACCGATCTTCAGAGTTTTGTACTAGACTCTCAGACTGGTTCAGCTATCATTGATTCAGAGGTACATACTGTCACAATAGAAGTGGTTTTTGGCACTGATGTGACTTCATTGATTCCTGAGATTACCGTTTTGGAAGATGTTACCTTTTCACCTGAGAGTGGCTCTTCTGTTGATTTTAGCAATCCAGTTACTTACACTGTTACTGGACAGGATGGTACGACAACACAGGATTGGTTAGTAACAGTAAACGTAGCACCTAATACTGCTACAGATATTATAACCTTCGAATTGAGCGAGCAAACTGGAGAGGCTATTATAGATGAAGAAAATCATGAAGTGGAAATTGAGGTAGCTTTTGGGACCGATCTTTCTGTATTAACTCCTTCTTTTTCCTTGTCAGAAGGAGCAACCAGTAGTCCGGCATCAGGTACAACAATGAGTTTTGCTGAGCCAGCTATCCTAACAGTTACGGCACAGGATGAGTCGAGCACTCAATCTTGGACTGTGACTGTGACGGTAGCTCCTAACTCTGAGAATGATATTTTAACCTTTGATTTATCTGAACAAATTGAACCGGCAATTATTGATTCCGAAAATCATACCGTTTCAGTTATTGTATCAGAGGAAACGTCCCTATTTGCATTAGTTCCAGTATTCACTTTGTCTGAGGATGCTACAAGTAATCCAGAAAGTGGAGTTGCAGTAGATTTTACAGATCCGGTTACCTACACTATTACCGCGGCCAGCGGTACATCTCAGCAGGTGTGGTTGGTGACCGTTGAAAATGAAGTCATTCTAAGTTCGGAGAATGATATCATCACTTTTGAATTGGCAAATCAGGTTTCGGATGCTGTAATTGACACGGTCTCTCATGCAATCGGGGTTGTGATGACTGAAGGATCAGATTTTACTAATCTGGCTCCGGTTTTCACCTTGTCAGAAGGGGCTACAAGTGATCCAGAGAGTGGAGAGGTGATTGATTTCACTTTATTAGAAAATATGACGGTGACTTATCTGGTCACAGCTGAGGATGGCACTACGCAGGCGTGGCTAGTGACTGTTGAAGAAGATGCTGCGGAGTTAAATTCTTCAACAGACATCCTCAGCTTTATTATCGCTGAGCAAGTTGAATCGGCAACCATCAATACTGAAAACCATACTGTTTCTGTAATTGTGGCAGAGGGAACTGATCTATCCTCTCTAGTCCCAAGTATTATTCTGTCAGAAGGAGCATCGAGTGACCCTACAAGTGGAGAGATAGTTGATTTTACGATATCAGATAATAATACGGTGACTTATCTGGTCACAGCTGAGGATGGTACTACTCAAACGTGGGTGGTCACAGTTGAAGAAGAGGCGGCGGTGCCCGATTCTTCAACTGATATCCTTGGCTTTGTTATCGCTGAGCAAGTTGAATCCGCAAGCATCAATACTGAAAATCATACTATTACTGTGGTAGTTTCCGAAGGAACTGATCTTACAGCCATTGCTCCGAGTATTACCTTGTCTGAAGGAGCTACAAGCAATCCAGCAAGTGGAGAGGAGGTAGACTTTAGTTCATCAGCAGATAGTCCTGTCGCATACACAGTAACTGCTGAAGATCAGGAAACACAACAGGTATGGTTAGTAACCGTAACGGAGGAATCTTCAGAATTGAATTCTGAAGCGGATATCCTTGCATTCGAGTTGCCTGAACAGACAGGTGTTGCCATAATCGATGAATCATCCCAAACCGTATCGATCGAAGTAGCTTTTGGAACAGATGTGTCTTCTTTGGTGCCTACTTTGACGCTTTCTGTGGGTGCTTCGAGTAATCCTGAAAATGGTGCAACGGTTGATTTCACAGATCCTGTTACGTATGCCATTACTGCTGAAGATGGTGAGATCAATAGAAATTGGATTGTTACCGTTACCGTAGAAGAGCTAAGTTCATCTACAGATTTTCTTTCGTTTGCACTTCCAGGAAGACGTTTGCAAATAACAATGGATCCGGTTGAAAAAGAGATCTTTATAGAAGTATCAGCAGAAACAGATATAACCCAACTTGCTCCATTGGTTGAATTGGCAGAAGGAGCTACAAGTAATCCTGCAAGTGGTGAGGTGGTTGATTTTACAAATCCAGTGATATACACCATCACAGCAGAGGATGGTATTACCTCTGAAGAGTGGTTAGTGACTGTGACCAAAGAGGCAATTCTCGGATTTGAAGAAGCTTTAGAAGTATCCATTTACCCGAACCCTACCAACCAGTTTGTAAACATCATTAGTGAGAAAGTACTGACAGTTAGTCTTCATGATTTGTCTGGTCAGGAAGTGTTGAATTCACAAAAAGGAAAGGAACTGACGTTTGACCTTCAAGAACTTCCAAAAGGAATGTATTTGCTGGTGGTTCGCGAAGGAGATCAAATCACAGTACAGAAAATATTGAAGAGCAATTAACTAGGGCGGCTCTGAATTATTCGGAGACAAAGGGAGGCGGAAGTCTCCCTTTTTTTTGTTTTATAAGGACTCATCTTCTGTAATCATAGTTCCAACAAAGATGGTCGTTTTAAACCTCTAGAGAGTCTGGATCTTGATATGAATTCCAGAATCGAATCAGATAGATATTAGAATCTTTGAGCTGGTAAAAGAGTGTGATTTGTTTACGGATGACTGCCCTTCTTATCGATTTATAGTCGCTTAATGGAAATAGTTTTGGATTGATTTGGAGTAATTCTAAAACATCATCTACTTCATTGATGAAATTTCTAGCTGATTTTTCGGTCCACTTTTCGAGTAGGTATTCGATGTTTTCGAGATAATCTTGCTTGGCTTCTTGCGTCCAGATGATTTGCATGAAGCCTATTTAAATAGATGCGGATACTTTTCTTTTGTGGATTGCATCACGGCATCATGTTCATGGACCTTGCCTTCTTCGATTGACTTTAAGCCCTGATCAATAGCCGCTTTTTCTCTTTCTGTAAGAGAGGATAAACTTGCTTCACTGGTTTGCTGAAGAGCCTTGAACTGTTTGATGATTCGATCATCATCCACTTTGGCTATCCATTCTATCAAACTGAGTTTTTCGGCTTGTATATCCATGATTAAATGCTTTACTAGCAAAATAACGAATATTCGTGTGTTTTTGATCCAAAGTTGATAAGATTAGTTATTTCGATTTCAGCCCAGGTTCGTGTCCCCACGAACTTTAAATTTGCTATTTGTATAAGATTTTCAATTTGATGGAGAGGTACATGCAAACAACACTTACAAAGAATATGCTATGGCTCTTATTGGTCACAAGACCAACAAGGGCAAGGGACCACCTCTAAATTTTGAACAAAACCTATTGAAATCTGCAACATTCAAAACTTTATTGTGGCCTTCAATTAATAGGAACCCATTTGCCCACATGATTTGAATAAAGTCATGAAAATCAAATGAGCTTAGGTCAAAATAAGGCAGCGAATCCATCATGTAATCATCTTCCAAAAAGATGGCAGCCGAGTCTTTGATATGCATGTATTTTTCAATTCTCTGTAAAGAAGATTTGTCATCAATATATCGTTTAGTAATGCTTTTAAAGGCATCAGTATTTTGAAGAGAATCCATTTTTTTATAGGAAGAGACCAGATGAATACCAAAGTGTTTGCTGTTTAAATTATAGCCGGACTCATAATTGTTTATGAGATGGTTATTCATTTCATGAGAATATATTGGAATATTTAATTTTTTACTCAGCGCATATCTTAATTGTCCAAAATTGACAATAGCATCATAGGTTGATTTTCTGGCGTTAATCCTAACAATTACATTAAATGCGTTACCAGATCCATAAAGTGTTGAATCCAAGGAGAATGCTTTAGTAAACAAATGCTTATTGATCTGGCAAGAGACATTTAGTGAGAGTGTGACTAAGAAAAATAATGCGGATATGGCGCGAATCATAAGGGATATTAATCAATAGAATAGTTAGTTTCTAGTCATTAAGATCTTGAATTTTATTGACATACTTTAATTACAAAAATATTTTCACCAACCATCGAAAATATAGCATCCAATTTCCAACGAATACGTAAACTTGTTTCAGCCCAGGTTCGTGTCCCCACGAACCGTGAAACTGCATTTTGAATGACAAAATTCAATTAGATAATATGGTGACTATGCGATCCAGTGGTTGCAAAGTGAATCTAGAGTAAGTAATCCTATTTCTGTTCCCTGACATGCATAATCTTTACAATATGCACTTCTGAAGCGGTAATGTCATAGATGAGCAAATAAGAAGAAATTTCCTTTACACGATAATTGCCCGGGATATTGCGCATTGGTTCATAAACCTCGTATCGTTCGGGCATGGTTCTGAGGCTTCTTGAGGTTTCAAGAATCCGGTTTTTGACCAATTTTGCATTTTGCAGTGAATCCTGCTTGATATAATTGAATATGGATTTTAATTCATGTTTTGCATCATTGCTCCATTTGACTACATAAACATTCTCTGGTTGCTCCATTACCAGTTTTCAGACTCCTTTTCCAAATCTTCTTGCGTAGTGTATTCTCCATCTGCAATTTGCCTCTTTGAAGCAATAATTTCGGACTGTAGTTGTACTTTAGTCACAGGAGTTCCATCAGCTCTTTGTCCAACCTCTGGATTAATCCCTTGAAGAATTGATTTTATCTCTTTAACGAGCTCAACGTCCGTTACCTTCATCAATTCTTCTATCAAGGTGTACTTTTCGGCTTGTATATCCATGATTAAATGCTTTACTAGCAAAATAACGAATATTCGTGTGTTTTTGATCCAAAGTTGAAAAGATTAATTAGTTGGACTTCAGCCCAGGTTCGTGTCCCCAAGAACCATTACCGTGCATTTTGAATATGATATTCATTGGATAGAAAGTGACTATCTGTACCGCTTGCGCGAGATTAGGATCTTATTCTACTAACACTTCTCTCTCCACTCTTAATACTATTCTACCTGCATAACATAAGCGTAACCAATCACCATTATTAATCTCAGAATCACTAATTCGATATCCATAAGACACCGTTCCTTCCCCTGGCAACTGAAACAATACCCCATTAATAGTAAAAGAGCTTGAACCTTTCACTCCCAATATTAAATCTTGAACCGCACCTTCTATCTGACTACAGCTGTTACTACCTTCAAGTGCTTTATATTGGTTGAAAACAAACCAAAGTCTAGCAGTAATACCAATGGAAAATATAAATATGACTATTAAAACTATCCTTCCTAATTGTTTACTTATATACCTGCGAGCAACCATCATATTTATTATTACCAACAAGAACAAATAACCAAAGACAAACTGAAATTCAAGGAATGTCTCATTCTCGATGTTGTACAGTACTTCAAAACTCTCACTAGTCATTCTTAATGTTTTTCATTAATTCTAATGCATGATGCCATTGTTTCAGCGAATGTTCATCTCTTCCCGAACCAAATCATAGAGGCTCAACTTTCACGCCATCAATCTAAAAATATTTTCACCAACCATCGAAAATATAGTATCCAATTTCCAACGAATACGTAAACTTGTTCACGATTTAATGCACGGTTTTGTAATTGATTAAAAACCACGATTTGGATGCGAAAACGTTAAGTCTGGACATCCACGCACAGCCCAACGACGAGACATGTGGGCCTACCTGCCTTCAGGCAGTTTACCAATATTACGACGACAACATGTCGTTGGATCAGGTCATTTCAGAAGTAAAAACTTTGAAGGGTGGCGGTACTTTGGCCGTGATGCTGGGCAACCATGCTTTGGCCAGGGGATATGACGCCACCATCTACACCTACAACCTTCACATGTTCGACCCAACCTGGTTTCAGGGAGAGGTAGATTTGTCTGCAAAGCTGACAGAGCAACTAAAATATAAAACTGCTCGCAAGTTTCAGGTAGCTGCGGATTCTTACTTAAAATTCTTGTCATTAGGCGGGCAAATCAAATTCCAGGAGCTCAATACCAAGTTGATTCGGATGCTGCTCAATGAGCACAAACCGATATTGACAGGTCTGAGTGCTACCTATTTGTACAATTGTGCAAGGGAAATTGGTGAAACGAATACCTATCACGACATTCAGGGAGAACCTACAGGACATTTTGTGGTCGTGCACGGATATGACGTCACCAACAAAGTGGCACATATCGCCGATCCATTGGAGAAAAACCCAATTAGCGATAAGCAGCATTACCGAGTGTCATTACAACGATTAATTAACTCTATACTATTGGGTATTGTAACCTATGACGCTAACCTATTAGTGTTGACACCCAAAAATCATGGCAAATAAACTTATTGTACTCGAAGGAGGTAGCCAGAAAGCTGATCTGCCTTCGGATGTTGAGGTGATCTCACCTTCAGTCTATTTTTCTGATGAAACCTATCAGAAATCCAGAAAATATAAATTGGTCAACCTCTGTAAAAGTTATTCTTATCAGAGTATCGGCTACTATGTATCTTTGTTGGCAGAAGCCAGAGGACATAAAGTAATGCCTCAGATTACCACATTGCAAGACTTCAAATTCCCAACTTTGGTCAAAGAAGATGCGGAGGATTTTGAAGATGTGATTCAGCAGGCTTTGAAAAAGCAAGGCGACGACAAGCTGGAATTGATCGTTTGTTTGGGCAACGTGGAAGATCCAAAATTATCAAGAGTAGGTTCTTTATTGTTTAACCTGTATCAAGTGCCTATTCTCAAGGCGGTTTTTCAGAAGAAAGACAAGTGGCAGTTGACGCAGCTTAAGCCTTTGAACTTAAAGGAGCTTCCAGAAGGACTTCAAGGACTGATGAAACAGTCTTTGGAAGAATACCTGCAAGGCAAAAACCGACTCAATAAGAGCTATAGCCGCAAGAGGTTTGACCTGGCGATTTTGGTGAATCCAGAAGAACAAACTCCTCCATCCAACAAGAAGGCCATTCAGAACTTTGTGAAAGCAGGCGAGAAAGTTGGATTCAACGTGGATGTGATTACCAAAAACGACTTTGCGAAGTTGATCCAATACGATGCGTTGTTCATTCGTGAAACGACCAATGTGAACCATCATACCTTCAAGTTTGCGAAGAAAGCCGCTTCAGAAGGGTTAGTTGTGATGGATGATCCAGAGTCGATTTTGAGATGTACCAACAAGGTGTATTTGAGTGAGCTATTGAGTGCTCATAAGATTCCTACGCCAAAGTATTACATCATCAAGAAGGACAAACTTTCACAGTTGAATACGAAAGGTTTTGAGTATCCGATCATTTTGAAGCAGCCAGATGGTTCATTCTCCAAAGGAGTGAAAAAAGCTAAGAATGAGGAGGAACTGATGAAGGTGTTGAAAGACTTTTTCCAGACTTCAGAATTGGTGATTGCTCAGGAGTTTATTCCTACAGACTTTGACTGGCGTGTAGGTGTACTCAACAAGAAGCCACTCTATGTGTGTAGATATTACATGGCGAAGGATCACTGGCAGATTGTCAACTGGAAAGGAGCTGGTTCTCCAGAAGAAGGAGAAGCAGACACGATGGCTGTGGAGGAAGCACCAAAAGCTTTGTTGAACCTGGCTGTGAAAGCCACTTCATTGATCGGAAACGGTCTGTATGGTGTGGACATCAAGCAGCGAGGTAAGAAATTTTACATTATTGAAATTAACGATAACCCCAACCTGGATGAAGGTGTGGAAGATCAGTTGATCAAACAAAACCTTTACACCTCTATCATGCAGGAATTTATGAATCGCCTTTTGTGATGAGCAAGCGCTTACACTTATTCGAAGCCTACGGAGTAGAGCTCGAGTACATGATTGTAGATAAAGATACTATGGACATTCGCCCAATAGCAGAGGTTCCTTTGACCAATGCTGATGGTGAAATAGAAGGCGAGATGGAGCATGGCATGACTGCCTGGAGCAATGAGTTGGTGAGTCACGTACTGGAAATGAAATCCAATGGTCCAACAGCTGATTTGGTGGCTTTGAGAAGTAAGCTGCAGCAAGATATTACTGCTGTCAATGCTATTTTGGCAAAAGAAAATGCGATGTTGCTATCAACTGCTGCGCACCCATGGATGAACCCATCTAAGGAAACGAAGCTGTGGGAACATGAGAGTCAGGAGATCTATCATGCCTATGATCGTATTTTCGGATGCAAAGGTCATGGCTGGAGTAATCTACAGAGCACACACATCAACTTGCCATTTTACGACGATGAGGAATTCTCTAAGCTGCATACAGCTATCCGGTTCATGATGCCAATGATTCCTGCATTGACGGCTTCAAGCCCGGTGCTGGATGGGAAGTTTACAGGTTACTTTGATAAGCGCTTGTACTATTATGAGAAGAATCAGTCAAAGCTTCCAATCTTGACAGGTAAAGTGGTGCCGGAGCGTTTATTTACGAAGCATAGTTATCAGAAGAATGTCTATGACAAGATTGCAGCTGCAATTAAGCCATTTGATACAGATGATATTTTAAAACCGGTTTGGTTGAACTCTCGTGGTGCGATGGCTCGTTTTGATCGTGGTGCTATTGAGATTNGAATAGTNGATATTCAGGAGGCACCNGTNGCNGATTTAGCCATTGTGGCATTGATTACCGAGTTGGTGAAATCNCTGGTGAAAGAACANNGGGTTTCGTTTCAGGTTCAGCAGTCATTTGAAACGGAATTGCTACATGATGTNCTGATGGGTACAGCAAAGCACGCAGGTCAGTATGAGCTGACAGATCANGNCTATTTAAGAGCATGGGGAATTGATTCTCCTATTTCTGGAAGAGCCTTTTGGCAATACATATTGGAGAAACGTGCTGATCGCAAGTCGCTTCAGGCATGGACACCTGTCCTCAATCAAATGCTCTCCCAGGGGACACTTGCAGAAAGGATTATTAGAGTTTTGGATGGTGATTACTCAAAAGAAAACCTGAAGCGCATCTACACTCAAATATCAAAATCCTTAGCAAGCGATGAGCTTTACATAGTTGAATAAATCTATTTTTTTGGTTACTTGTGAACATGCAAGTAACCAGGTGCCTCATGTTTATCAGAGGCTTTTTTGTGGTGCAGAAAGTGTCCTTGAGTCCCACGAGGGCTGGGACCCTGGCGCATTAAGTTTGGCAAAGGACATTTCCTATGCGCTGAATTGCGACTTGATCGTTTATGAGTATTCACGGCTGTTGATAGAAGTGAACAGGAGTTCTTGGCATCATCAGTTGTTTTCACGATTTACGCGTGACCTGGATGCTCATTCACGGATGTATCTGATCAATACCTACTATACTCCGTACCGGCAAAAAGTGGAAGATTCGATCAAGAAGTTTGTTTTTGAAGGGTATCAGGTAATTCATTTATCAATCCATTCATTCACTCCAAATTATTTTGGTCAGGAGCGAGAAGTGGAAATAGGGTTGCTTTTTGATCCTCAAAGAGCTTGTGAATCTCATTTTTGTGAAGATTGGTTGAACTACCTCAAGGGTAATTCCAAACTTGATGTAAGGTATAATCAGCCTTATCAGGGTATAGATGATGGATTTACAACTTATTTAAGAACTCAGTTTTCCAATGAGGAGTACCTGGGTATCGAGTTAGAAGTAAGTCAAAAAATAATAGGCGATCAGTCCATCCATCTCTTGATGGAAGATTCATTACTTGCCGTTTCTTCTTTTCCTCATACCAGGTTGGTGCATTAGCACATTGTCCATGGAGTTCAGGAACTTTTGTCTCTGTTCTCCAGTGGCAATTTTTGCTAGCCTCCTGGTTAGGTTCTGAGTTTCCAATTCTACTTCACGTTGTATTTGGAACAGCTCTGCATTGAATTCTTGCAGTTGAGAGGAGTCACCTTCTACGATGGCTCTATTCACATTGCTTTTAGCCTCTCGCAAGATCATGCTTAAAGAGTCCATGTTACGTCTGTGATGTTCAAATATGATTCTGAATTGATCACGCTGCTCCTGATTAAGATCGAGATCCCGAATGATCGTTCTGCCGGTCATTTCCGGACGATCCATTCCTGAAGGAATTGGAGGTGCCTGGTCTTGCAATCGTACATGACCTCCCCAAACGATTCCCAACAAAGAAACATTGATGATTGCCAATGCAATCACCAGAGCAATCAACCATTTTTGTGACTTATTCATCTTCCGTAAAGTTTAGAATTGGGTAGGTGCTGTCGGCAAAATATGACTCGTCTAAATAACTATCCCGTGAGGTGTCATTGGTCAACTGAAAAACAGTGAAAACATTGGCTAATGCAAAAATAACCATAGCGGCCACTGCCATGCGGAAGTAGCGTTGCCAGTGGTTTTGAGATTCCAATTTTTCCATAAACCGTTGCTCAAACCCAAGTGGTGCGGATATCGGTTTGATATCATCCAGGGCACCCATGGTTCTTTCAATAATATCTTGTTTATCCTTCATAATAGGCTTTTAAGTTGGTTCTTAAATTCTGTTTTGCTCTGTGAATCAATGATTCGATAGATGATTTTGACTTATCCATAATCGCACTGATTTCTTCGTGAGACAATCTTTCGATTTTGTGAAGAGTAAATGCTACTCGCTGTGGTTCTGGAAGTAGGTCAATAGCTCTCATCAGTGTGTTAGCTAGTTCCTTGTTTTCCAATGTCACCCCTGGATGATCAAAGCTTGGAACATCCAGTATCTGTTCCTTGATTGATACGGTTTCAGATTTTCTCTTCAGCGTGTTTTTAGATCGAATGTGCTGCAAACACTTATTGATCGTTAATTTATAAATCCATGTGCTAAGAGAAGAATCACCTCGGAATTTGCTGAGATTCTGATAGACATCCATAAATACCTCCTGACTAATGTCTTCAGCATACTGGTAGTCTTTTACCATGCTCAGGGAGGTATTGAATACCTTGTCCTTAAATTCCGAGATGATTTCCTGAATAGTATTCAAGTGCTACTATTTATTTACCTCTAAAACCGTGTCCTCCTTTTGGACCACCTTGACCACCTTTAAATTGATCAAATTTCAACTTTTGCTCTTCAGTGAGTACATTTCTTACAGCTATTCTGTGTTTCACTCTAGCATCAAGAAGTTTGTTTTCCAAGTTACCGATTTCACCAATCAATTTGTCCACTGGTTTGTCGCCTTTTATTGCTGCCTCCAGTTCTGTACGTTTGATATCCAATTGACTTTTGGTGTCAGCTGTTACTTTTAAGTGAGCAGTTCGCAAAACATCAATTTGATCTTGCTGTTCCGTGCTTAGATCGAGTCTTTCTGCGATCATTTCACCACGGTTTGCTTTATCAGGTCTTCCATCTCCTCTTTGTCCGCCATCTCTAGGCCCTCTTTGAGCGAAAGTCATTGTTCCTACTAGTACCAATGCCATCATTATCATGATCTTTTTCATAACTATTTTAATTTTTGATTCTAACCTTTAGATACCAGTCAGAGAAGAAACTTGCGGTCAGATTGAAAAAAAATGAGATTTTCTTATTGGGACTCTTAAAATATGCCTTTCTATATGTTAATTGCTGCTTTTATGTGTGATTAAGCGAAGAATGGCCTATGAAAATTGCTGGAGAAGAGATCAAAAAGGGTGAATCCAAAAAGATAGATGTCAATATTGCTAAGCTTCCTTCTGGAACTTCCATTGATATTCCTGTTTTTGTTCATAGAAGTAAGAAAGAAGGACCCACTCTGTTGCTACTTGCAGGTATGCACGGTGATGAAATCAATGGTGTAGAGATCGTACGCAGAATTATTCGTGAAAAGCTTTATAAGGTAGAAGCAGGATCGGTGATTTGTATTCCGATCATGAATATTTATGGGTTCATTAACTTTTCGCGTGATGTACCAGATGGAAAAGACATTAATCGATCCTTTCCGGGTTCTAAAACGGGTTCATTGGCAAGTCAGGTAGCACATTTTTTAATGGAAGAAATCATACCCCACATCGATTATGGAATTGATTTTCATACAGGAGGCGCTAGAATCAATAATTCCCCTCAGATTAGAGTTAAAGTGGATGATCCAATGAATCTTGAGTTGGCAAAAGCGTTCAATACAAAATTCATCTTAAATTCTCCATTTAGAGATAAGTCTTTACGCAAAGAGGCGTTTAAACTGGACAAAAGAATTCTTGTTTATGAGGGTGGTGAGTCACTTCGCTTACGCAAAAATGCCATTGATGAAGGAATAGAGGGTATGCTCCGAGTCATGAAACATCTCAAAATGAGAACTGAAGCCCCTGCCAAAGAAAAAGAGTCTATTCTGATAATGAAATCTTCATGGATTCGAGCCAAGTCTGCTGGTCTTCATTATGGATTCCAGCGCAATGGATCTGGAATAGAGAAGAAAGAAATATTGGGTAGAGTGTGTGATCCCTATGGAACGTATGAGGTGCAAATAAAGTCCCCACTGGATGGTTTCATTATCGCTATAAATAACAATCCTGTAGTTAATCGTGGAGATGCCCTATTTCATGTTGGAAACTAGCTAATATTAATTTTTTGAGCTGAAAACGTTTTCATTCTCAGAGAGTTGTAAATAGTTATCATGGGCGATGCAATCTTTATTGGAAAGAAGTAAATTCGGCCTTTTCCATCAATTGACAGAGAAATGACTGAATATTCAAAATGGTATCATCCATATAAGATAGATAAAAAATACAGCAAGAAAGTAGCGTATTTTAGTATGGAGTTTGCGATTGATCAGGCGCTTAAGACATACTCAGGAGGACTTGGATTTTTGGCCGGATCGCATATGCGAAGTGCCTTTGAACTCAAGCAAAATATGATCGGTATTGGTATGCTTTGGAAGTTTGGCTACTACGATCAGGGAAGGAACGAGGACGGTACACTTTCACCGCATTTTGTTCAGAAGCATTACTCTTTTCTTGAGGATACTGGGATTCAGGTGTCTGTACAGATTGTAGATAATCCCAATGTTCAGGTTAGAGCGTTTTGTTTAAAGCCAGAAATCTTCGGAACAGTACCGATGTACTTCTTATCCACAGACCTTCCAGAAAACGATCACCTTTCACAAACGATCACTGACAGATTGTATGATGCCAATGAACTTACCCGGATTGGTCAAAGCATTGTTTTAGGAGTTGGTGGTGCGAAAGTAGTGGAGGCACTCGGAGGTGCAGATGTTTACCATCTCAATGAAGGACATGGCTTACCTGCATTCTACTACCTGAGAGACAAGGGATATAAGAAGGAAAATTTTGCTTTCACAACTCATACTCCAGAGAAAGCAGGAAATGAGGAACGTGAAGGTGAATTGTTGAATAAAATGGGCTTTTTCTCAAGAACGCTCACTCCGCAAGAAGTAAAAGCTGAGACGGATGGTGGAATGCTTAGCTACACCGTTTCTGCACTACGTCATGCGAAAAAGGCCAATGCGGTTTCAAAATTACATGCCAAAGTATCCAAAGGAATGTGGAAGGGATACAAGGGAATCAGTGATATTATTCCGATCACAAACGCTCAGAATCAATCGTATTGGCAAGATAAGCTGCTTGCTGCTGCGCTAGAGAAAGAGAATAAAAAGGCATTCGTAAAAAGGAAAATTGAACTTAAAGAACAGTTGTTCAAAGTTGTAGCTGATCAAACAGGGAAAATCTTCGACCCAAATGTGTTGACCATTGTCTGGGCAAGGCGTTTTGCCGGCTACAAGAGAGCTGATTTGTTGCTTAGTGATGTGACGAGGTTTGAGAAGATATTGAATAACGACAAGCATCAGGTTCAGGTGATTTGGGCAGGTAAGCCATATCCTAGAGACTTTGAAGCCATTGATGTGTTCAATAAACTTCATTTCTTCAGTCTCAATCATAAAAATGTCGCCGTATTAACGGGTTATGAACTGGAGCTTTCAAGGTTATTAAAATTAGGTTCAGATATTTGGTTGAATAACCCAAGAATAACACGAGAAGCTTCTGGAACCAGCGGAATGACGGCAGCAATGAATGGCTCTGTAAATGTTTCTACCGACGATGGCTGGATTCCTGAATTTGCCAAAGATGGTAAGAACTGTTTCGTGCTGCCTCCAGCAGATACAAAACTGCCGGTAACTGCTCACGACAAGGTGGACTATGAGAATCTTTACAAAATTCTTGAAGACAAGGTTGTTCCTCTCTATTATGATAAAAATGATCAATGGTTAGACATTGCTTTTGCGAGTATGAAGGATGTGTTGCCTGAATTCGGAAGTCACCGCATGGCGGCTCAATATTACGATGAGCTTTATTAAATACCAGTTGATACATTTTTATTTCAGGGATATCTAATTTCTATCTACTTTTCAGGCAAGATTTATGAACGCCGAAAAGAAAATAACACGAGTCGTATGGCTAATGGGTGGAAAACTCACCATTCTACTCGTGTTTTTTTTAGTCTGGGCAATTGGAGCAGATTATGGTTGGATAGAGCTCAATGAAGAATCCTTCAAGATTGTATTGATCTCTTTAATCGTATTATCAATACCTTTTACCCTCATTGTATCTCGTTATCTCTCAAACCTTTTGATCAAGCATGATATTGATAGTCGTGTGGTTGAGGAGAAGTTGGGAGATTATACCGCACGACTTAATTCCTTCATTGAGTACCCTGGCCATGTGAGTATTTACTCATTGGATACGAAGTGTTGTTACACTGGTTTCAACTCGCTTCACAAACGAGAAATGAAAGAGGTTTTTAATTCTGAGGTAGAAATTGGTGAAAATATCCTGGAACTATTACCTAAGGATTGGGCGGATCGTGCTATCATCAATTATGAAAAAGCGCTTTCTGGTGAACATTTTCAGGTGACTAGTTTGTGGCGTGACAAATACTTCACCCAGGTATTCAATCCTGTTCGTGACGAGCAAGACAAAGTTATAGGCCTCACTAGCAGTATTTTTGACGTCACCGAAAGAGTACAGGCAGAGCAAGAGTTGGAAAATTATAAAGATCAGCTCGAAGAATTGGTTAAGGAGCGTACATCTCAATTGGAACGCCAAACTATATTTTTTCAGGAAATTATAGACAATCTGCCCAATTTAATTTTTGTCAGAGATCGAAAGGGTAGATACATTTTGGTCAATAAAGCTATGGCTGACACGTTTGGTAAAAATGTTGATGATATCGTAGGTAAAAGTGTGTTAGAAACACATTACGACAAGAAAGAAGCTTTGCGTTTTGAGGAAGAAGACCGAGATATTATCAAATATGATGAAATTGTAGAGCAAGAGTCTTATCACAAATATCAGGGAGGAACTGGTAAATGGCTCTTCATGAGTAAGCGTAAAATGAGTGTACGTAACGATGAGTATGTACTCGGAGTTCATTTCGATATCAACAATCTAAAAGAAACTGAGCTGAAGTTACTTGAAGCCAATCAGGAACTAAAAAACACACTGAATCGATTGAAGTCGGCACAAATGCGTTTGGTAGAATCAGAG
Organism: Rickettsiales bacterium; assembly: GCA_002729235.1. Classification (GTDB taxonomy): domain Bacteria; phylum Bacteroidota; class Bacteroidia; order Cytophagales; family Cyclobacteriaceae; genus Marinoscillum. The sequence continues at coordinate 22,264 of PBTY01000025.1, read as the reverse complement.
AAAATGGCATCACTGGGACAGCTAACAGCCGGACTGGCACATGAGATTAATAATCCGATTAACTATGTAGCTGGTAATGTTAATCCCATAAGACGAGATTTAAAGGAGCTAAAAGAATACCTGGATTCACTCAAAGATGGTGTAGAAGAAAAGGATGTTCCTGAGATTAACATTGATATGTTGTTTGATGAGCTTTCTTCCCTGTTGGATGGAGTAGATGAAGGTACCTCCAGGGTGAAGAACCTCATGAGCGATTTGAATACGTTTAGCCTTCCGGAGTCTTCTCGAAAGCAGCAGTGCGATATCAATGAATCGTTGAAAACGACAATCAATTTGATCAAACACCATCTGAAAGATAGGATAGAACTTAAGGTTGACCTTGCCGATCTCCCTGCAATTACTTGCAATGTTCAGCAATTGAATCAGGTGTTTTTGAACATGCTAAACAATGCTGTTCATGCGATAAAGGGGCCGGGTACTATTGAAGTGTCTTCCAAAGTGAAAACTGATCGCATCATTATTTCATTTAAAGACACCGGTTCAGGTATATCTCCTCAAAACCTAAATAAGATCTTTGATCCATTCTTTACTACAAAAGATGTAGGTGAGGGTACAGGTCTTGGGTTAGCTATCTCCTACAGAATCATCGAAGAACACAAAGGAAAAATCAAGGTGAAAAGTGAAGAAGGTAAGGGTACCAAATTCAGTATTAGTCTACCAATTTCCTAATTTCATCTATTGACCTCTCCTTCACTTTAGCTTTTATCTGGTTCACTGCATTGCACCATGATGTAGGCATGCATACTATCTATATTTGAGACAAGCTTATGTCTATTATGGAGATTAATATTACCTCAAATATTGCCACAAAGTATATTGGAAACATTGTTTACAATGGTTCTAGCTCAATTATTGGCACTGAAATTACCATCGTACCTTTAAACAATATCCTAGTTAAGATCAGCTTTACTTTAAGGGATCGAGAGTATTATTTCCGAGCTGTTTTATCCGAACAACAGGAGGGGACTTTGATGATGATTCAGGACAGGACTACCAAAGATTACATGCTGAAGGGAGTCAGTGGATTCTTGCCCAACAAACCCAATGTGCATGGTGGATTGATCAATAAACTCAACTCACTGTACTTTCATATCTCACTTTCTCATTACAAAAGCAATAATCAGGAAATTTACTTTCTAGGTAAAGAAGAGCAGGAGTTCGCTCGCATGAGAGAATTGCAATCAAAATCTATCTTAGAATCGGCCTAGTTGCCTTCAATAAACTTTATTAATCGGTCAATTACTTCTTCCTGACCTAGATCATTGTGTGGTTCATGATAAACTCCATCAAGAGCTATGAACTCGCCATCTTTCAACCTCGAAGCAAACTCTCTGGATGTTTTCCAGTCAATAATCTGATCTGAGGTGCCCTGGTAGACCAAACCTTTTAATTTTATCGTGTCTGCTTTCTCTATCGCATAGTCTCCTGCTTCAGATACTCCTGCATGTAGACCTGCTGACATAATATCATGCACCAGCGGATCGTCAATATAGGCTTGGACAACCTCTGGTACTCTACTGATATGATTTACTTCCAATCCACTTGGTTGGGAAAGAGCAGGATAAACCTTACTAAAGAATTGACCTAATTTTACCTTCCAGGCTGGAGGATCAAAAGCTAGTTTAAACCAGGGTGAAGAGAGTATAAACCCTTTGAGCTCGTTGGTGTTCATGCGGATGACATAATTGCCAACCAGATTTCCACCCATACTATGTCCCATCAAAAACATCGGAAGGTCAGTATATTCTGAACGAGCTGTTTTTAGTAGCTCCTCTATATCACTCATTAGTAGCTCATAGCTTTTAGCATGACCTTTTTTACCCTGGGATAGACCATGACCTCTCAGATCCATCGCAAAGACAGTTATACCGGCTTTATTGAGGCGCTCAGCAACGTGTGCATAACGTCCACTATGCTCACCAAATCCATGAACTATGCAACAGATTTTGGAAGCATCTTCGCAATCCCAATGTCTGTAATAGATTCTTAGGCCATCCTGGCTCAAAAAATATTGGGTTTCCTCTGTCGAGCTCATGTATTATTCTGAATTTGTATAACTTTTGATGGGCATAATGTGCCATACCCCATGCGTAAAATTATAGATTCAATTATTTATTCATTCCCAATCCAGTTGGTTTTTCATCACACAAGAAGAAACCTCCCTCTTGTTTTGCTCTGGATACTCTTCGTAGTGACTATCAGTGGTGGTATTGGAAAGATCTATGGAGTCCATTATTTGTACCTCGACCCAGAATATATCAATAAGGTTAACTTCTGGAGTTTCTTTCTGGTGGGACTTGCTTTTGGCAATTATACCATGGCTTACCACATCACCTGTTATATTCTGGATAGTCATCGATTCACATTTGTGGGAGTCCTTGAGCGGCCGTTTACAAAGTTTTCAGTCAACAATAGTTTACTCCCTTTAATTACACTGATCATCTATGTGATTCTAATCGTCCGTTTTCAGTTTGATAACGAGTTTTCTACTGGGTGGAATGTGATCTTAAATATTTTTGGGTTACTGATTGGTATCACGACCATGTTAGCTCTCTTTTACATCTATTTCAGATTTACCAATAAGGACATTTTTAAATACCTGGCAGGGTCTGTTGATAAACGTCTGCGTAAAGCCAAATTGAGTAGGGAGCGGATGATGAATAAGCTCACCGAGAGCAAAGCCAGACGTTATGAAGTGCATTCTTATTTTGATTTAAAACTAAGGGTTCGATCTTGTAAGAATTTGCAGGATTTTTATGACAAGGAAGCTGTTCTCAAGGTTTTTGATCAGAATCATTTCAATTCAGTAATCATTGAGATTGCTGTCATTGTGGTCATTTTGTTTTTGGGCACGTTTATGGATAATCCTTACTTCCAGATTCCTGCAGCAGCGAGCTCGCTTCTTATGTTCTCCATTGTAGTAATGCTGGTAGGTGCATTTTCTTATTGGCTTCGCGGGTGGGGTGTGGCATTTGTTTTTGGAATGTTTCTGTTGGTCAATTTACTAGTGAAATGGGGGGTAATTGATGGAGAGTTTCATGCTAGAGGATTGACTTACAATGCCGATCAGGCTAGTTACACGCTAGATAAATTAAATAACCTTAATAATTCAGAGAATTACACTCGAGATAGTCTCGCAATGATTGAGACTTTGAACAAGTGGAAACTTAATCAAAAGGACTCCTTGCCCAATGCTGTTTTCTTATGTGTAAGTGGTGGTGGACAACGAGCGGCATTATGGACGGTTAATGCTTTGCAAAAAGCGGATAGCGTACTTTCTGGAGATTTGATGAATAAAGTCACTTTGATTTCAGGAGCTTCTGGTGGAATGATTGGAGCTGCTTACTATCGGGAGCTCGTTTATCAAAAATCGAATGCGCGACAGATTCCATCTGCTTCTGAGCAGCTTCAACGAATCGGAAGAGATAACCTGAATGCCGTGATTTTTTCGCTTTTGGTGAATGATGCGTTTTTTAGAGTAAGGAATTATCAATACGCAGGCCTTAACTATCTAAAAGATCGAGGGTATGTTTTTGAACAGAATCTGAGTAAAAATTTAGGAGGAACGCTGGATAAACAATTGATGGACTATTATCTGCCTGAGAAAAATGCGGAGATACCCATGATGCTCATGTCTCCAGTTATTTCCAATGATGGTCGTAGCCTGTACATCACCCCACTTGGGATGAGTTTTCTCAATGTCAAAGAATCCAAGGATCAGTATTCCGAGGGGAAAATTAGGGGAGTAGGATTCAGGGAGTTGTTTGCCAATCAAAGAGCTGACAGTCTTAGTTTCCTTACAGCACTAAGAATGTCCGCATCATTTCCATACATCACTCCAACTGTTAATCTCCCAAGTGAACCTTCCATAGAAATCATGGATGCCGGAATTGCGGATAATTTTGGAATCGGCGATGCCGTTAGATTCATCCATGTATTCCGAAATTGGTTTGATCAAAACACATCGGGGATTACTTTCTTGATTATTAGGGATACCAGGAAAAATGCACCAATAGAGCCAAAATCTGGTTCTTCACTTATTCAGAAACTTACTTATCCCATTGCGAGCGTTTACAATAACCTGGGTAATATTCAGGACATCAACAACGACCTTTTGTTGGATGGGCTAGTGGATTGGCTAAATGTACCGGTAGAATCAGTAGAATTAGAGTACAATACCTACACCAATATAGATGAGGAATATTTGTTGACTGCTAAAGAAACGGAGCGTAAGCAACTGGAGCGTGCATCACTTAGTTGGCATTTGACTACCAAGGAAAAACAGAATGTGATTAACAATATCGAATTGGCAAATAACAGAGCAAGTCTGAACAAGCTGGAGCGGATCATGAATCCGTAAAAATACGGATAGCGATTTCAGGTTATTTACAGAGTTGTTCTGCAATGGACATTCTCTAACCTTGTGGTAAGCATTTTAAAGACCTGATGTTTTCTAAGGTTTATAAGATTTAAAACGATTAAAATTAACGGAGAGCTTGTTGGCGCAGCTCTCCGTTTTTTTATTATAGTTTTTGGATCAGGTACACGATTGATATGGATTCATTGTATCGAAGATCGCTAGCTTCAAAATTGGACATTTCCACTTCAGCAGACTTAAGCATAGTAGCGGCTGCTCGAGATTCAAACATTGGCTGCGGGGTTTGTCTACTATCGCCATATTGAATCTCCTTGATGCCCGTAATCTTATATCCAGAAGCTTCGGCAATGATTTCCGCATTGGATTTTGCATCAGCCACAGCGAGCTTTACCAGTTCACTTTTTACTGATTCCATTTTAGTGGCATCAAGTCCAAAGCTTAAGTTGATTGAAGGTTTGGCTGTGCTTCTGGTTGCAGCATTAAGTACTTCTAATAGCTTACTTTTGTCTTGAGGAAAGGATACCACTAGGCTTTGTCTTGCTACAAATCCGCTATCCTTCCACATGTTTCTCACATAGACTCGTGATTGCTCCACATTGAAGTTGGAAGTAACAATATCCTTATCTTCAAAACCGAGTTTTTTCAGATCTTTTGTTAGTTGATCCACGCGCTCAATCATCTGTTTTACAGCACCAGGATAGGTGGCACATTTAGATTCAATGTTTAGATTGATTGTCGTGGTGGTTGGCTTCACTGCAATGGATGCATTCCCTTGAACACTTAATAACCCTGGTAAANTGGATAATCCCTGAGCAGAGGTTGTAATCAGGCTTACTGCTACAAGTACGATTGTTGTGAATATATTTTTCATAATTAAAGTCTGTTTCCGATGAAAGTTCAAAGATGGTGCCAGTATCCAGTAATCAATTACAAAGTGGACGGAATTCTTCACTAGCATCATTGGCATAGGTTCTGAAGTATCGGTANCCNTTTANATGAAGTTTGTTGTCGCTAATGCTTANTTCGTATCGATATACCTTGCCATCATGAAAGTGAAGCTCCAGGACAGGTGTATCCGCTGTTGTTCCTGGTTCTAATTTCCAGGTCCCTCCTCCACGTTCCTGTCCATAGGATCCAGCATATTGGCCAAATGCATTTACATCGTCATCCTTGTAATTGAAAAATCCCTGACTGCATAAGTCAATGGTTGTTTTTTGGCTATATCCACCTCCACCAGGGGTATTGCTGGAATAGGAAGTCATGTAGGTCAGACGCACATCACTCAGCATTTCTTTCCACTGGTCCGCAGGTTTGGGTTTCACTATCTTAGTAAAGACCACTGATCGCGCTATTTGCTCTACTAATTTGGTATGGGTATCACTAAATAGGTCATTGGTGGCTGCTCCAAAGATCACAATTCCACCGGAGTTTGGAGATAGTAACCCTATGGCATATGCTTTTGCTTCTGTCCACTCCATTGTTCCTGTGTAAAAACATGAAACCCCACTAGTTCCAAATTTCTGTGGAGTGGATGATGGCTGCAGATTGGTACCATTTTCGTCTTGCATACCAATTTTGGCTTCGTTAATCAATGACGCAACATCGTTTGCCTCATGACCACTAATGATGACAAAACCAGGGATGGTTTCATGTCCTATGAGATATGAATCCCCATACTCTTGACCAATCCAGCCAGCAGGGACTTCAAATGACAGGCCAATAGAAGGGTATTCAATTTTTTGCTGAGAGAAAGCAAAAGAAGAGATAAGGATAAAAAATCCAGTTAAGAGCTTTTTCATAGTAATTCAGGTAGTGGACCTGAAAATTACCAATTATTCANCTTCTTGTTCGATTTTCCAGTTGAGGAAATAACTAACNGGNCTCTTAGGATCTGTATTGGTAAGCATTTCACTAAACTCGCCAGTAGAGTCATCAATTTTTAGATGAAAGGTGCCTAGATGATCGTCTTTGCTCGTAAGATCATATTCCCAAAGTTCTAGTTTTAACCACCCTTTGCCGTTTATTTTCATTTTCATGCCTACCTCTAGGGTGTCATCCACATCAATTTTGAAAAACTTTTGATCTCTAGGCCATACTTTTTTACCCTTGAAAACCAGATAGATTTCATCCTTGTCTGTTTCCTGTGGTTGTTCACATATGATAGAATTGATAAAGATTACAGGCATATCGGTAGGTTACAGCAGTTTAAACGTCACATGAAATCTAGAGATATTTTCGATTTCATGGTACAGTTTTCGACGAAACCTGTGAAGCNTTCTATTATTCGATAATCGAATTGCTGATAAATGAAATTTTGGAGCCATCTGGAGACCAGGAAGGTACGTTCATTGTTCCCTGACCACCATAGACATACGCCACGATCTTAATTGGTCCACCCTCAATTGGCATTTGCCTGATGTATACATGCTTGTAAAAAGGGTGTTCTCCGGATGGGATATCTGCTGGAAATGAGATGAAAACTATGGATTTGCCATCAGGAGATATATGAGGAAACCAATCATTTAGTTTGTCGAAAGTTAGCTGGGTTTGGTTTTTACCATTGGCATCCATTCGCCATAGTTGCATCGTTCCAGTTCTGTTTGAGTTAAAGTATATATGCTTCCCGCTGGGATGGTATTCAGGTCCGTCATCAAGAGTGTTTTCATTGGTGAGTCTTGTTTCTTTTCCTCCTGACTTTGCGATGGAGTAGATGTTGTAAATGTTATTCCTTCCTCCAGTATAAATCAATGTGTTACCATCTGGTGACCAGCCGTGAAAATAGGAAGGACCTTCAGGTGTGACTCTTACAGGTATACCACCTTTCACTGGAAGGTAATAGACAATAGATACACCATCATCATCACTACTATGATGGCTAATGCCTAATGTTTGTCCATCGAATGTGAGTACGTGATCGTTATTGTTACGGTTAGCAAAATCTGTAGGAAGTATCGATGATTGTTGAGCAGTCAGGTCGAAGTTATAGAGAAGTCCTTCTTTGTTGTAAATCAGTGTTTGTCCATCCACTGTCCAGTTTGGTGCTTGAATGCTTCCCTGGTCTTGCATTAAGATGGTTCTTAAACCAGTTTGAATGTCCATGACTTCCAGATTACTACCAAGATAGTCTCGGTATTGTACCAATGTCTCTGGAGCAGGTCTTATGATTCTAACATTAGTAAATTGAGCTTTTTCTACCACTGATTCGTTGTGTGAACAAATGAATAAGCCAACAAAAAGAGTCTCTGGTAATTCCAATTCATCAAGAATGACTGAAGTAAATTCATCACCGAATTGTGCGGTTGACATGATAAACTGATTTCCTTTTCTTTCCAATTGAACGATATCTGGAAAGCTATCAGTTGAGACTAATTGCTCGGTGATTCCGTCGATTGTCTTACGAAACTGAAGTGAAGTCAATCCATCTCCGTGCACTTCAGCGCTCACATGTCGGTCATTACCATTCAAGGTTGGTCTTACACTCCAGCCAATTTTTCGATGTGGGTCTACACCTTCTCCAATAAATTGTACGCGAGCCCTTAAAATAAAATCACCAGATAATTTCTTGAATGCGTAGTGAAATTCATCCCTGGAATCCCACATATTCTTTCCGCTTCCTTGCAGAGTATAGGTTTGGGATTTGCTGTTGTAGAGCGTATTCCCAGAGNTTTTAGGTTGCCCAATATCNAGNGTTGTNGTGAAAACGCCAGTCGTTAGATGTTGACCTAAAGATATTAATGCAGTGGAAAAGAANATNAATGTCCAGGCAAGTCTTGGTTGATTCANGGTATTTGGGTGTTGTTTCATATAGAATTTAGGTTGGATCTGTTGAGAATAGAAGAATAATGACCAAATAAGACCTATTTATAGACATACAATCCTTTCATCATAATGATAGAGATTTTCTCTATCTGGCAGGTCACTTCTATTGAAATCAGGGCTCAGTGCTTATTGAGAGCATTTGGAACGGTTCTGGTANTCCAATGAGTAGAATCAAAAAAAACATTAAAAATGAAAAAACTCATAATATTAACAACTGCTGTAATTCTTTCTTTAATAACACTCGAAGCCAATGCCCAGAAAGGGAAAATCAACTTTGGAGTCAACGCGGCAACTGCGAGTCCTCTTGGAGATAATGGGGATATACTTAAAGCCGGTTGGGGATTTGATGGATCACTGGATTATTACTTTGGAGAACACTTCGATATGGGTATTGAATCTGGATTGCGGTCATTCAATTACAAATCGGAATCATTGAATGATGATAAACTCTCTGTAGTGCCTGTACTGCTTACCATGGGACTGCACAATGATTTGGGAGATATTGTTGATTTATATGGAGAGCTTGGCGGTGGCGCATACATATTCTCTTCTACCTTGTCTTCAGAAAATGAAAACTATGGAGGAATTTCACCACGAATAGGACTAGCGATTGATCTGTCTAATAGTTGGTTCCTGGATACAGGAGTGGACTATACCCATATTTTTTCAGAAGGAACAGATATGAATTGGGTAGGAGTCAAATTTGGACTTTTATACACCATCAACTAAAAATGTTAAAATAAATCCGATCAGTTAATGCCTATCGTATCTAATGAAAGCTTTGAAAATGTTTTAAACTGACATTAGTATGTTTAGGTGATAATTGGAAAGCCCANGCAATGTTTGTGTGGGCTTTTTTATATCAAAGTATTGATTTAGTTACTTGTACTTCAACTTCCTGTTTAAAAGGAGCAACAGGTTCTTTCTTTTGTTCTGCTTGAGCGGTGAATACAGCAATTCCAATTAGTGCCACCAATACAATCAAGATAACTACAAAGCGACTGGTTCTCTGTACCCTTCGTTTATGCATAAATTCTTTTTCAAAAGCCCCAAAATTCTTGTGAGGATTTGATCCATGCCTATTGAAGAGTTTCCTCTTTGTACGATAATCATATCTCGACATTATCCTCCAGGTTTGATTTTAATTTATTCAATAAACGGTACAGTTTCATCTTCACTGCACTCAATTTCATCTCCATGATGATGGCAATTTCATCAAATGTAAGTTCTTCAAAATAGCGTAACTCAATCAATTGAACCTCTTGTTCATTTAAACGATTCAAAACTTCTGTGAGTTTATTGCTTTCAATGAGTTGTACCCATCGATCACTTAGTTCTTCTTTGGTTTCAATGATGTCTTCCTCTATAACGTAGATCGGTTTCTTATCGCGGTAGTGTTTCTTTAATTCATTTGAGGCAATTTGATACAACCATGGTGCAAGAGGTATACCTTGCCATTTAAATTTTTTAATATTTGAAAGCGCTTTATAGAAGGTCTGACTACATAGGTCTGCTGCCAACATGTCGTCATCAGTACGTCTAAGTAAATATCGAAATATAAGGTCGTAGTATTTGTTATANAATGGCTCGAAGGCCTTGATGTTNGTCTTGGATTGCTCTATCCAGGTACGTTCCTCTTCGATATGTTGATCAAGGCGACGATTCATCTCTAATAGGTATAATCCTAGAACGAAGAATAGTCACAAGAAATTATTCAGAATGAAAATGTGACTAATCTAAAAAGTTTGGATTCTATGAGTAAAACCTGAATGATATGAAACTTAAAAAGCGTTCTATTCAAGAAATCAACACTGGATCGATGGCCGATATTGCATTTCTGTTGTTGATATTTTTTCTGGTCTCTACAACGATCTTACAGGAGAAAGGGGTGTCATTGAAATTACCACCAGAACCAGAAGAACAGTCTATTGCAGAAATTCATGATAGAAACCTCTACAAAATTCTAATCAATTCCAGCAATCAATACCTCATTGAAGATAAGGTCAGACTCGATTTGAAAAACGTAAGAGATGAAGTGAAATCATTTGTCATGAATAATGGGTTGGATCCGTCATTGTCCATATCTCCACAAAAAGCTACTATTTCGATTAAAACCAATAGAGGTACTGATTACAAATACTTTATCGCAGCGCTGGACGAGGTGAAAGAAGCCTATTATGAGCTTTATGGAGCACAGGTAGGTCTATCTGCTGTGGAGTTCAGAGAATTGAACTTTGATCTACCCGAGGAACGTCTTTTGATTGCTCTGGGAAAAGAGGGAATTCCTATGAATATATCCATCGCACAGCCAGAATCATTGAACTAGTAATTGCACGACCATGATACGAAAAAAACAACGACAAACTGTAGAGATCTCTACCGCTTCCTTGCCAGATATAGTGTTTTTACTACTGTTCTTTTTTATGGTAAGTGCTACTATCAAACCTACTAATGAGCAAGTGAAGCTGACTACACCAAAAGCTCAGGCGATGATTAAAATCAATAGAAAAGAGTTGATTCGTGAGATTAATATTGGGACACCTATTAATAGAGAAATGGGAGATTCTGAAGTGATTTCTGTAGACAATAGAGTGATCACCAAAGAACAACTGGCTCAATGGGTAGTAGAGCAGAAAGAGTCACTTCCAGAATCTTTGAAAGACCAGATGATAATAGTGATTAAAGCTGATGAATATGTGAAAATGGGGTTGATCAATGATGTTCAGGAAGAGCTAAAAAAAGTGAATGCACGAAAAATAGTTTACCGGACTTTACCAAAACTTTGAATGCGGCTCCAAATTTAAGGAGCAGAGGTGAAGGCGTAAAAATCTGATAGATAGGAGGTGGCATTCGGCAACTTTTGATATGATTTATCTCAGTTTTGGTACTTAATCAAATCCTTAGTTTAGACGACTGAAAAGTTTGAAGAGTAAAAAGTATGAAGACTGTATTGAATCAAGTGGAAGATTGGGTATTTGGTTATTTGGATAAGCATGCTTACCGAATTCTTAAAGTGAGCATAGGTGTGATATATGTGATATTCGGTGCACTAAAGTTTTTTCCGAATTTTAGTCCGGCAGAGCAGCTTGCCTCTGATACCATTTGTGTGATAACCTTTGATGTGTTATCTGGAAGTGCCGCTTGCATTACACTCGCCATCATGGAAGTGTCCATTGGGGTGCTTTTGATTTTGAATCTGTGGAGTAGAGGAGTATTGTTATTTACTATGTGGCACATGGTCTGCACTTTTATCCCTCTTATTTTATTGCCCAACTATGCTTTCAATTCGGATCCTTTTAGTTTTTCCATCGTGGGTCAGTACATTGTAAAAAACCTGGTAATCATGTCTGCATTGATCGTATTGTATAAAAATGAGCGATCAAAACGTCTTGCAGCTATCAAGCCTTAATGACTCTGAAGGGTAAAGAGAGTATTCCCCACACAATGGTAAATATTGCTTTTAGGGTAAAGCCTACAATTCTGAAAGGAAGAAGTATTAGCCAGAAAAAAGCTAAAATAAAGAACAACCCTATGGCTAGCGGTGCCGACAGTGTAAAGAGGATACACCAGAGCAATATGACAATAATTGTGCGCATGCATTATTAATAGCAAATAGCTTACCAGATTGATTAACTAATTGAAAATCAGTGATTAAATAATTTGTCCTTTAGTTGATTTGCTCGTTTGCGTACACTTGTTTGTTCGATATTACAGGCCAATTTGAAATCCAATGGCTAGAATAATACCTCCAGGTCTAAGGATTTCTAAAATGTATTCATCAGAAGAGTTTAAAGTCCCACCAGAGTTGACTCGGTAGATTTCAGGGCCACCTGTTTTAAATGCATAACCAGATTCTAAATATAGAATATTGGTTTCTCCTAATACCCAGTTTTTGTTGAGAGTGAGGTTGATAGATCCTACTGGTAATAGATCCAGGTTGAATGAATTGGCGGTGTTATTCTGTGAAGTGAATGTAACTTCAAAGTCTCTTATGCCAGGACAATAGGAATATCCTAACCCAAACCCCCAACCGTCTTTGCCAAATTCCATTGCTTTTACACCAAGATTGTATTTGAGTCCCCAACCTCCAAGACCTATTCCTGTTCGAATTCCAAATTGATCTGCAACAGGAATAGAGAAACCGATTCCAAAAAGACCAACATGATTGTCTAAACCAGCGCTGAAGTTTAAATAGATTGGTCTTTTATTAATTGAGCTGTATTTATCTTCTTTATTAATTTTATAGTCGTCGACGAATTGTCCCTTTAAGGAAAGGCTAGCCCCCAAAATTGTCAGTAGTATTAGATATTTCATTACAGCTTAGTTTTATTATTAATAATGGTGAAGTTCATAAGGTCCATCATTCTTTGAAATTCAGAAGGAATTTTTGCTTCTATTTTTAATTCCATCTTCGTAACAGGATGAATGAATTTAAGTGAACGTGCATGTAACATCATTTGCGTCATGTTCCATTTTTCTTTGAAAAGTTTATTTTGTTTGTTGCATCCATGTGGTCTATCTGCAATTATTGGATGTAAAATATGAGCCATATGTTTCCTTAGCTGATGCATTCGCCCAGTTTGAGGACTCAATTCCACTAGCGAATACCTGGAGGTGGAGTGTTTTCCGAAAGGAATGGGGATCTCAGACTGTTGAAGACAAGAATAATGCGTCACAGCATCCTGCAATTTACCATCATCTCGGTATAGAGAATAATCAATTACTCCCGATCCATTGACATAGCCTCTGACAATTGCCCAATACGTTTTCTCAACACCTTTTTCAGCAAATAGTGATTGGATGATTCGGTTAACGTCTTCATTTAATGAGAAGAGAAGAACACCTGAGGTTTTACGATCCAACCGGTGAGCAGGAAATACATGTTGATCAATTTGATTTCGTAATTCCTGAACAGCAAATACCTCCACGTCTTTAGCAATAGGTGACCTGTGAACTAGTAGCCCGGCAGGTTTGTTTATGGCTATGAGGTATTCGTCCCGGTATAATATGTCCAACATCATGTAATCTTTATCCCTTCGTGTGAGATTAATCAGCTCTTGTCGATTAATCTTGCAAAGATGCTTCAAATAATAATTGTCTACTTAACTTTGACGTTCAATTACAGGTGACACAAGCACATACCATAGCACTTTATCAGCCAATGCTGCAGAGCATTGCCTACAGAATGTTGGGCTGCATGCACGATGCAGAGGACATGGTTCAGGATGCCTTTCTGAGATACCTTTCTGTGGATCAACAGAAAATAGTCAATGCCAAAGCCTATCTCATTAAGTCAGTTACCAATAATTGTCTTAACCATTTGAATAGTCTGAAGGAGAAGAAAAAGGACTATTTGGAAAGTGTGAAACTTCCAGATCTTTTTGAGAAAATCGACTTTAGTCATTTGGATCTTAAGCAAGAGCTTAACTCAGCATTGAACGTCCTTCATAAAAAGCTTGGACCTCTAGAAAGAGGGCTATTTGTTCTTCGCGAGGGCTTTGATTTTGACTATGATGAACTTCAGCACATTTTCAATAAAAAGAAGGACCACTGCAGGCAATTAGTATGTCGTGCCAAAGAAAAATTGTCCAAAGAAACGGAGAAATTTACCTACTCATTCGACACAGAGAAATATTTCAATGCAATTAAAAAGGCATGCTCTAGTGGAGAATTTGATGATTTGTTAGGACAAATTTTAGAACATGAAGAAGAATTGAAAAAAGATTAAGTTTTTTTTCAATTCCTGTCACAAACCATCTCACAACTTGTCTTACTCTGAAAGGACCTCAGGTTCTTTAAATCAAAATTGAAATTAGAGTTTATTTAATAATTGTTTTAGATGGAAGTTATCATCCTATTCTTTATAGCACATTGGTATTTGTCGCTATTCTTTCAAACGTTCTTTTTGCATCGATATGCTGCTCACAAGGCGTTTACCATGAGTCCTTTTATGGAAAAGGTCTTTTTCGTACTTACCTGGTTTTTCCAGGGGTCCAATTACCTAAGTGCCTATGGATATGGTGTAATGCACCGTATGCACCACGCTTTTGCGGATACACCAAATGACCCTCATTCACCAAAATATGATGAGAGTTTATTCAAAATGATGTGGAAAACAAAAACCATTTATTCTGACATCACTAGCAAAAGAGTTGAAGTAGATAAGCGCTTTACTGAAGGTGTTCCAGAGTGGCAGGTATTTGACAAATTTGCCAGATCATGGGTGTCCAGATTGATGTGGGGAGCTGCCTATTTTGCAGTGTATTGGGCATATGCTGATGTATGGTGGTTGTGGTTATTGCTACCAGTCCAATTCATTCTTTCACCAGTTCATGGAGCAATCATCAATTGGTTTGCCCATCTGTATGGTTATAGAAACTTTGAAGTTGGAGATACTTCTAAAAACTTTCTTCCGGTTGATTTTCTAATGATGGGTGAGAGCTATCACAATAACCATCACAAGCACGGCTCTAGAGCTAACTTCGGTGGCGTAAGATGGCACGAGATTGATCCTACTTATCAGGTAATCAAGCTATTGAATTTTGTGGGGGTCATCAAATTGGCAAAGCAGAAAGAGGTAAAGCTTGAGCGTGAGAGCAAGAAGAAGGTTGCTGCGTAATAAAGAATTTAGTTAAAAGTCATAAAGCCATCTTGATCGAAACGTCGAGATGGCTTTTTTATATCTTTAAGTTATGTTGCAAAGCATAGTAATACTATTTTGGAGTTTATTTTCACCAGATATCCTGGAGCTGCGAGTTGAAGGAATTGAAGAGAATAAAGGAGTTATTCGGATAGCTTTTTATGATTCTGAAGCCATTCACCTGGATGAAGAAGAAGTAACCTACTACCACGAGGAGCAGGTGACTAATTCCGGTACTATGGACATTCAAATTGATATACCTTCAGGAGATTACTCGGTGGCTATATATCACGATTTGAATGCCGATAAGCAATTGAATAAAAACATGTTTGGGATACCGAAAGAACCCTATGGCTTTTCGAACAATGTCATGGGCATGTTCGGTCCACCTTCTTTTGAGGAAGCAAAAATTGAATTCCCCAAAACCAATAGAATTATTATCAATTTGCGGTAGCCATATATGGGGTTTCGATATAGGTCCTCAAGTGTTCCAATTGCTGATCAGACATTTTTTCAAGCGTATAGTGAGGCATGTATTCCTGGTGTCCATATTCTGAATACGTACCTTTTCTGATGATCTCGTAAATGGATTTTTGAGAATTGTCCGTGATATGGCGTTTTAGCCAGTTGAGAGACAAATCTGTATTATCTAAAATGACCTCAGACTCACCATTCGGACGGTGACAGTGCTGGCATCCTAAATCATAAATTGCTTTACCTAACTCGGCATCTCCTTCAAAGTTGTAACCTACTTGTTTGTCTTTTGGAGGATCAACGAATGTTGCCGGTGATTTTTGCAGGTATTTGGATTTTAGTAGTTCAATTTTCTCTTTGTTTGATCCTTTACCTTCTAATTGAGCCAGCTCAGTATCAGAAAGATTCAGATCAGATAATTTGATTTCTAGTGACCACAGATAGGCAAGAATACTTTCCATCTCCCAATCTTCAAGTGACCTTCCTTGTGAGCAAACAGTGGCGCAGAGTTCAATGGATGCCTCGAGGCTTTTTTCTGCTTCTCTAACCAGGTCTCCATATTTCAGCACATAATCGTCATTATACCAGGTTTCACGATTCACCATTCCCCAAAAAGTTGAGCCTTGTAGATAGGGAATCTTGTTAGCTATCGCATAGTCTAAACGTGCTTTCTGATCCACTACACTAAGGTCTGGATCTTCTCTTTGGAGGTTGTGACAAGACGTGCACTTGTAGTATTTACTAACGTAAGAGGTTGTGTGTCCATTAGGACCTTGAGTCTTTCCAAATTTGATGATTTCTTCACCTCTGNAGATCATTTCAGGGGAGACATTTTCCACATAATGACTTGGTTTTTGCTCACCTAGTTTGAATAACGTTTGAGCAAGTGAAGTGTCCAGGTTGATCCTTTCTTTGTTATCAAAAGCAAACAGCAGGGACAATATGAAAGTAGTTCCTGCGAATAGTATCGTTGAGTTTCTCATCTTTCCTTTCTCCCTTTTAATTTAAAGTCTCTGGTAATATTGAATCCAAAGTGAATTCCTCCATCCTGCCAGGTGTTGGTGGTTTCAGCAACAAAGAATTTTTCCGTCATCCCTCGGCTATTTCCAAAGTGCAACTGGAATACGTGACCTTTGGTATCGATCTGTACCCCAACAGCAATTGATTGATAGTACCCATCCGGAAGATAAGAAGGTGGGGTTGCATAGTATTCAGCCGAAATGCTCCAATTTTTGAGCAGTTGGTATTGACCAGCCACACCTAATGATAAAACGTCATTTTCTTCATTGTCAGCTACAAGGTTTCGATGTAGATAGGTTGGCATGATTTGTAAGCTAAACCTGGATCCAAATTTTCGAGCAATTAGCAATTGGGTCGAGTAGGATAGTTTTTGTTGAAAGCTAAGGTCGATACCGTCTGTTCGTTTGAGCGTTTTCATCACAGCAGATCCAAATACGGTCAAAGTAAAAGGTATGTTCTTATCACCCTGAGACTGGGCCAGGAGTTTGTATTTGAAATAACCATCTCTGGTTTTTTCGAAGGTGCTTCTTCCTAATCCAAGTGTAAGGTTTTTTGTAATTCCATAATCCAGACCAATTCTCATAGATGCCTGATCAAGTCCAAATTGTTCATAGGAGCCTAGATTTAGTGTGCCAAACCTGTGAGAAATAATGAATTTGAGAACACCTTCCTGGTTAGTCTCCACAGAGTGACCATTGACAATGCGGGTATCATCAAAGGTTTGATAAGTATAGGTCGTTTGTGCCAGAGCTGGTATTAATGTCCAAACGAAGATTAATGCGGTTAGATATTTCATAGGCTTATGTGTCTGTACATTAAATATATAGATTTATTAAATCAACTTGGTAGTTAGTAAGTTACGATTGACTTAGCTCAATAGATGTTTATGAATGATCCCAAATGAATTGGTTTATGAGCTATTGTTTGAACTCAAGTACACCTCTAGCTATTAATTTATCTTAAAATTTATTTGGTGATCGAAGTGAAAAGTCTCAATTTAGAGTCAGTTGATTGAAGGATTGACTGCCTCCATACATGATGTAATTTTTTAAGGGTGTTTTATAAGCAGTTTATCTATTGGGTATACCGATTCGTCTAACAATGATGGATTTAATAGATAAGGTTAGTTAAAAGCTTTATTTTGACTCTATAATCCCCTAAATAAAAAAGCGCATGATCACTGTATTAAGAAGACTGGTTTATTTTGGAGCACTGTTTATTGCATTAATGGGCATATTCATGATGTTAATAAAGAATGATATTGGGTATGTACCACAATCATTAAAATTGTTTCTTCTAGGCTTTGTATTCTTTATTGGTGGAATGCTTGTGATAGTAATTGCAAAAAGAGGTTTAGGAGGTTAAATGGTTGCTAAATGTCAGATGTAGTAAAAATCTTGTACGTCGATGACGAACGAGGTAATATCGATTATTTTCGATCAGTTTTCAGGCGAGAATATGAGATAGTAACAGCTAATTCCGGTGAGGAAGGGCTCGATATTCTGTTAAAGAATCAGGACATTCCTGTGATTCTTACAGATCAGAGAATGCCTCGTATGACCGGAGTTGAGTTCCTTCGTAAGTCTATTGATATTGCCAGAGACAGTATTCGTATACTGGTGACTGGTTATGCGGATATGGAGACGGTGATTAATGCCGTAAACCTGGGCCATATCTATTACTATATCTCCAAGCCGTGGACTTANGATGAGATGCAAATCATCATCAAGCGGGCTATAGAAACCTACCGATTGCGGTCCATTAACAAAGAGCTATTAATTCGTTCCGAGAGAATGGAAAAAGAGCGAGTGGTGGCACAATTGGAGAATTTAAGGAATCAGGTCAACCCGCATTTTCTTTTCAATTGTCTAAATACGTTGCATGCATTGGTTCATGACAATGATGAGGCTCGTCAATTTGTTAAGAATTTGGCCAGTACCTATAGGTATCTGCTGGAGCATAGTGAAAATCTCGTGCCTGTAATGTCTGAGATTTCGTTTGTGGAAAACTATATCCATTTACAGCGGGTGCGATTTAAAGATGCCTTTAACTTTGAAATGAAGTTGGAGGATATTGATAAAGATTATATGATCCCAAGTGCTTCGCTACAATTGTTGGTGGAGAATACCCTGAAGCATAATAAGGTTACAAAAGAAAAGCCGTTGACAGTGTCAGTATACCTGGAAGATGGTTGGCTGTTTGTGAAAAACAATTATCAGCCTAAGGAGTCAAAACGTGACTCCACTGGAATTGGTCAGAAAAATTTATTGGCCAGGATGTCTTATTTATCCTTGCCAGAGCCAGAGTTTTATTTGGAAGGAGATTTTTATGTTTCCAAAATTCCATTATTAAAAGATAAGTCCTAAATTAAGAATATAAGGTTGCTATAAATTATGAAGGTTGCAATAATCGAAGATGAACCACTAGCTGCAGAAGATCTTGAAAAGACATTAGGTCAGGTTGATCCAGATGCGGAAGTGGTTGCTAAACTTGCCAGTGTCCAGGAGGCTATTGAATGGTTGGATGGAAACGANGTTGATTTGATTCTGTCGGACATTGAGCTAGGNGATGGTTTGAGCTTCGATATTTTTAATGAGGTAGAGAACACTGCGCCAATCATTATCACCACAGCATACGATCAGTATGCTATTCGTGCTTTTAAAGAAAATAGCGTCGATTACTTGCTAAAACCAATTGATAAAGGTGAGTTAGAGCGAGCAATCGAAAAGTATAAGCACTACCGACAGAATGGGCAGGAATTTGATATGGGTAACCTGTTGGAGGTTCTCAAGCCATATTCTGATCAGAAATTCCAGGAGCGTTTTTTGGTGACTTTGGGAGAAAAGATTCACTCAATTCCTGAAGAGGAAGTGGCCTATTTTTTCAGTGAAGACAGATACACCTTCCTTGTAACTAAGAAAGGGACTCAACATATTATCAATACCAATTTGGGTGACCTTGAAGGGAGCCTTAATCCAAAGAAATTTTATCGCATAAACAGGAAGTTTATCATTTCCTATGCGAGTATTCAAAATATGGTTTCATATTCTAAAAGTAGAGTAAAGATCGATTTGGTTCCGCCACCACCAAACTCAATGGAGGTGGTAGTGAGTGTGGAGCGATCCGGACCATTCAAGAGATGGCTCAATGATTAAAGGTAATTGGAACTATTACCACCTTGAAAGCTGTTTATCGATTAGCAGTAAGGTTTAAGTTTTTGAGTTTTTGATTATTAGAAAGCCCTGATCAATTTGATCAGGGCTTTTTTTATTATCTTCTTTTCTAAACCTCATNAGACTTTTGGAGTTGAAGAATATAGAACTCTCAACAATGCAAAACTCAGCAACTACTACACCCAACCTGACCGAAAGTTTTATCTCTCGGTTTAGAACCGTAAGAAATAGATTTGAAAAACTAGTTGAGCCTTTAGAAATCGAGGACTTTGTTGTTCAGCCTGTGCAGGATGTGAGCCCACCAAAATGGCATCTAGCTCATACTACCTGGTTCTTTGAGGTGTTTGTACTGGTTCCCAATGTTGAAGACTACAAGCTATTTCACCCGGACTACCCAATGCTTTTCAACAGCTATTATGTGTCAGCTGGAGATCGATGGACACGTGCTGAACGTGGATTCTTGACCAGACCCACTGTTCGGGAGATCATGACATATCGTGCCTATGTGGAAAAGCACATGTTGGATTTCCTACAGTCTGTAGACATCACCAATGAGTTGGCCTATGTATTGGAGATCGGATTGCAGCATGAGCAGCAACATCAGGAGCTGTTTCTATATGATATCAAATACATTTTGGGGCACAACCCATTGTTTCCAGAATATGCAAAGTCCGTCCAGCGACAAAATGAATTCAAAGAACTGGGATGGTTGAAAGTAGAAAAAAATAATTACCATATTGGTCATGTGGGCGAAGGTTTTTGCTTTGACAATGAGTTAGGAAATCACGAGGTTCATCTGGAGGCTTTTGAAATAGCTGATCGATTGATTACCAATAGAGAATACCTTGAGTTTATGAATGGTGGTGGGTACCAAAATCATGAATTCTGGTTGTCAGAAGGACTTGATTGGGCAAACAAACAACTCATAAAAGCACCAATGTATTGGATAAAGGAAGATAACCAATGGATGCATTATACCCTGGAAGGATTGAAGTCTATTGATCTAAATGAACCTGTAACTCATTTGTCATTCTATGAAGCAGATGCTTATGCCAGATGGGCCGGGTGTCGATTGCCGACAGAGTTTGAATGGGAGGTGGCTTGTAAGAAGTATGAAAAAGACATACCGACTGAAGCTTTACTTTTGGACAATGAAGAATACCATCCCAAGTCCATGAATGGTTATGGGTTTTATGGAAATCTATGGGAATGGACTTCCAGTGCCTATTTGCCTTATCCTTACTACAAAGCTCCAGATGGTGCACTGGGGGAATACAATGGCAAGTTTATGGTTAATCAAAAAGTGCTTCGTGGAGGATCTTTCGCAACTCCAAAAGAGCAAATCCGATCAACTTATAGAAATTTCTTTCATCCACATTTACAATGGTTGTTTTGCGGAATAAGATTGGCCAAACACCTCTAACTTGAACTCTATAATTACTCAATTTTGATATCAACACAATTTGCCAGAGACGTAGAAGAAGGTCTCTCATCCAACCCCAAACGATTATCATCCAAATATTTTTATGATGCTGTGGGAGATAAACTCTTTCAGCAGATCATGCAATTGGATGAGTATTACCTCACCAGAGCAGAACTCAACATTTTTCAAACACGAAAAGAACGGTTTCTCGAACTTTTTGATTCTGGAGGTGCTTTTAGAATCGTAGAGCTTGGTGCTGGAGATGGAATGAAAACGAAAGTGTTGTTGAAGCATTTTCAGGGGGAAGGCGCAGACTTTTCGTATTGTCCAGTGGATATATCTGCAAATGTGCTCAATGATCTGGAGCGAAATGTAAAAGCCGAAATTCCTGAACTGAAGATGGAGCCTCTAGCAGGGGATTACTTCAAGGTACTGGCGGATCTAAAATTCAAAAATCACAAACGGAATATCGCTTTTTTCCTGGGGTCCAATATTGGGAATTTCAGAAAGGATCTTGCTATAGATTTTCTTTCCAGCATTCAATCCAATTTGCAGAAAGGAGACTTTTTGTTGATTGGCTTTGACTTAAAAAAGGATCCCAAAAGAATACTTGCAGCATACAATGATTCACAAGGCGTGACCAAAGCATTCAATATGAACCTCCTCACTCGAATCAATAAGGAACTCGATGGTGATTTTAAACTAGAGAATTTTGATCATAATCCAATTTATGATCCGCTCACGGGGGAATGCCGGAGTTATTTAATTGCTACTGAGGAGCATGAAGTTTGTTTAAAGTCAATTCAGAAGAAAGTACACTTTAAACATTGGGAACCTATCTACATGGAGGTCTCCAAAAAGTATGACTTAGTTGAGATTGATGAACTGGCGAATTCAGCAGGTTTCAAAGTGGTTGAAAACTTGTTTGACGAGGAAAAACTCTTTGCAGATTCTATATGGGAAGTAGTTTGATAATTTCACTGATAGTTCCTTTTCATTCTCAATTATCAAACTAAATTTGCCGACGCAAATGCGCACGTGGCGGAATTGGTAGACGCGCTAGGTTGAGGGCCTAGTGGCCGTTTTAGGCCGTGGAAGTTCGAGTCTTCTCGTGCGCACCAAATAAAAAAGGGTCTGGTCAAATCATTGGTCAGACTTTTTTGTTTTACAGGTACGAAAAATCATTAATTTGACATCATGAAGGTAGACGTTCAATTATTAAAAGACATATGTGAAGCTCCAGGTGCTCCTGGATTTGAGAACCCAGTACGAAAACT
>PBTY01000024.1 GCA_002729235.1 Rickettsiales bacterium | reverse complement strand
TGGGAATAGTGGCTTTGCTCATTCCTTCAACCATTTTTGGTCTGGCCAATATCGGTATTGCAGTGCTTATTCATGAAGGTTCAACCCTGGTGGTAGTCTTTAATGCCTTAAGGTTGTTAGCTTATAATAAATAAGAGCATTCAAGAGATTGTTATTATCTCATTTCTGATTTGAAAAAAGGGGAACCAGAACATGAGCACTAAACTTCTAAATAAAGCATACATTCTCAGCCTTATCACCATCTTCTACAATCTTGTAGAAGGTGGTGTGGCTACCTTCTATGGGGCACAAAATGAAACCCTAGCACTCTTTGGCTTTGGCCTGGACAGTTTTGTGGAAGTTCTTTCCGGAATAGGCATTGCCCACATGATATGGAGAATGAAAAAGAATCCTATTGAAAGTAGAGATCATTTTGAAGTGACAGCACTCAAAATCACTGGTACAGCCTTCTACCTATTAGTTCTAGGGTTAATCATAGGTGCAGGTTTATCTATTTATTATCAATCAAATCCTGAAACCACCCTAGTGGGAATGATCATTTCTATAATTTCAATTTTGACCATGTACATTTTATATAAGGCAAAGCTGGATGTAGGTCATAAACTGAACTCAGAACCAATTATTTCAGATGCCAATTGTACCAGGACCTGCTTTTACCTTTCCTTCATATTGCTTGGCTCAAGTACTTTGTACGAATTATTCAAAATTCCTTACGTTGATGCGATCGGAAGCCTTGGCATTGCCTGGTATGCTTTCAAGGAAGGAAAGGAAGCTTTTGAAAAAGCCCGCACAAAAAAACTGAGTTGCAGCGATCATTGTTGTTAACATTAATCATCACATGGAGATCAGTCAATTCCTCAATCATACATCCAATATTAGTCTCCTTTCTACCGAATCTAGGGATGAATTTGGTAATTTGTGCAAATTAATATCTATCAAAAAAAACCATGACCTTCAGGCCATCGGCCAAACTTGTAGAACTATCTATTTCGTACAGCAAGGGGCTGCCAGAATCTACTACTACAAGGCGGGTAAAGAGGTAACGGAATACTTTGCCTTTGAAAATGACCTGATCATCCGAGCGGAAAGTCTCTTTACCGGAAAACCCAGCCACAAGGCAATTCAGGCAGTCAGCGATACAAATTTTATCGCAATATCTGCTCATCCTCTTTTCTTACTTTTTGAGGAACATAGGGATATAGAGCGATTGTTTCGCAAAATTGTAGAACACTCCTATGTCGATACCATCAACAGGCTCGAAAGTTTGCAATTCCATACAGCCGAAGAAAGATACCGATCCCTCATAGAAAAATCTCCCGAAGTAGTTAAACAAATTCCTCTCAAACACATAGCCTCTTATTTAGGCATTTCTCAAGTGAGTCTAAGCAGGATAAGGGCTAGCATGTATTGATTTTTTAACATTTGTAAAAGGATCGGATTTCTATCCAGTGAATCTTTGCTAAAAAAACATGGCAAAGAGCATTTCGATAAACCAATTAATAGCACTTTCCTCCAACTCCGCTAAAGCTATTCTTATAGACGTTAGGTCTCCGAAAGAATATTCACAACAGCACATTGACGGGGCTCAAAACATCCCCCTTTCTGAACTTTCCACATTTGAAATTGACACGTCCTGTAAGCTAGTTACGATATGTGGTAAAGGTGGTGGCCGATCCGAAGAAGCTGCCGAATTGTTGGAAAAACAAGGATTCGAAGTTTATTATCTGGAAGGGGGCCTTGACGCATGGTTTGACCAAGGCATCTAATTCAATGGAAGTAAAACTGGGATTAAAAGAGAACTGGAAGCAGTTCACACTATTGGTCATTGTCAATGGCTTTGTGGGCGGTATGGTTGGCTTGGAGCGGACGATACTTCCCCAAATTGCAGAAGTGGATTTTGGCATTGCTGTCAAGACAGCCATTTTATCATTCATCATCGTTTTCGGCATTTCCAAAGCGATCACCAACTACTACACTGGGGCTTTTGCCAATAAAATCGGACGTAAGAATCTATTGGTCATCGGATGGTTATTGGGGATTCCTGTACCACTCATCCTGATCTATGCCACAGACTGGAGTTGGATCATTGCTGCGAATATCCTTCTAGGGGTCAATCAGGGGCTTACCTGGTCTAGTACCGTAGTAATGAAAATTGATTTGGTTGGTGAGAAAAACAGGGGTCTGGCCATGGGATTAAATGAATCTGCTGGCTATTTG
Source organism: Rickettsiales bacterium (assembly GCA_002729235.1). GTDB lineage: Bacteria > Bacteroidota > Bacteroidia > Cytophagales > Cyclobacteriaceae > Marinoscillum. The sequence goes on along the minus strand of PBTY01000024.1, from coordinate 58,415 downwards.
GCAGTCGGAATTGTGGCATTTCTCACCGGATGGTTAGCCTCAGAATATGGCCTTCGACCCTACCCATTCTATTTAGGGATTGGTTTTGCCATCATTGGATTGCTCACCAGTTATTTCCTGATAAAAGACACGGTTCATCATGTCAATTCAGAAACCAAAGTAAGCCAGGTCAAAAAGCTGAAAAACATATTCCGTGAAACGACCTGGACAAATCCCAATCTTGGCTCAATCACGCAAGCCGGATTAGTCAATAATCTGAACGATGGCATGATTTGGGGACTTTTGCCCATCCTGTCGGTCAGTAAAGGTTTTAGCCTAACTGAGGTAGGAAAGCTGGTAGCCATCTATCCGGTAGTCTGGGGATTGGGACAGTTGATCACGGGAAAACTGGCGGATATGCTGGTAAAAAAATCCATGTTGTTTTGGGGCATGACACTACAGGGAATTGCGATCACAGTTATGGTATTTGCGACTTCCTTTACTCAGTTTACACTACTTGGAATTGTATTGGGATTAGGTACGGCAGTGGTCTATCCAACCTTTCTGGCTGCCATAGCGGATTATACGCATCCCGAACAACGAGCCAACAGCATTGGCGTATTTCGTCTGTGTCGTGATTTAGGTTATGCGATTGGCGCAATATTGACAGGAATTACCGCTGACTTTTTTGGTGTAGAAATGGCTGTCATACTGATAGGACTTATTACAATAGGGTCAGGACTCATCATTACGTTAAGAATGAGGTAAATCGCCTCTTTTATTCTTAGAATTATGATGTGACAGAAGCCCTATATCCATACATTAATTCACTCACAGTTTATAGCCTGATCATATCAGCTGTTCNGGTGATCAAAGACAGGAACAGAATCAGGGTAGCGCGCGCAGTAGTGGGATTTATCATCTGTGTACCCTTCTATCTTGTTATTGATTTTGCAAGTCATCCATTGCTGAAATGAAATTATCCTGACAGGGTTAATTATACTAATTATTTGGATGAGAATGAACTAAACTCTGCTTCAGATTATAATTAATAATCCCCTCAGTAGAGAATTATATTATTTTCAAACTAAAAAGAATGTTCTCAAGAAATGGCAATAGCTTGGAATGAAAATTATGTTCAGGTTTTATAGAGAATGTATAGAAGTTGACCAACCATATCCTTAGGTAGTCAATTGGGATACATACTCAGGGAGGTTTGGTTAGCAGATAAGGGCACTTTAATATCCATGGCTATTGAGACCCTATTTAGCACAAGAATAGATTTTTTTGAGAATATATCTTATTCTCGTAGCTATTAACAAAATGGAACATTTCAAATCCTATTAATTTCCTTGGTATTTCAATCTAATACTTCCAATCTCATCAATAATAGGGATATAACTCCTTGATCGACATCAGTCCAGGCAAAATATACTGTACCATCAATCATTTCCATTTGGGGAAATCCACTGCCTCTTGAAGCGCTCGTTTCGGCCACTGTGATAGCATCTTCCATTGTGCCATCCTTTGATACTTTTCTGAATTTAATCAGTGGAGTTTCTCCTTCCAGGTCCAGCCAACTAACATAAGCAGTTTGATTGTCAGCCATCACTATATCTACCCTGCCTACAGAAACAGAATCATCGACAATGATGGGTCCCTGAAACTTATCTCCAGAATCATCCATGAAAGCCACCTTTACCTTAGCAATTCCTTCGGCTGCCGTAAACCATGCTGAAGCTGCGGCATTTCCAAATGACGCTATGCGTGGGCCATTCACCGGACATCCGGCAATCTTCCATGCATCTGAATTAACAAGCCTTGGCTCTGTCCATTTATTGTTGATTAACTTAACGAAAGACATGTCTCTCATTTCTTCCTCCGATCGGTCACGATAGACAATCACTGGTCCATTAGAGGTCATGGTCCCTCCTGTCTGACAACAATCGCAAACTCTTGAATCTAACTCAGCTTCATTTTTCAGGTTGCCTTCCATATCCAGTGTTGCTGTACGAATGGTCATGGCTCCTCCACCACCATGAGCATCATGACTGTCATGATCACCACCGCCTGTATTCCGTCCATCTAGCCAGGTTAGCAAGAATGAGCCGTCATTGTTTGGAAGCATTGTGACAAAACCATGCTCGGTAGGTGTGCCATCCTTATGCGGAATAACCGGTTCTGACCACCGGCCACCGGAAGGTTTATAAACAACATTCACATCGTAGGAGTAGGTGCCGGCCGAACTCTTAGCCAGGAAATGAGCAATCATGTTGCCTTTATTATCCACTGACATCATTGGATAGTCTGCCCAGTTTACAAACCAGTCGTTCCCTGAGGCTATTAACTCAGGTGTACTCCACTCTGAATTCTGATAAACGGAGTACTTTAGGTCAACCCAGTTAGAGTCTCCTTTCTCTACCCATGACATGTACAAAAGGTCGTCACCGCCCTTAATCAGGTATGGTAAAGAGGCATTGATTCCTGAAGGGGATTCAATGGTTTCAAGTGCGGTCGTTTCTCTCTTTTGCTCCGAACCCGGTTGGCATGATACCAGGGCGATAGCAATGAAAGTTAATAGGGATAGTGATTTCATTTTAAGTAGGTTTTGAGTTGTTCAATTTGCTCCGGGCTGTCCCACTTTCGTGCACCCACAAGCGTTTCTAAAAGTTGTCCTTCCTTTCCAATAATGAAAGTGGTTGGCAAGGAGTAGACACCTAATGATTCCACCGAAGTTTGAATTTGAGTAAATGACAGATCGAATGATCGCCTTTCGATAAACTGTTGAATCTTTTCAAGCGATTCGTCGGATGCCAATATGAGCACAAAGTCTTCCGGCAATTCTTTCTCCATTTCCACCAAATCAGGCATTTCCTTGATGCATGGATTACACCATGTTGCCCACAGATTGAGAATGACAACTTTGTTACTGAATTGCTCTGAATCCAGGGTCTCCCCTTTCAAATCAGTCAGTTGAACCTTGCTAAGAAATGATTCCTTCTTAGGTTGGCAGGAAATAACCGCAATTAACAAGAGTAGAATTACTGAATTTCTCATTTGTTCTTAACATCAAAAGAAACAGCAGTCTGATCCCATTTAATAGTGACCTGACCATTCATCTCATCGACCTGAGATACCTCGAAGGTTAATGATTCAACAACTTCATCTAAGCTCCGCGCCTCTGCAGTAACCCTGACAACATCATTTGTTTCGTTATAATCATCGGCAAGGTGCATGTCCCAATCTTTGCTAATAATGATTGTCCATTCCGTTTCTCCGGGAATAGTAAATAGCCCGTACTTTCCTGCAACAATCTCAACCCCATCGATGATTACATCTTGTCCAAAATCAATCCATGTTGCTTTGTGCGCACCAGTTGCCCAAACAGTGCCATACCCAACAAGGCCACCAAAGATCATACGACCTCTTTTGCTTGGAGATCCATAGTCAATGTGAACGTGATTGGATCCAATGTTAGACATTGAGGCCGTTCGCGGACTCAAAGGCTTTTTCTCACCATCTTCTTTCTTCGCTTCATGCTGGTGTTGGGCATGGTCGGCATTCTCTTCTTTCTTTTCTCCGGTGCTACATCCTACCAAGGCAAGCACGGCAATAGTTAGTATAAGGTTTTTCATTTTCACTTATTATTTAACTCAATTTTGACGTTTTCCAATTCAATAACGGAAAGTTGCTCTAAAAAATCATCCAAGTACGCTTTATCTATTTCCTCTAGCTCAATCCCTTTTGATTTTTGTTTCATATTAACATAGTCTTGGATCACTACATCGTTAATTCTTCTGACATTGTATGCCTTTCTAAACCTCATGCCTATTCCTTCTTTCTCTATGTAGCTGTATGCCAGATAATCCATGCTGTAATCTTCGGTATCAAACCAGTAGTAGAAGATGTCCTCGAAATCTTCCCCACCGCCTTCTTCTGAGAATGTTATCTTGATTTTATGATACTTCTTTCCCTCCAATTCTACTGTGCCAACATAGAATTTATTGACTGCCGGATCATTGAGCCACAACGGGAGAAATGCGAAATACATAACAGAATTAACTGAACTGGAGTAGGCCGTTCTCCGCTCACCTGTAATGTCCGCTTCTTCACCATTGATCAGGCGAATCAGGCCATCATTACTCAAAATATCTTTGATTTCGTTATTGGCTGTGTCATGCTGAATTCGTGTGTAGCTAAACTTCCAGTTTTCGCGCCAATACTCGTAGTTCATCTTTCTGAAATCAAAGGCTACCGATGCATTTTTTAACTTTTCCGTACCAGAAAAATCAATGGCTTGATCCACAACCTCCTGGGCGGTTGGGGGCGCTTTGGTGCAGCCGATCATTCCCACAAGGGCTATCACGAACAAATTCTTTATCATTCTATCTTAATCTTAAACTATTTCCTATTACTGATACTGAACTCAGGCTCATCGCCAATGCGGCCAGCATCGGACTTAACAAGAGGCCAAAAATCGGGAAAAGCACCCCCGCTGCAATTGGCACACCTAGCATGTTATATACAAAGGCAAAGAACAGATTCTGTTTGATGTTCCGCATCACATCGGTACTTAGTTTTCGTGCTCTTACAATTCCGTCCAACTCACCTTTAACTAATGTCAGACTTGCACTCTCGATAGCCACATCCGTACCTGTGCCCATGGCAATTCCGACATTTGCTTGTGCCAAAGCTGGTGCATCATTTATTCCATCTCCAGCCATGGCCACTATTTTTCCCTCGTCCTGAAGTGCTTTGACTTTCTCATATTTGTTCTCAGGCAATAGATCTGCTTCGTATCCATCTAAGCCAAGTTTATCGGCAACCGCTTTGGCCGTATTCTTATTGTCACCAGTGAGCATAATCACTTCCAATCCTTGCTCTTGCAAATGCTTAATGGCACTTGCTGATGATTCCTTGATAGGGTCAGCAACACTTATAAAACCTGCAACTTCCCTATCAACCACAACAAACATGACCGTTTGTCCTTCCAGCTGTCTTTGCTTCACTTCGTCTTCATGTTCCTGATTGAGGATAAGATCAAATTCTTCCAATAGCTTTTTATTTCCAATGGCGATTTCAGTGCCATCCACTTTCCCGGTAATTCCTTTCCCGGTGATGGAATCAAAGTCATCCACTTTGAGCGCATTTAATCCTTTGTTCCGAGCTCCTTCCTCAATGGCATGTGCTAATGGATGCTCACTACTAGATTCCAGTGAAGCAGCATTTTTTAGAATTGTTTCAGCATTGTGCTTGTCATCCAATGATCTTACATCCTGAAGTGATGGTTTCCCCTGAGTGATTGTTCCTGTTTTATCAATGACCAGTGTAGTCACTTTGTGCATTTCTTCAATGGCTCTCGCGTCTTTTACCAATATTCCTTGCTTGGCACCTTTACCGGTTCCAACCATGATAGACATTGGAGTGGCCAGGCCTAACGCACATGGACAAGCTATGATCAGCACGGTAACCGCACTAGTGAAAGCATAAACCAGTTTCGGATCGGGTCCCCATATCGCCCAAACAGCAAAAGCAATGATTGCGATGGTTACGACAATTGGCACAAAGTAACTTGATACTTTGTCAGCCAGATTTTGAATAGGTGCTTTGGTGCGGCTGGCTTTATTGACCATTTCGATGATCTGTGAAAGCAAGGTATCACTTCCAACTTTTTGAGCTTTCATCTGAAAGGAACTCGTCCCATTGATCGTTCCTCCAATGACATTATCTCCTTCGGATTTCTCGACGGGAACTGGCTCCCCGGTAATCATCGATTCATCGATGCTACTTTTCCCCTCTATTATTTCACCATCTACTGGTACCTTTTCACCTGGTTTGATTTTGAGAATGTCGTCCAATTTGACATGCTCTAAAGGAATGGTCTTTTCTTCACCATCTCTTATTACCGTTGCTTCGGGTGGTACGAGGTTGAGTAATTCTTTAATTGCTGAGTTCGTCTGACTCCTTGCCTTTGCTTCAAGTAGTTGCCCTAGCAGAATCAGTGTGAGAATGACAACTGCTGCTTCAAAATATAAGTGGACAGCTCCATCATGAGATTTGAATTGGTGCGGAAAAATCTCAGGAAATAGCAACGCTACAATACTGAACAGGTATGCGGCACCAGCTCCTAGCATGATCAACGTCCACATATTGGGGGAGCGATTGATGATGGATTTGTACCCACGCACAAAGAAGTTCCAACAGGAGTAAAATATGACCGGAGTACTCAAAACAAGCTGAACCCATCCCCATGTTTTCGCACTGGCGATTCCCGTTAGGGAAACACCAATCATTTCGCTCATAGCGATGAAAAAGACCGGAAGTGTGAAAGCGACTGAAATCCAAAACTTGGTGAGCATTTTCTTATATACCTTATGCTCCTCGGAACTGGCCACATCGGATGCTTTTTTTGGTTCCAGATCCATTCCGCACTTTGGGCATGAACCCGGATGATCCTGCTCGATTTCAGGATGCATGGGACATGTGTAGATGGTTTTTGAGCTTTTGGGAGCTTCCTCTTTCTCCAGATCCATCCCACATTTCGGGCAATCGCCTGGCTCATCATATCTCTTATCCCCTTCGCAAAGCATAGGACAATAGTATTTCCCTGATCCTCCTTCAGCCTTTTTCTGAGTTTGGTGATTAGAATGATGATGGTGTTCATGAGAGCCCGGAAGATGTATATCGTAGCGACTACCGTCCTTCTTCATGGCCTCCTTTAACGTCTCTATTGGAACGTGAGATTCCATTTCCAAGACCACTTCCTTATTGTGTAAATCCACCGAAGCTTTTGAAATCCCCTCGATTTCATTGAGGGTTTTCTCAACATGAGCTCTGCAACCATCGCAGGTCATTCCGGTTATTTGGTATGAATGTTTCATTATTGAATCCGCTTTATGTGTTTTTTTCTCCATGGGCTAATCCCACAGCTTACTATAATACTATAAAGTTCCTCAACCAGGCTTGATAATCCGTTACAGGATTCGGAGAATGATTTATGATATTTTGGATAACACTATACCTGGATCATTCATCAGTCTTGAATTATCTAAAATGCTAGTATATACACACTCTGTGCAATAACTAGTTTATGATTTTTGGACTAATCTTTAATGAATTCCGACTATCACTGATGAATTAAATCAGATAACGGTAATGCAGTCATCATTAATATCCCGAATACTTTATATCACCTTGCAATCAAATTAATTGAGAGCAATATGAAACAATCAAAAAGGATATCAACTGTGATAATACTCACAATCCTGCTATCATCCTGCATGCCTTTAATGCATATGTCGAACACTAACTCTGATCAGGTAATTGATCCGGTATGTAATCAAGTTATAAATACAAATGTTTGGCTTAGCGCAGAATATCAGAATACTATTTATCATTTTGATTCAGAGGAATGTCGTCAGGCATTTTTAGCAAACCCTGGTTCATTTGTCAATCAGCAATCTAATTCAAACAACCACACGATGCACTGGGGGATAGCTGGTGGTGCGTTTATGAGCCTGATGATGGTTGCCATGCTTATCATTTTGTAGGATAGAACTTCTACATTTTTTATGATACTGAATATTTTTTCTATTGGCTGGCAACCCTTTCACTTCTGACCTTCGTACTGGGGGCAGTTATTGATTTTTAAAACATAAATACCATAAAAATGAAAAATTCAATTCTTTATACACTGGCAGCTGCAGCACTCAGTGCTTGTCAATTAGGCCATGATGATGTCAAGTTGGACGAGCAGATCAATACGCTTGCTACCAGTGAAATACCCTCAAAAAGTCAGGTATTTATTGATACCTATTTTACGGGTGAAGTAGTGACTGACTTTTTTGAGGTCACGGATGAAAAGGATAACCTTACCTACGAAGCATTTATGTCAAACAATACCAATCTGGTATTTGATGATCACAGTGACCTGTTCGGTTTTGGTAACATCAATTCACGGATGGAGATGGAAGATGAACAACATGATGGCATGTCTGGGGATCACATGAANATGAGNGGAAGTGGAATGAATGGNGGAATGAACGGAAGTGGAATGANTGGAGGNCAANATGGTAATATGATGGGTGANGGCACACATTCCTACAGAGGTCATGATGAAGTAAGTCCTGAAGAAATNGATCCCAGCGAACTTCCTGCAGCCATTACCGATTANATCACANNAACATATCCTGACCTGGAGATCCTNATGGCTTTTGCAGTGGTNTGGAGTGAAGACCTGGTTGAGTTTCATGTACTTGTCGAACAAGTAGGTGGACTCCTTTTTGATCAGGAAGGTAACTTCATTGATATGATCATGCGGGGAAATGGTCACTGCGAATCATTCGAGGAATTGGCAATAGACGAACTGTCCGAAACTATCCTCGAATATGTGACGACCAAGTATCCTAACGATGAGATCTTGCGTGCCCGCTTAGGTACCCATGATGAAACTGAAGAGATCCATGTTATGCTGAGGGATGCTGGAATTCTTATCTTCGATACCGAAGGCAATTTCATCGAGGTTCTGGATAGAATGCCACATCATGGATAATAAATGATTAAGCATAGCAACCGGGAGTCCTGACTGATTCCCGGTTTTCTGACTTAAACAGCCGTGTCTGAATCCATTCAACCCATACTGGAAGATTGCAAAAACAGCGACAGAAGCGCACAGGAAAAACTCTATCAGATGTATTACCCATATGCCATGACCGTATCCTTACCATATGCAGATAGCGAGGAAGAAGCCATGGAAGTCGTAAATGATGGATTTATGAAAGTATTCAGAAACCTCGATCAGTATCAACCCAACCAACCCTTCAAAGGATGGTTTCGCAGGATACTGATCAATACGGCCATCGACTACTTTAGAAAGAATAAAAGCAGACAACACCATTTGGATACGATGGATCATGCTACCGAAAACTGGGATGATTCGATTATTGACACCATCTCGGCTGATGAAATACTTGAAGAGGTACAAAAGCTATCTCCTGCCTATCGGATGGTGTTTAACCTGTATGCGCTTGAAGGATACAACCACCGTGAAATAGCGGAAAAACTCCACATATCCGAAGGAACTTCAAAGTCTAACCTCGCCAAGGCAAGAACAAAACTTAAATCTGTGCTTCAGTCCATGAACTTAAGCTGAACAACAATGGAACAATTTGATGGCAAAATAAAGAACAAGCTCGCCTCCCTCGAATACCATAAACCACCGGTCAACAAGCTAATGACGGAGATGTTCGCCAAATTGGATAGTGATGAGGCAGCAGCCCAGGTCATTGAAATGACCGCTGATTCGCCAGTATCCACTTTTGGTTCATGGATGTGGAAGATTGCTGCCTCAGTGGTCCTTTTGTTAGTCGCAGGATGGACATTTTATCAGATGCAGCATGTTGAGGTCCGGACGCAACGAGCCATGCAGATAACCCACGTTTTTCCCGATGGGTCACGTGCAGCACTGAATGCCGGATCAACCATGCAATACAACAAACTGACCTGGAAATTGAACCGGAATCTGAAATTGGACGGAGAAGCATTCTTTGAAGTTGAAAAAGGACGTTCGTTCTCTGTTTCATCAACACAAGGCACTACCCGGGTATTGGGGACAAGTTTCAATGTATATGCAAGAAACGGTGACTATCAGGTGGAATGCTACACTGGCAAGGTTCAGGTGACCGTGGGCAGAGACCAGACCCTACTGATCCCCGGAGAGGGTGTAAGACATTATGATGGACAAAAAGAACAATATGCGCTGAATTCCAATCGGCAGGGTAACTGGCGTACCGGTCAGTTCTATTTTGACAATGACCTGCTAATCGATGTAGCAGCTACATTATCACGACAGTTCGATATTGAGGTGGTCCTCAATAATGCGCATCATCAAACGCGCTATACAGGGTACTTTACTGACGAAAATCTGGAAACTGCCTTAAAATTGATCTGTCAACCGCTCGGTTTAAGTTATAAACTTGCAGACGGAACTGTTGTGATCGAATGATCAGAATGCCACCGGATAAGACCAATGACGAAACACCCCATACTTTGCATATTGTTTTATTTCATTTTGTCAATTGGCTATGCAAATGATCCTGAGATCCGGATCAATGAATCTTTTACGAATACTTCGCTTAAGGAAGTATTANCGGNCCTGCAAAGAAAATACGATCTTAAAATTGCCTATGGGGATCAGTTGGTGAATGACATCACCATCACTACCTCTATCATTGATCTGACTGTTCATGAAACGTTTCAGGCTCTCTTGGACCTGTCACCGCTNACCTTCGAAATTCTCGAGCAGGACGTGATTATCCTCTACAAATCAGATAAGAATCCGAATTCCTCCACTGAGTATTCGATTATTGGTGTTGTCCAGGATGCCTCTTCCGGCGAACGATTACCCTACGCCTATGTATGGGATGAGACTGCAAAAACAAATCTCGTCACCAATGTGGACGGGTATTTCACCTTCAGAGGGACCCAGCTTCCGTCCTCACTGGTCCTGTCTTACCTTGGATACCAGGATACAGTGATCATCATTGATGAAAATTCCATCAACAAACGACTCTATGTCAATATGATCCCAAACACTCGTAAACTGGAGGAAGTAGTCATCACTGACAAGAAAAACAATGACTTCATGGAAAGTGAAGAGATCGGAAAACTGGATATCAATCCCAAGATTGCTTACAGTGTCCCGGCTGCTGGCGAAACAGATCTGCTTCGCACACTACAATTGCTTCCGGGTATCAATGCCACGAATGAGAATTCATCCGGACTGGTCATCCAGGGGGGTACGGCCAATCAAAACCTCTTCTTATTTGATGGATTTACCGTTTACCATGTGGACCACTTTTTTGGATATTTCAGTGCTTTCAATCCTTTTGCTGTCAAGTCGATTCACCTGTACAAAGGTGCCTACAATGCCAGTTACGGCGGACGGGTTTCCGGTGTTGTGGACATTTCAGGTAAGGAAGGCAATCTGAAGAAGACCAGCGGATATCTCAGTGCCAGTCTGCTAAGTGTCAACAGTTCACTGGAGATCCCGATTGTTCAGGATAAAACTTCCTTGTTCTTTTCCGCCCGCAGATCCTACACAGATATCATCAGCACCTCGCTGTTTGAAAAAATATTTTCCAACTTCACACCTCTGCTAAGTGAAACCCAAGCCAATGGTAACATCGGATCCGGAGGAGGTATGGGTCATGGAGGTATGGATCAGCAGCAACAGGTTGATGTTACGAAACAGGCATTGNAGCCTGATTTCTATTATTCAGATCTCAATTTCCGGATCTCTTCCAAAATAGGATTGAAAAACCATTTTTCATTCAGTTTTTACGACAGTAATGACCTGCTGAATTTCACCGAATCGACCGAAACGGTGATCATCGACACACTTGACGTATCTCAGAAGTCCATTGGTGTGATCAATTGGGGGAATATCGGATCCTCCATCAAATGGTCACGTCTATGGAATTCCAACCACTATTCCAATCTGCTGTTTTCGTACTCACACTATAAGAGTACGTATGATGACGTGACCACCTCGATCTCTACAGGAAGTGACCAGGTTCCGGTCGGTAGTTCGACCATGACAGATCAAAAAAACGAAATCAGCGATATATCTTTTAAGCTTGATCATGAATGGTTTTTAACGAATACCCAATCGCTGCGACTAGGAGTAAATGCTACCCGTTTCAGTACGCATTACCTAAATGTCACAGACACGATTGAAATCGTGGATGAAATANTGGACAACAAGTATCAGATGAGTGTTTTTGGAATGTACAATTTTAATCTATCTGATAGATTAAATATAAACCTTGGATTTCGTGACAATTATTATGAAGTCACCAACAAATGGTACCCTGAACCCCGCCTTTCAGCCGGTTGGAGTGTACATCCAGCATTTCGGATAAAGGTTGGTTATGGAATCTATCACCAGTTCATCAATCAGTCCAANACGAAGAATGCACTCCAGGGAAGCCGGGACTTTTGGATATTGGCAGATAATNACAGGATCCCCGTTCAGCGAGCCAATCACTACATGACGGGTTTTGAGTACAACCNAGGATCTATCCTGTTGTACGGCGAGTACTTCCGCAGGGATTATACGGGATTGCTAGAATATGCATTCAGCAATGGTGGACTGGTCACCGAATTTCCCAATTACCGTGAGTTGTTTTTTGAAGGTGTTGGTTATTCCGAGGGGTTTGAGTTACTCATCAAGCGATCCGCCCCAATATTCAATGCCTGGGCTGGCTACACGATGAGCACCGTAAGGCATCAATTTGATGACCTGAATGATGGCAGGGAGTACTATGCTGATCATGATCAGCGCCATGAAGTCAATCTGTACGGTTCATTGAAATGGAAACAATGGGAACTCTTCACTACGTGGTTATACGGATCCGGGAAACCCTATTCTGCGAATAACGAGTTCAACAACAGTGACAATCCTCACATCATGCTGGTCGATGAAGGAGATAAAAACAATGCGCGACTTCCGGACTATCATCGCCTGGATGCAGGGGTAAAATACAATACCACTATCAACAATATGGTTTTCAGTGCCACATTAAATGTTTTCAACCTCTACAATCGACAGAACACATTGGACTATCGGATCAATCAGATTCAGATCAGTCACCCGGTAGGATATAATCAAATGGATACCATAGCTCAAATAAATAAAATATCATCCATTGGATTCATTCCAAGCGTTATTCTGATAATAGGATTCAATTAGTGATTCTTTACTATGTAACTATTATTGTTATTTGACATTGACAATTACGGATTTTAGCTTTTCACTGATCTCTATTGCAATTTCTTCAAGACTTTCATTCTTTACTGCCTGCATTGATGCTATGGGGTCAACTGCAGATACTTCAATTTTACCACCCTCCCTTTCTTGAACAATCACATTACAAGGCAACATTGTCCCAATCTTATTTTCGGCTTGAATCGCCTTATATGCATAGGGTGGGTTACAAGCACCCAGAATTTTATAATTGTATAGATCAACGCCTAACTTTTTCTTTAAGGTCTCTGTAATATTGATCTCTGTCAATACACCGAAACCCTCATTACTCAGTTCTTTGATCACTTTCTCTACAACCTCATTGAAGTCGCCTTTAACCTCAGTAGATATATAATATCCCATTTCAACAGTTTTTTATTTATTCAAACTTATTATTCCCCTTTTTGGTGAATAGTATCATTAGTTACATAATGGTTGCTCCCACACAAGAAACTGATTATTCATTATCATCCTGTACCTATATTGAATCCAGTGATTGCCGACCAGGTTTCTTTAGTTTTTTAAACTCTGTTGGTGTCATTCCTGTCTCGTTCTTGAATTGCGTGGAAAGATACGCCACACTGCTATAACCCATCTGATATGCAATCTCAGATAGCCTCAGCTCATTGTAGGCAATAAATTCCTTTACTTTTTCGACCTTTTGACGAACAATAAACCGTTCTATGGTAATACCCTCCACCGAGGAAAACAGCTTACTGAGGTATGAATAATCATGATCCAGTTCCTCAGATAAGAGCAATGAAAAATTCTTATTCATAGCTTCTGTAGGATAATGAATCCAATGAACAAGTAGAGATTTAATCCGACTTATCAATTTAGACTTGCTATCTGTCAATAGTTCAAACCCATGGTCAGATAACCTTCCACTTAAGAATATTTTTTGAGCTTTATCAAGGGAAGAGGGTGTGATTACTTCTCCCAATTGTATCTTGATAATAGGAACATCCAGTTCGCTAAAAATACTTTTTACCGTATCTATACAGCGAGGACATACCATATTTCTAATATAAACGATTGATTCTTCCACTTTCAATTAACTAATGATGGATCAATTATCACACTTGCACTGAGCTTGAGGTATCATTCAATAGGTAAAGGGCCTGCCAATTGACAGACCCAATCACCGCCACCACTACTCAACTAACCAATTTCAATTTCTAGAAACTTATTGCTGCCTCTATCACAATTCCATCAAATTCTGCTCCTTGGTACAGGGTGCCATCGAATCCAGAACCATCGTATTTTTGGTTAACATATTCGATTTTGGTCAGCACATTTTTCGTTAGGAACCAACCCGCTCCAACATTAACTCTACTGATTTCAACAGTAGAAGCATTATCATTCACTTCCCCACTTACAGAATTGTACCGGCCTCCCAGGTACCATTGTTCATCGGCACCAAACCTGTAGAGCGCTTCGGCTCCAAGCTGGGTAAATCCACCTCCTGTAGCGTCATCTCCATTATTGGCAACTTCATAAACTCCAAAGAATTCAAAACCCTGAAATTTCACGAATGGATTTATCTGGAAAGAAGTGAGATAGCTGAATCTTGGATTGTATCGGCCGGAAAAATTACTTCCTTCAGCCACAGCATAGTACCTGCTTCCTGCCCGATCACCTCCATAGATGTAGTCACGGGTACTTTTGTCAGAGCTACTGTAAAATGAACCAGTCAGCCGGATCCTCAGATCATCGTTCAATTGTTTGTCATACCCGAGTTTTCCGAAAATCACAAAACCCTCATCTGTACTGGTCACACTTTGGTTGAGCCGTCCGTTTGTAGCCCCCAGCACGCCTATAAAGCCTGAACTTTGGATGGTCAATTCAGCAAATGGTTCTGTGGTAAAAGCATCCATGATGTAGTTACCTACAAAAGGATTAAAAATAGCTCGTGCATTGTCAGATCTTCTGAAATGTACATCACCATAATTGATCTCATCCATACCGAACCTCAGAGTTGCTACATTCATAAAACCGCTCAATAGTCCCGGTTGAATAAAGTCCAACTTATCGATCTGTAGATATCCTCCTTTGACATACGCTTCTGTGTGATTGCGGGAAGACAGATACGTCCGCAAATGCATTCTCATACCATCGGCGAGTTGCACATCGAGATTAAGATTAGCAGTGGGCAGGTTAAAATTGTTGCCAAGTGTAGCCAGTGAATCTCCAGAGTTTGTCTGGGAGATCCCCTGAAATTGCAGGGCAAAATCACCTCCCACACGAACTTTCAGTCCGTCAAAGACAACATCGCTTTGTTTGGGAGTCTCAAATACATTCAGGCCATCCTTATCGTTGGTTCGGAAGTAGCCTAGCTCAGGTTGCTGGGCAAATACATAGTTCGTTCCCAGAATAAATAAAATCGCGAGATATCTCGGGTTCAAGTGTGTTTTCATGATAACTATTATTTTTATTAAGAATTTTCAACGACTATGGTGTATTTGATTGTCACTTCATCCCCTGTCTTCATCGTACCCAACATGGCAGTAGGTGGAGAGACGTTAAAGTCGGTCATTTTGAAGGATACTGATCCTGTAAATGAGATTTCCCTGTTACTGGAATTCATTTTGTATTTCGCAGTGACAGGTATTTCCTTCTCCATTCCGGCGATTCTTAACCTACCATTAGAGGCTACCACTTCACCTTCACGATATTCAAATACCTCTACTTCATATTTGAGGACAGGATATTTTTCCGCCTTTAGCGCCTCATAGGTTTTGTTATCCATCATACTTTCTCCGCTTTTGATAGATTTAGCTGGTATCGTCAATCTTAGATGACCCAGTAGAAGAGGATCGGCTTCCTCAATGTGCAATTCCACCTTTACATCTTCCATTTTCACCAGGGATTCCCAATCGTGTAGGGTTGACTTACCCTGCACGGCTATCTTGCTGGCCTCAGGATGAAACCGAACCTGTGAAAATGAATGGAAGGAGAAAAATCCAAGAAGTATGATGCTCAAGTATTTCATCGATTTTAAGTTTTTAATGCTATGTGAATTTACGTTCAAACCGTGCTCAACTATTTTTGAAATCTTGTACATTATTGATGATATTTAGATCATTTATTGACTTGATTCTGATTAAGTCTGTTCAGTGAACAACAGTCCAGTCTTCGCGAACCGAGGGAGCTATCAGTATCACTAACTATAGAATCAATCCATCTCCTCCAAAGTGATTTTTTCTCTTTTTTCCTTTCCTTGAAACCTGTCTTTTTAACAATATCCAGGATGTATTCAGAGCTGTATTGGTAGGAAGGAAATTTTATACTAAAACTGTTCTGGCTGTTCCTTTTATAGCTGACACCTTCCTTACTTCCAAGACTATTTTCTATCGCATTCCATACATCCTCCGGTATTTCTTCGGTAGAAACCAAATTCAATGTCCTTGAAAAATCTTCCATCACATTAAGTATTTATCTTAATATATTTTACTCTGTTTCTTCCCTTGAGATTGATGACCTAAGGACAAGAATTGATGAAATTTTCATAAGTCAAATCAGTACCCTGTTTTTTCCCGTTCATCCAAAACTTCCTGGCTCAGTACCGTTTGGAAAAGGTGTATAGACTCTAACTGCCCATAGGATCCTAATTTAAGTTTCATATCATCCATCAGTTTGATATTCATTGTCAATAGACAAGACATATATTCACTTCCTTCCCAGTGCTCCAATACCCCGTCACCAGTTATATAGTAGGCAGCTTCATTATAGATCAAATGCCCTTTTAAATTGAAATTCCGGTCTGGATGAGATTGGGTTTCTATTTCGGAAAGAGAAAGCTTCGAATTGATGGCCACATCATAATCATAAAAAAACCTATTGGATGGTATATGATCATCCAGGCTATCATCAAGTTTGAAATTGATAATCACCTCAGCTTTATCATAGTCCAGAAGCACATTAATATTTTTGTACTCATTGATTTTAAGAGAATCCCTATCCAAAGTTTTTGCAACCAGTTTGCCTTTTCGAGTAATGTAAGTTCGTTGTGCTTTGGCTGGACAGGTAAAGAGTACCAGCAAAATGAGGATGCCTGGAAAGAGAATAATTGGTTTCATAACAGTTTCGTTCTGACTTTATAAATCGTACTACAAAACCGATATCCTGTTTTAATATATCGTGGTTATGATTTATGGAATTTTTTTGATGAAAAAGATTCTGCCCTTCCCAGGTCAACAGACATTGCATCCTTTTTTAAATCATAAACACAATCCTATTGAATTAGTTAAATACATAACCCATCTGAACAAAGATTGCGTGATTATGTGCTTTGATGTCATCATTAAAATGTCATTCTGCAAACGCATCTCTGAAGCCATAGCTGAAAATGAAACGCAAACGAATTTCATTGTTATTTGTAGTTGGGAAGAGAATTCCCGGACCAGTCATCAATCCCAAATCAATCCTTTTAAAGTTGTCCATTGCATTACTCTTTACATCCGACAAAGTCAAACCGGCTGATACGAGGGTACTCTGGGTCAGACCCGCCAAAAAAGTAAATGCTATTTGGCTCCCTGAAGTGTACTCCAGATATCCCCACAAGTCAATATAGGACAGCCTATAACGTCCTTGGTCAGCAAAGCTAACACTGTCAAACTCTGCCCCTCGCTGTAGAAAACCTAAAGCTGCATGGGCGGAGAGTTTAGATGTAACAGAATAGCCCCAATCCCCGCCAAATCCGTATGCTGGAATGTAATGATAGTTGTAGTTTTCATTTTTACCTGATGAGCGACCAGTCAGAATGGATGATGCCCCTACAAAAAAATCAACACTAAATTCCGGTTTCTTCTTTTCCTCGTTGATTACATCAGAAGATACGGCTGACTTGTGTTTGACAACGGTTTCATTAGTAATTTTCGTCCCAGTGGTTGAGGTGTTCACTTCTTGTGAGTAAGCCAAAACATCAACACATAAATAACAAAGTGCAAAAAGATAAATTTTGCGACTGCAAACAATTTTCCAACTTGTCAATCTCAAATACTTTATTTCATTGTTTGAATCAGATCATCCACATTTGCTTCAAGCATCCTCCTGTACTCACGAGTGTACCAGTTTATAGCATCTTCTTTATCATTGGTAAGGTTGGTGGATTTAGAAAATGCTTCAAATGCATTATATCGTGCCGCCGCGAACATAAATGCAGCCCCAATACGTTCTTTCGATTCCGTCTTTGTGAATTCATTTGCCAGATCAATAAATCTGTCAGCCATGTCCGCACGGGAAATCTTTTGATCAACATCTTTCATTGTTTAAATGATTAATGATCTAGAAGTGACCTTATTCTTTCAACATTCTCAGGTAATTGACAATTAACCATCGGTCTTCGGGATCGACGATCTTTTTTTCAAAACTTGGCATATCTCCTCTGCCTTTCGTCATTTTGTAAAATAACGTACCATCTGACTGTGTTTGAAATTCCTCCGATGAAAAATCTCCCATGTCTCCTTTCAACTCTTTCGCCTTGGGTCCGTCACCATACCCTTCTTTACCATGACAGGACTGACAGTATTTAGAAAAAAAAGATTTACCCAGGGCAATATTTTCTTTGTCCAGGACATCAGTCGGATTTTTCATCTTTTTTGCTGAATCAGGTACTTCCCAGTCCGTGGACTGATCCGGTTGTATGAATGAGTAAAGAGCTAAAAGCATGGTAGCAAGTATTAATAATGACAGTTGTTTCATGATTCGACCTTTTTAGATTTTGAAATTCTATATAAGTTAAATGTGAGTAATAANAGAGGTATCCAAACACCCAGTATAATTAAATTGGGAAAGATCAAAAGATAGAGTGGAACCTTGTTTGGTGGAGACCACATGGTCCTCTTATCAAAAGTTGACTCATCCTCAATTGGTATTCCAATGGGTGCACTAACACTTGCTTTGACCGTCCCATAAACATCACTTTCCTTTAATACCACTTCAAAGGTCAGGTTTCCATTTAGGCTAGGCATACGTTCTTCCAGTGGTACAAGAATGGTCCCCTTTTCATCAGTTTCGTAATTATCCTGACCAATTACCAACGATCCGTAGAGTCTTTTAAGGCCTACTTGAAGGAACTCCCCTTGAAGATAATCGCCTTTTTCATCCGTCAGGGTTGCAGATATATTGTAAACGCTATCGATCATGATAATTTTTATTAATAGGTTGGCCTCTGAAAAGCTTATGGTCTTATCCGCATCTCTGAATCTTTCATCATCCTCAATGGCTACCGTGTAACTGTATACCCCTGTCGTATCGAATGTCTTAATTACATCTTCCATAAGAAATTTCGCCATGCCATCCGAATTTGTGATTACTTGTCCCAGGCTAACGAGTGAGTCCTCATTTACCCGACGATAAACGCTAAGAGTAAGATCGTTTGCTGGCTCAAACCCGTCTTCACCTTTATACTTTACTGAAATATTGATGTAAGATTGATCATTCATCACTTTAACTCGTTCCAACGATATTCTTGCTCTGTATTTTTCATCCTTTGAAGAGGCTGAGAGAGCTGAAACCAACAGACAGGATACAAAAAACAAGGGCAAATATTTTATTATATATCTCATGGCTTTGTAGTTGTGTGAGCTTCCAATCCTCTCTCTTCTGCCGTTTCATGGATCGGCACAATAGGTAAATACCTCACTAGAAGGGTGATAATCAGCAACGCCATTGCAAGTGTGGCAGAAGTAATCGACCATTCCATCCATGTAGGAAAATAGTGCCGCCATGACTCAGGAACACCTTCTATTGGAAGGAAGGGATGGCTTAACGTTGGGATAACTATGATGTATCGTTTCCACCAGGCACCTGCTACAACGGCAAGTGATACTATAAAGAGAGGCAATGGCTTTCTTCCCGCCGGGAATAGAAGCAAAACAACAGGAAGGACAAGTCCACCGACAATTGCCGACCAAAATAGGACCGAATACTGCCCTGAAAACAGGCTATGCAGATGGATGGCTTCTTCTTCTGTAGATTTATAGAAAGGCATCAGGTATTCATTAATATTAAAATAGATGTAGATAAGGCACAGCAAAACCAGAATTTTGCCCATTTTGTCAAAATGTTCATCGGTTATATAATTTTCCAATTCATACGCTTTACGTAGAACAAACATAACAGCTATCACAGCTCCTGCTCCAGCTACGAATGCCCCGGCAATAAAATAAGGTCCAAAATTAGTACTGTCCCATCCCGGACGATAGGTCGTTTCAAACAGCCAAGCGGTCACTGTATGAATGGCAAAAGCAACCGGTACAATCAAGACCGAAAGGACCTTAATTGACCTACCATATATACGATGCTGCTGACTAGTGCCTGTCCAGTTCAACGATAGCCTGCTATACCATTCCCTGACTTTACCACTTCCTGCATATCGTTCTTTTAGTATAGAGAAATCTGGTAACAACGGATAGTATAGCAGTAAAATGCTAATGAAAAGGTACGTAGTGATTACAATGACGTCCCAGATAATTGGAGACTGAAGCCTTCCATGTAAAAACAGGTTCAACATACGGTCCGGTCGTCCCATATCAATGATAATGGTCAATCCGGCCATGATAATCGCTGCTACGGCAATGATTTCGGCAATCCTGGTAAGCGGTGTACTCCATTGAACTCCGGACAGCCGTAAAATAGCGGTGACCAGAGATCCAACCAGACTAATAGCCACAAAGAATACAAAATTGGAGATATATACACCCCAGAGAGCATAATCTCTCATCCCAGTTATTATCAGACCATTCCTTAACTGCTGGATGTAAGAATATAAACCAACCAATATTACCAATACAAGCGCTATCATCCATACTTTTCCCTTCCACCCAAATTTTTTGGGCGTCAGATCTTCAACTAACTGGTCATACGACTGCATCATGGTTTTTCTGTTTTATCTACTGATTTAAACTCAGTATAATTCTCAAGGCCTTCTTCAAAATCAACTACTCTATTGGATGGAGGTAGATAATAGACACTTGGTTCTGTTCCCAGGCTTTCCATAAGCCGATATCCTGCCCTGTCTTTTAGCAGCTTACTCAATTTGAAAGATTGTCCACTTCCATTTGTCACGGCATCCTCGTACATATCTCCAAAGCTGAATACGTCATTGGGACAGGCACTAACACAATGCGGTAGTTCCCCTTTGTCAATCATATGCGGGCAAAAGTCACACTTATCAACCGTACCTTTTTGAGCCGGTACGCCAGCATGGTCAGGGCTGTAATCCGTATTTTCGGCAGTTTCTCCCTGCCAAGGGTCCGACCAATTAAATATTCTTACCGAATAGGGGCATGCCGCCATGCAGAACCGGCATCCTATGCACCTGTTGTTATCGATCAGGACGATCCCATCACGTCTCTTGAAAGTGGCATCTACAGGGCAAACTTTCACGCAAGGTGGCTGGTCACAGTGCTGACACAAGGTAGGTTGCCAGTAAGGTGCGGTCTTCTCCGTCTCCTGCATTTTATAGATCTTAATCCATGCATTTTCGCCTGTGATATAATGGTTTTTATTGCATGAACTTTGGCATTTCCGGGCATTTCTGCATTTGGCAAGGTCTACTACCATGACGAATTTGCGGTTCGGAAATCCTTCCCTGGGGTTGTAATCCGTCTTTTTGTCCGGCACTGCTTCTACCTCAGAAGCGGGAACCTGCATTAATGTTCCTTCAGGTGACATTAATTCCACGGTAGCTACTTCAGAAGTGCTTTCCTTGGCATTACTTCGAAAGATCTTCATGAATGCCAGACTGCCAACGGCGGCCATAGCACCAATTTTTACTCCTTTATCAAGGAAACCACGCCTCGTTTTATTATCCTGATTCTTATCCATCGATGCTTTGATTATCCTTTATCCTTGAATTTTAGCCAACTCAACAAGGATTTGTTTGACATTTTTGAGCTAATGACCTTAGCCTCTTTCAGAGTGCTTTTTTTAACCCTGACCACTCCTCCGGCGGATGTGAGCATAGTGGTATATTCATCGTCCTCCTTATCCTGAGTCTCTTTTTTCTCCTGGTTGCCTGCCAGTAGTGGTGTCTGTGTCACAGGAAGGAAGGGAAGCATCAGACCAGTGCCAAGAAATCCTCTTCTGGAAACTCTATTGTATTTTTTATCGCTGGTAGCCATGAGGTATCTTATTCTTTTCAAAAGTTCCAAAGCCTGTTGATATTGAAGCCGATCAAAAATTGCCTCTCTGAAATCTTATTCTCATTAAGTAAATAATTTCTTTGCGGTAAAATACCTTTGTAATTCCCTACAAAGACCTGGAAAGTATGCAGGCCTGTTGACATTTCTATACCCAATGAAAGGCCCTGTTTATCAGTATTTTGTCCAAGTGGCTGGCTGTAGTCGACGATTATTGCTGTTTTATCACTAACACTTACTTTTCCGCCAACAGCCACAGCAAATTGGCCATTGTCGAGTTCCTCGCTTATAAGATTGTAATGAGAGTAACTGGGTGAAACCTGGAGCGATACAATCCGATTGAATCTTCTTGTTATGATCAATTGGCTGAAGTAAGAAAAGCGGTTGGATGATTTCGGAAAAAAATCAGATTCCCTTGCATCTATTGCGGCATTGCCATAATAAGCAATACTCACTGGCACGCTACCAGACCGGGTTTGTCGTAACAGACCCGCTTTAATATTGAAATCCTGCATAAGGCTGGCCTTCATTGTTCCGAAACCGAGTGTTATCCGATCCGATATGGCATAGCTAAATGCCAATCGGATATTAGAAGGCCCCCACATGCCAAGTAAATCACGATTTCCACTTTCGATGACCCCAAACCTATGCTGAATGTCAAATTGAAAAGTTCCTTTTGTATTTATCAGACCTGTTGGGTTATCAATCAACCAACCGCTCTGAAAGGCAGGGCGTTCAGGCTTATCCGGTTTTTTAGTTTCCAGAGAATCAGCATCCTGAGCTAAACCTGGAAAAGTGGTTCCCGTCAATATAAAAATCGTTATTATGTAATGTTTGTATTTCATGGCATGAATACTATGAAGGTTAAGAATTCTAATCGAAAGAAAGGATTTAATTTATTAGTTGTCATTTGCACCTTCATCGATCCATTTTTTAATAAGGGCGATTTGTGTTGGCGAGAGAGGTTCCCCTGGTGGCATGTCGTTTCCATCTTCACTAACACCTTCCAGCATTTCGACCAATTCACTGCCTTCGGCATCACCTGGTACTACATCTCCCTCTTCTATCAACTCCTCGAAAGAAGCGTAGGCCTCACCCTCACGAAAATCTGGTGCTACCTCCGTTGGATTATGACAGGTCGCACATTTTGACGTCAGTATCGGCTGGATATCCAGGGCGAACGAAATATTGTCTTTCACTTCAGGTCCTTCAGGGTCTATTTTATCATTATCGCAGGATGATAGAGCAAAAATGGCCAGTACAAGGGATAAGCGCTTAAGTTGATTTATCATAACGTTACTTTTCGAGTTGAACACGGGTAAAAGTTTTGAAAAGTTAAGAGCAATGTCCTGATTTCAGTTTACGTTATTTTAAGTAAGATTTAAGATATCTTGATAGTTACCCAAATCTCAACTTTATACCCTCATAATAGCATAAAGAACCAATCCCGGTATTTATAAAATCAACCTCCTTAACGGATCCAAAACCACCTTTCTCCATAAATTCAGGCAGCTTTCCATCCACATTATCTTTAGTTGTTTTAAATCCATCAAGCATTTGTACAGCATAAAAGGCAAACCTCATGATCATTGTCTTAGGTTTTCCCCAGTCGGCAATAATCAATTGACCTCCTGGCTTAAGTACTCGTAAGATTTCCTTTAATGCTTGTTGTTTAGCCAGCTTATCCAAGTGATGGAAAACAAGGCAACTATATACTTTATCAAATGAATCGTCTGAGTAAGGAAAGGTTGTTCCTTCATAAAGATCCAGCTCCAAGAAAACCTTTTCTTGATATTTCTTTAACTTTTTATAGGCAATCATCCGCACCTTCGGATCCACGTCCAGCCCATAATAATATGCATTATGTTCCTTGGATATGGCCAAATCCAAATTAGTCCCTGTACCGAAACCAAACTCCAGAATACGCTCTCCAGGTTGGGGATCCACCTGGTCAACAAGTTGAGTTCTAAATTTTCTTTCCGGCATGGTTACTTTGATAGCAAGATCATACCACATTGTTAGCCAATCAAACCCAAGAGCCGGTTTATACCTAGACTGACGTTCATTACTTTTCATTATTGATTCTTGATACAGTTTAGTTTCTAATAATCTCCATCCTTGCTCCATCAAACACTTATTTGTGCCATAAGAACAGTAAATACAACATGTCCCCTCAAGTTTTTCAATCATGCTCTCGCATGCNGAACAATAATAGCTGTCTAGGTTTTCAACAGGTATATATTGTCTCTGTTGATGTCCACATACAGGACATGTCAGAGTCGATTCATAATTGAACATGATCCCTTTTTCACAGCAGGCCACATGAATTCAATTCAAATAATCTCGTGCTCCTACTTATAAATCAATATTTATCATTAGACTAGTGATTGGCGCTTATTGCTCTGGAAGATGAATGCGTCTTCAGAATCTTCCACTTACCTTTCTCCGTTTTTAACACAGATGTAGCAACTCCGTAGCGTTCGATAACCTTACTATTTTCTTTTAGTACAATCCTGAATGAATAGGTCTCGGTGGTGAAAGCATAAGGTAAGTCAACTTTGACTTCAATATGATGATTTTCAAACTTAAAGGACTCAAACAGTTCTAGTTCTGGTGCCAGATGATGATTCATATAATGTTCAAAAGTTCCCTCATCTCCGCCTGATTCATAGATCTTCGAATCATCATAAAATAGCTCAGCCATTCCCTCTGAACTCAATTGCTCTATACCATTTTTATAAGATAACAACACACTTCTTACATCAGCTTCCTCTTGAGTGCTGATTACTCCTGACTCAACCTTCTCATTCGTACTACATGCCATGAAAATACAGCTGATAATTAGACCGAACAGAATTGTTCTCATGAGNAATATGGTATCAACAAGAGTGTTTTTTAAACTTGACTTTTTCATAACCACGCCCGTTTATTATTCATCATCAAGAGAGGCTATCTCGATAGATTTGATTAGAACTTTCCCCGTTCCATTTAGGAGAATTCCAACATACCCGTCCTGCATCTTGTCGCCGTGTCCGTGAGTGACCGTCACATTTCCGATGTAACCTTTGTAGTGTGTTCCTGCTGCGGACACCCGAAGACTCAGCCATTCGCCCTCGGCTTCAAAAGTCCCTTCATCAAAAACATTTTCATTTCCATCCACGATCCGTCCCAACTTCATGTTANCTCGATTGATACTAACAAATTCATGGTTGTCCACATTTTTTGCATGGTGGATCAGCTTGAACGTGCCGTCAAAGCCCTTCACATTGATCATAGCAGCCATACCTACATTGCCATAGGCCTGATGGAAAACAAAAGCCGTAGGAGAGCCATCGGCAGTCAGTTGCAGGAGGTTGTCACCCGATTCATTTTGGATCACCTGGGGGCTGATATTCTCCANGCCGCCGGTTATAAAATGAAAGTCCTGCGTTATCACATAGTCAGCTCCANCTCCCGGACTCCAACTCATGCTTTCGCCATCGGACATTTCCATAGAACTCATATCATGGTGGTGCTCTGCTACTCCGGACGCATGTCCTTCATGTTCCGTGTGTTTAGTGTCCTCACCATGCATATCATGGTTCATTTCACTTGCATCCTCCACTGTGTCATTATTTTTCTTACCAGTTGAACAGCTTGAAATAATGATGCTTCCCGCTAGTAAAAGTGTTAAGANCAAATTATTAGTTTTCATGTGCATTTTATTGTTTAGTTCCAACTCCATATTTGTAAACCAACTTGCCACCCAAATCAGCAGTTTTTGCCACCAATCCTGCACCGATTATCCCAAGCAAGAGTAAGAGAATGGCTACCGCTCTTTTTTTATCCCATCGGTTCCAAAAGACAAACAGCCTGATGATCACATAGGAGGCAAAGAAATAAAGGGTATAGTGCCCCCAATCCGAGTGATTTCCGGCAGTTACTTCTCCTTGAAAAGGAACATTCACCGCGTCGATAGCTTGCCGCCCACTAATAACTGCAGCTACTACACTCATCACTGCAAGGGTATATAGGGCTACTGTGCTGTTTCTTATCCAGTTATTTGGTCTGATTATCCCGAGCAAATCAAATATCAAGGCCACAATCCACAGTGCAATGGGAAAGTGGATGACCAGTGGATGTATATTAGGGGCCCATTCGGGCAAAAGCAGTTCCATACTTTAGTTTTTGATTTAGTGCAATTCATCAAAATTCGCTAAAGTAATAGGCTACTGGTTCATGAAATTTTAGCTATTTCTTATGAAATTATGTGAATGAGTCCTAGTCAGGTTTATTTTCTTGCCCTTTCAAAAACCAATGCTCTGCACTAAAAATCAGCACCATTAGTATTGCAGATACAATCACAACCAATATATCGCTGGTGCCTTTAACCCACAAAAACGCCCCGAGAACTACTGTATCCAGAACAATCGCTGTAATAACTATGGAGGCCTGAGCCTTTACATCTTTGAGAAGATGCTTAAGTACGCCCCAATGTATTGTGANATCCATTACCANGTAGAAAATGGCACCAAGAGAAGCGATNCGGCTGAGATCAAAAAAGATGGTAAGTATGATAGCAATTACCACAATATAAACCAGCATATGCTTCTGAATTTTACCAGACATGCCCAGATGACTATGTGGAATTAGGTTCATTTCGGTGAGCATAGCTGTCATGCGGGATACTGCAAAAATGCTTGCAATGATGCCTGATACCGTAGCTACTATGGCAATGCCAACGGTAAACCATAAACCGTACTTACCGAATGCCGGTCTTGCAGCTTCTGCAAGAGCATAGTCTTTGGCTTCAATAATTTTTGGAATTGATAGGTTAGCAGATACGGCAAATGCCACGAGCAAATAAATGACCAAGCAAATAAGTAGTGAGATAATGATGGCTCTGCCTACGTTTTTATGAGGATTCTCCACTTCACCTCCACTGTTAGTTATTGTGGTAAACCCTTTGTACGCGAGAATAGAGAGTGCCAGGGCCCCCAAATAACTCGCTACGGAGTAATCTTGTGATTGCTGAGATGAAAAGACCTGGTCAAAAGAAAAGCCAGTAGCACATAAACCACCTATTGCGAAAACGGCTATTCCTCCAATCTTGATAATGGCCATCGCCATTGATGATTTGCCGATAAAATTATTACCAGAAATATTTATCAGAAAAGCTATGACCAACAGTACCACTCCCAGGAGAGGTACAAGAAATGAATTATCGCCTACATCAAAAAGCTGAAGTGTGTAAGTGCCAAAGGTCCTGGCCACAAGACTCTCGTTAATGATCATGGAAAGGGCCATGAGCAAGGAAGCACTGGCCGTTATGGTGCCTTTCCCGTACGCCTTTTTAAGGATCATAGCTATACCTCCGGCTGAAGGGTAGGCATTAGAAACTTTAATATACGAATAGGCGCTGAAGGCTGATATTATTGCACCCGCTATGAATGCAAAAGGGAACCATGATCCGGATAATTCTGCTACCTGGCCCAGTAGTGCAAAAATACCGGCTCCAATCATTACACCGGTCCCTAGTGCTACTGCACCTGCCAGGGTGAGGCTGTTTTTTTTATAATCTGACATTTCATTTTACTTTAAAATCTTATAGATAATCCACCTCCACCACCAAANCGGTTATCGTAGCTGCCCATGAGCGAGAAGTTTTTAGAGAGCATGAACTCCGCACCAGCATTCCAGACAATCTCTTTCTCAAAGTCCCTATTGTTCTCCAGGTTGTTTACCGCTCCTGCATCAATTTGATATTCGTAATATCCAAATATTGAAAATCTGGGGAACAGCATCAGAGATCTACCAATACCCACCCTTGGTCTTAGTTCATTATCGATCCGAAGGTCTAAATTGAACATATAAGGGGTGAACCACCTGATACCAGCCACGGCAATAGTATTAATGTCATCAAGACTATTTTCTGTCGTGTTTTCCACATTTACCCCTCCGAATACCGTGAGGTAATCATATAGATAATATTCATAAGAAAACTCTGCTTCTATATTTTCATTCCAACCATACTCAACCACTAGATTGAACTGGTTTCGGATATTGGAGGCAACCAGGTTTAGTCCTCCTGAGTGTGATCCTATATCCGCCAGCCCCCATGAATAAAACCTGTTGGTTTCATGGACGAGTTTAGAAAGAGGATAAGGATTCATTCGTGGATCTCTAGGTGTATCGTAACTAACTACTCTGGCCATGCCTCCCATCATATGGTATAATATGTGACAGTGAAAGAACCAATCTCCGTATTCGTTACCGTAAAATTCAATCGTTACTTTCTGCATTGGGGGTACATTCACGGTGTGCTTGAGCGGGGAATATTCTCCATTCTCATTGATCACTCTGAAAAAATGTCCGTGTAGGTGCATCGGATGGTGCATCATGGTAAGGTTGTTGAAAGTGATTCTCGTCACCTCACCTTCGTTGATTTTGATTTTATCAGTCTCTGAAAGAGGAATCCCGTTCATGCTCCAGATATATCTGTTCATGTTTCCCGTAAGGTTAAGCAGTACTTCTTTGACAGGTACATCTTTATCATAAGTCGTTGATTCAGGAGATTTTAAGTAGTCATAGTTATACTCTGAAAACATACGCATGTCCATTCCATCCATCGACTTAACTTCTGTGTGTTTCATATCCATCTTGGCCATTCCGGTCATATTTTGCTCATCAGAGTTCATTCCTTCCATGCCAGAATGATCCATTTTCTCTGACCCCATCTCCATATCACCATCGCTTCTTTGCATACCATCCATTTGCATACCCCACTTGCTCATAAGTTCTTGCGGATTGTCTTTTTTGGGTCTGAATTTTAATGCCGGAGCACCCATGCGCATATCCATCTTGGCCATTTTTTTCATCATGCCTATTTTGTCTGGCTGTGGCACCACAGGAGCCTCCATTGCTTCACCTTTTCCAAAAAATGCGGAAGCTGTCCCGGAACCATCCTGCGCTGTGGTTCTAAATTCTAATTTACCTTCATCGGGGATAGTAATAATGAAATCATATGTTTCTGCTATGGCAATGAAGGTTTTGTTCTGCTCTACCGGTTCCACATTGAGACCATCTGCCGACACAATCGTTGGATTACCTCCTCCAAACGTCATCCAAAACTGAGTGGAAGCAGCTCCATTGATTATTCTAAGCCTTACTTTTTCACCTGGGTTAAAATCTGTGTATTCTTGTGTTTGCTGACCATTGATAAGGAAGGCAGGGTAATAGATATCAGCGATATCAGCACTTTCCATTCTCTGTCTCCAAAAGTTGAACTGCGCGCCCAATGCTCCTCGTGCAATGACCTGATTGAGTGGGGTGGCCGTACCTTTTCGCCAGTTATACCATTCTGTGCCTCTTTTCAGAAAGCGCAATACGCTCATTGGATTTTCATTCGTCCAGTCGGATAGCACCATGACCAACTCTTTGTCATATTCGAGCGATTCTTCCTTGGGCTCTATGACGATCGACCCATAAACACCACTTTGCTCCTGAAGCATGGTGTGTGAGTGGTACCAATAGGTTCCGGATTGCTTGATAGGAAACTCGTATTTTTGTGTCTCTCCCGGGGGAATAGGCGGAGTAGTCAGGTAAGGGACTCCATCATAAAAATTTGGAAGTATCAGCCCATGCCAATGCACGGAGGTTTCTTCCTCCAGCTCATTTTGTACATAGATTACGGCATATTCACCTTCTTTGAAGCGTAATGTAGGACCAGGTATGCTACCATTAATGGTCATACCCATCACCTCTTTTCCGGCCTTATTTACTTTCTCCGACCGAATGGTAATGTTGTGTTCCCTGACAGGCAGGTTATCTACATTTCCTTCTATAGATTTTTCAAAGAGGTCTTGGGCTATGGCAGGCAGGCTTAGCATAGAGAAAAGCAATATAAATTGTAAGGTTATGTGTTTGATCAGGTTTTGATTTCTTTGGTGTTGAAGGTTTTTAGACATTTTAAGTGTTTTTGATTCGTGCATTTTTTCGTTAAATGTTAAATTTAATATAGTGTGAGGAACAGACTTGAAAGCAATAACCTCATCAGGTCTGTCTGTCTGTTATGATTTTAAAAGGATAATGCAGAACACGATTCTGATCTATACTATTTATAACAAGTTATCGCTTGTTTTGTTTTGATAATACGGTGGGTGTGTACGACATTAACATTCAGGTTAGGCTGATTTTCATCGTCTGATAATGTGG
The DNA here is from genome assembly GCA_002729235.1 of Rickettsiales bacterium. Lineage (GTDB taxonomy): Bacteria > Bacteroidota > Bacteroidia > Cytophagales > Cyclobacteriaceae > Marinoscillum. The sequence continues at coordinate 28,292 of PBTY01000024.1, read as the reverse complement.
CTCAGCTCTATCAGCCAGACGTGCCGGATGTCGAAAGATTTTCCACCGACCCGCTGGAAAATCCAATTCATATAACCCGTTCCCAAGGTCAAGTTTTCCCGGAGCTTATAGCTGCCCATCACGATCAGGCGGTTCTGATCAAAGGTATTTCTGTCAATATCCGGCCCGAAGTTGATCATGGGTTCATCGCTTGCGATGAGTGAAAGTTTGCTGCTGAGGGGTATTGAAATTTGCCACTTTAAACGTATTCGATGGTTGAGGTGATAGTTTGGGGTTACCATGCCTTCACCAGCCAGGTGCTTTTGAAAACGCTGCTCAACCAATAATCGATTGAAGAATTTCAGCCTATTCCTTACATAGCTAAAGGTGACATACTCATAAGGTCTCAACTCCGGGAGATCTACCAGGTCTCCATCGGCAGGGTTTGCTAGTCTGAAGTCAAAAAACATAAAGCCCATTCCTGTAGAGAAATTTTTATTCAGCTTACGCTCAAGGGTACCACTAGCCAGAAACTGAAAAGAGCCTGGAGTATTTACAAACTGTCTTTGCTGGATGTTGAGTTTTACATTCCATGTATCATTCAACAACAACTTTTCGGTAGCTGTAAACCAGATCACCGGCTGGCTCGTGTATTGGTTCTGAGCCATCAGCATCGTGTTTGAAGCCAGAAACGTGATTAGAAGCAGGACGCGGAAGTTCATGTTATCCTCTTGTTAGGTGTTATTGATGAATAAACTCGAGCTTTCTCCCATTTATCGAGTGAATGTGGCGGGCGTTGTTTCCTTCGATTTTGTTCAATCTCGCTATTTGGTCTGGAGATGCTTCCAGTATATGGTTGGATACCGCCCAGTGCACGGTTTCGGTATAAGGTGAGGTGGTTAACGATCCGGTATAGTGATAGTAGTCTCTTAATTCCTCATTCACCAGCTCTGAAAGGTCAAAATATGCATTATCGAAATGCGCTGTATCTCCAATGGCCTCAGGTACCCGGTCAATAAAGTCTTGCAAAAAATCGTTGTGTCGACCCATCCTGAAGAGCATAGAAATGACGAAGTAATGATGGTTCTGCGTGCTGTCAAGGTTGGTGTGTACCAGGTGAACTTCCATCGGATAGGTGATGCCATCGATCAGGTGTTCTGCCGGAGTGTGGAAATGAAACTGCTTACACTCATATCGCACTCCGTCAAAGCTCAGGAAACTTCCACTGTCGTATTCCACTTCCACGGTATTCCTCAAGTGAGTAATTTCCTCATGTGATGGTTTATAATCAGCAATAATTTGGTGGTTACCCTCAGTGAGGCTATCCGTAATGATGTTGATCGGGGACTGATGCAGACCATGATCCAGATCCGGAATGACATAAGGGTCTTCGGCTTTTTTTGATGAGGTGCAAGCATTCAAGAAAACTACCAATACAAGTATAATTGATCTTACATGCATTCTATTTCTTGGGAATCTTGATCGGAAATTTTTTCATCAGTTTGTGAATGGCAGGGTGGAGATCATCATACATCACATTAGGATCATAGAGATCTCCTTGTGCTACGCCCTCCCATACTATATCACTTGTTTTGCGGTCGATAGCGGTCAATTTGGCACCTCCGTGAGCATAAGTTACAATTTCCTTATCTTGATAATCGATATACCCGTCTGATTTACCACTTATTTTACCATTATATAGGTAAATCGTGGGTGCATTATAATAATCTGCATCATAATATTCTGGTAGGCCGGGTGTCACCGGAACTTCTACTGTTCTGGCATGACTCAGCCATTCGATTTGCAGCAAGAGTTGTGGATTGATGGTATCTGGTTTAAGCTTTCGCTGAGCCATGCAATGGCCAAAATAGTTGCGGGTTTTCTGCCTGATGAAGTCACTGTTGTATTCTGATTGGCGATTGGACTCTTTTTCCGGGAGCCAAGCGTATGTTTCGTATTTTTCAAAATCAATACTTCTATCTCGAAATATCTGCACGTCTTTGTAAACATTACATGAGACAACTGCTATGATAATTCCAATGCATATAGATACACTCTTTTTCATTTGTTTTAGCGTTGGTCTCCGGCAACCGACTCACCTAACCCGAAGCTTCAGCCAGCCGGCCATACGCCGGAGTGGTATTATACTTACTTCAACGTTTTAATAATGTATGGCATTTATGATATCTTGAGGAATGTTCACTGTATTTAATCCGCACCACACCCTCTTAATTATTCTTACTCACACTTAACTCGGTATCCTCATAAGGCTGAAGCTCTGCTTCAAGGCGAATATTAACTACAGGATAATCCGAATATTTAATGAATCTTTTTCCAAACCATTTACCTTCAACCCCAAAATACAGATAGAGTGTAAGATTACCTTGATGACCATCCAAGCTATCACCCAGTGCACCCATGATACTCACTGGCCCTCCATCCACATCATTGAATACCCTTCCAATAAGTGAAAATTGTAGAAGCTCCTCTTGTCCATATATAACATCCTTTTGTAGTATTTCTACTTTAACCACAAATTCATCTTCATTTTTCCGAAAGAGTCTTCGATCTATTTTCCTATTCCCGGTTTTGAAATCTGAACCTTTTATAGTAACCCACAAAACAATCTTGTCCCTATTGAAAATTACATCCACCTCATCGCTATTACCGGTAAATATTCCATGATTGTATCCAAAATGAATGGACATATCACCCTCATTTGCCAGGTAGTACTTCTGTGCAACCGTTTCTGATCCCAACAACATAGCCACTCCAACCAGAAAACATCTCAATACTTTAATACTATCTCCTAATGTCATCTCTACCTCCCTACTCACAAAGCCACAAAAGCTTATTAAACATAAAATAATGCAGCCCTTTGCATCCGTTTTCTGATCTGTACTGATCTATTCTCAGCTTAAGGTCATCATAGAAGTTGACCTCTCCCAGGGTTTCCCACTCATGGATCAGATTCCTTCTATGATCCCATATTGGAAAGAAATGCGGGTCATGAGCACATAGCAAGTAAGAGACCACATATTTCACTTCTCTTAAATAACGCAGGTCATTACACAGCAGGTTAAAAAGACTCAGATCCCTAACACATATACCTGTTTTCACATCATCCTGGAGAAACCGGGTATGAACTTCATTAAGTTTTATATCAGGAATGTGCTTGTTTAAATCCAGTGCCCCAAACTTGGCTGCAACACTCGCTCTGTCCCACAGATCTTTGTTCGCTTCAATATAATGAAGGATCCGGTGGTCAGCTGTAAAATATCCCTTGACGGATTGAAAGATCTTCAATCCCGAGTCGATAGTTCTCATGGTAGTTTTATAAGCTTACAAAGGCACGGAACTCCCGGAACTCCTTCGGAATTACATTCAATCTGGATTCACCATTTATCCTCCCATCAAATATGTTGGAAGGCCCTACCTGAACATTCTTCCCTGATGTTTTTTCTTCTTCACATTCGCAATCTTCACATTCCCATCCACAATTACATTCTTTCTGATGCCTTTGAAGGTTTTCCTTCTCAAAAGATTCCTTAACTTCTTCTTCCCATTTCTTTCTGTATTCCGAAAGTGACATTCCTGAATACTTTTTAAACTGTCCAGACAAGTAATGAATACTGCTATAGCCTACAGTAATAGCTATCTGACTCAGGTTCAAATCACCTTGTTTGATCAATTCCTTTACTTTGGTAGTTCGCAGGTCTATGAAATACTGCTCTATTGTTGTACCATAGGACTGACTATAAAGCTTGCTCAATTGATGATAATTCTTCCCGAGTTCCTGAGCGATATACTCCGATAATTTATACTGCCGGGATAGCTTGTTGATATTATCAAAATAAAAGTGAACCACTCTGTTGATATCAGCAATGGTCTGCTCATTTTGATCCCTGATCAGACCCAATCCTAATTGCTCTAGAGAATCATTAAGTCTATCAAAATCAAGAAGATCTATCGTTTTTAAGGTGGCAAAACCCAAATCCACTTCGCTGAATGAAATTCCCATTTCAGTTAGGATTTGTTTAACTACATGGATGCATCTAGGGCATACCATGTTTCTTATATATATGGTGATTGTTTGCATGACAATATTGATTTTTATGAATAATTGAGACATGAAATCTCCTGTCCAGGAGACTCCTGGATAATCAATATTGCATACTTAGCAGAGGAAGGACTGATGCAGAACACGTATGAAGCTCCCGGAGATTGGAGGGGAGAGTGAACTGTTCAGCCGATAGGGATCGGTGTTTTTATGGTGATGAAAACTTATATAATTAACGTCATAAATGACGGCTTGTAGTAATACGGGGACGTACTCAGTTTCAAAATTCGGAAGTTCGTGAGTTACCAGACTGGCCAGGAGCTGACTGGTCTCCTCCTCGCAACACTCATCACTATTGTTATGTTGATGATCTCCATCAGCATGGTCATGTTTCTGAATCTCATGATGATCATTGTGATGCGTTACTCCATGTTTATGATCATGTTTAACTTCATTACTTTGGTTATCATCGATGACATGTGATATTCTGGTAGACCTTCCTGACCTCATTTGGATATCCAGAATACCCAAATCACACAGGGAATCACAAACAAATACCCCTGACAATGCTATGAGCAAGCTCAGCACCAGTTGTATTTGAATCGATCGTAATTTCCTGAAAATCATTTATTCTCCAACTTTCTAGCAAATTACATAAAATTTGAATTCAATTCAACTGACTTATATCACATTAAATCGTGACATTAACCAAATCAGGCCATATTAAATCAAATAGGATTAATCCCCGAGTTCTTGGTTAGCCTGAAAATTTTCAAATGATTTGAAATATAACACACCTCCATATTTCGAATCAGGATTGAGATATATATAAGCATCAGCCTTGTCTACTTCTTCTCCACTGTATGGGTCAATGGCATATCGTGACTCTGGCTTTTGGTTGAGTGTTGTGACACAATTTTCACAACAGCCATAATAGATTTTACCGTCAATGGGTACTTCAATTTGCTCCACACCCATATAGGTATTATTGACCATACACACTTTATTGCTAGGCAATTGCTCAGTATTGGATACCCACGCTGATGGTGGTGTTGTATTATAAACCTGATAAGCTATAATACCAACAATGACCAACGCAAAAAAAATTAGAACTACCATGGACTGGCGATCAATTTTCACTTTGCCGCTCGTTTTCTGTTTTGTTTTTCTCCTCATGGCTTTGCCTTTTATAAGTCCCGCTACAGGCTGCTACCACCCACCTTTCTTTCACTGCCTCCAGCCCGAAGCAGGACTTCTAACCCCATTTTCACTCCATAGCTACTCGTCATCCGAAGTATTCGCTTGCTGCTTTTCAAGGAAAAAGCAATGCGTAACACAAGCGTGCATTTTATAGTTTTTGTGTACCGTGCCTCGCTTATGTCCTTCAGGATCCAGGATCTCACATTTGTCCCCGATAGACTTGGTGGTCAAAACCAAAATACCGTCGTTGTTGTAATACCTCCCACCTTTTTTGGCTTTTCCCAATTTATTGCCATCCGCATCATATACAAACCCTCGCTCGATGAATCCGAGTTTTTTCCCCTCGTTATCGAAGACAATATCTTCCTTGCTGATATAACCGAGCTTGGTGCCAGTGTTATCAAGAACTTCACCGCTTTTGTTGATGTGAAGTTGACGCTCAGTTTTGTTGCTTGGTTGAGCTAACAGAACCGGTGCTGCCAGCAGCATCCCTATCAGGAATGCCACGCTGAAAATCATTTTAATTTTCATTTTATTGTTTGTTAGAAGGTGAATCTGTCCCCTCTGGACATTTGCCTTAAATGTTCTTAATTAATTGTTTCCTTCGTACTTCCACAAGACAACATCTTACTACCGAGATAAGGATTTCTTACGACACCACTATCACTAAGCCAGTAGCCACCTTTATTCTCCAATGCCATAGGACAGTATTGATAATAAATAGTACCAGATGTAGTACCAAAGGCCGTTATACTTCTGTAGAGTGCCTGATTGAAAGAGGCATATGCAGTCCTCTGAACATTCAAGTCTGTAGCGGAAGATATCTGATCCAATGCAGCATTCATATCTTTTAAATTCATCATCCAATCCATATGAGCTTCTGAGCTATTGAGTAAATTCATGTCAACTTTCCCTAAAGCCGATTTTACTTTTGTGCTACTGATAGATACACTGTTTACTTTATCCGAAACAAAACTATCCGTCAATTCAAGTGATGCACTATACACCTCGGTAAGCTGGTGTTTAAAATCTACAGAAACGTCGTAGATCATCTGGCCATCTTTCATTTGCATATCCCCATGCATTGCTTTATCCTTAGATCCTTTTGTTTGTCCGTGAGATCCATGATCATGTTGTGCATTAGCTGTCCCCAATGCTACAAAGAGGACTGCCATCATTACTATTTGTTTTTTCATTATATACTATTTGCAGTTTTTTTATTTGTGAATTCTAGATAATTCTCNTTCGAGGCAAAGTACCAGACTGAGCCCCCTTTTGGGTTTCTAACTATAAATGCATTCGCTTTGTCAACCCTTTGTCCTGTCAATGGATCTATTGCGTATCGGGTTTCCACAAGGTTTGTTAGCTTGTCTACACACCCTTCACAACAGCCATAATACACTTTATCTCCTACTGGTACCGGTATCTGATCCTTTCCCATGTAAGCATCATTAATCATACATACCTGGTTTGCTGGCAGACCAACAACTTCAGTTGCACTTTCAGCATTTTTATTCCTGACTTCAGTTGTACAACCTGTCATCGCTAAAATCAGGATCATGACTGAAATATTCTTTATTAATCCGAAATTCATTTTATGTTTAATTGTGTGGATTTATCCATTTAATTCCCCTCTCCCGTATCAACTATTACAGGTAACCCATCTTTACCCATCGGCACAAAATAGAATTTTGTATTGGGGCTTGTGGTTAGTTTATCCTGAACTTCCAGTGCCTTGTACTGAAGATATTTCTGAGTCAGGCCTGCATCGATGATCTGTTGAGCATCTCTCTGGCCAGCAGCCAGGATTCGCTGGATCTCTGCTTGTTTCTCTGCAATTTTCATTTCATAATCTTTCTGTTGGATGTCTTGCTCTACAGCTAGTTTACGATCTACGGCAGATGTAACTACTTGGGGATACTTGATATGATTAATAGTTACATTATCTACCTCGAGNTGCTTCCCTTCAATTTTTGTCACAAGCTGCTTGTAGATTGCNGCTTCTATATCAGGACTTTTGGGTGACACNACCTTNTATTCATAATCAGCAAAAATGTTTCTNGCCAGGCTTACAAATTCTGGTTTCACAACACTCCTGTAATAATCCTGTCCTACTTCAAGCTCGAGTTGTGCCAATTCGGCTTCTATTGGCCTCAGAGTCACCGAAACTGTGATGGGAATATGAAGTTCATCTTTTGTTAGAACCGCTACCTCCTCAGTAAAAGTCTGCCATTGTACATTATATCTCACGACTCCATTCCAGGGCATATGCCAGACAACCCCGTCTTTATAAACCGTTTCAGTTTTTAAGCCCTTTCCATAAGGGTTCCACTTCATGGCCTGCATTCCAGGCTTCACTACCGAGCAGCTAACAACCACAAGAAGTATCGTAGCTGCGATCATTATGTTCTTTACTGTTTTCATGATTAAAAGATTTTTAAGTTCATCATATAGTTTATTACGGTGCGTATAAATCACATTTTGATTGAATTTGAACATTGATTTACGATATTTTAATCGTCTCAAAACGATTCTTACACCAGCTATATAATTGATCCATTTCATCCTCTGATAACAGATTGGATGACTTGTGCAACTCCTTTTTAAATAACTCATGGCTAAAACTCACCTTCTCAAGTATAACCTTGCAGTATTCTAGCATTGATGTTCTACTCTTCACTTTTCGATTATTTATTTTAGAAAAGTCAACGGAGCTGTAAAAGCCTATTCTTATGATATAAAAATCATGAACCCCAAGCAGGTTATTTTGTGATCAAATCGACAATAACAATCCAAGCAACTACGCTAAATATTACCGCCCAAATGATCCACTTTACAGTTTTTCTGCCCATTGAGGGTCGGGGGTGATCACCTACTTTGCAGCACTCTTTCATCTTGTTATATATATTGATATTCCATCAAATGGTATTGCCCCCGGTTTGATTCCCAGTGACCGGGGACTCTGCACCGCCTAATCAATTACTTCTTTATTCTCACCACACGATGACATTGCATCCCCGTAATAAGGGTTCTTGATCTCCTTGACAGGGCTAAGCCAATAAGCTCCTTCACCATTTCTGGCCATAGGGCAGAACTGGTAATAGATCGTTTCATTTACTACACCAAACATTTTGATGACGCTATACAGTGCATCTGTGAAATCCGCGTATGCCAATCGCTGTTCCTCAATATCATCGGAACCTTTGATCCTGTCTAGCGCTACAGTAAGTTTTGGCAGACCCATCATCCAATGATTATGCATTTCGCCTTTCACCAGGCTCATATCCACTTTTTCAAGCGATTCCTTAACATCAGAAGCTTCAATTTTGACCTTTGACCCATCAGCAACATACATGGCGTTCTGAAGCTCAAGATGAACAAGGTAAACCTCGGTTAGTTGCTCTTTAAATATCTCGCTCACTTGCATATCCTTTNCCATAATCANNGGTTCTTCTTGACTCATGTTATGCGCTCCATGATCACTAACGGATGTTGCTTTTTTATCACCAGTCATAGCTCCATGATTATGGCCCATAGATACTTTTCCTCCCTCAGGATTCATCATACTTTTTTCACCTTTAAGCTGTGCTGCCGCATCAATTTTAAATACACCATGTGTAGCAACCATTTCCCCTTCATTGAGTCCTGCTTCAATCACATAATAATCGCCAGCATCAGCTCCAAGCTCGATCTCCCGGTATTGAAACATATTATTATGATCACTTGTCATTACATAAACCACAGCTTTTTTTCCAGTCCAAAGCACCGCGGACTTTGGAACAACCAATTGATCACCTGATCCTGGCAGCATGGTTTTAAGTATTCCATCGGCTAGCATTTCAGGCTTAAGTAAGTCTCTAGGATTATCAAGTTCAGCTCGTACCTTCGCAACTCGTGACATCGGATTAAGTACGGGATCAATAAACGTTACCGTACTTTCAAATTCTCGACCTGGTATAGACTTAATCGAAAATTTGATTTTGTCCCTCATTTTTATCCATGGGATGTCACTTTCGTATGCGTCAAACATCACCCATACATGACTCAAATCAACCACTTGAAAAAGTGCAGTCCCTTCTTTGACATAATCCCCAAGTGCGATGTGACGCATGGTTACCGTTCCTGAAATTGGGGACAATACATCAAAATAAAAATCCACATCCCCGGCCTTCTCAATTTGATCAATCTGAGCATCAGTAAGATCCCAGAGTTTTAGTTTGTTACGTGAGGCTTTATAATAACTTGGATTGGTTTCCTTGAACTTAATTGCTTCAAATAGTTCACGCTGGGCTGTTACCAGTTCAGGTGAATATATTTTGGCTAGCACTTGCCCTTTGCGAACTTCCTGCCCTGTAAAATTGACCATCAATTTTTCAATCCTTCCAGGATAGCGTGCTGTTAATTCTGCAATATTCCGCTCATCGGCCATTACTTTACCAGGCAAATAAACCTCCTTATAGGGTGCTTTTTTCTGAATAGTGGTCATCTCCACCTCTGCAATTTTCATTGCGGCATTGGAAAGTTTCACCGAATATTGACCAGCCTCACCATCATCCTCATCTTCTTTCATTGGTATCAATTCCATTCCACAGATAGGACAATTTCCAGGCTCATCCTTTTGTATTTGAGGGTGCATGGAACATGTCCAAATTGTACCCTCAGCGTGATCCATTGCAGCGTGATCTGTAGACAAGCTCTCTTGACCACCATTTTCTTCAGTTCCTCCAATCAATAACCATCCTATTAGAATGCCTATCAGTAATACTGCCAGATAGGTGAGGACTGTTTTTCCATTTTTTATATTTAATATTTTCATTTTCAAAGCTGTTTACCAGTGATGTAATTGATGTATGCTACATAAGTGTTTTGATCTGCACGAGCCTTTTCTAACTCCAGTTCATACCTGAGTAATTGGCGCTCCATCCTTAACACCTCTTCAAAATCCACTCCTGCAGCAGTATATTGAGCGACTAATATGTCNAGTGATTGAGTAGCGTATGCTATCAGTCGATGATATAAACCCACNCTTCGTTGAGCATCAGCATAATCTCGCCATGATTGTTCCAGTATTGTCTCCAGTTTGTTTTCCTTATCTTCTTTCCTGTAATTCACTGAACTCTTGAGCAATTCCTTTTCTTTGATCATCGATCGATATTTACCACGGTTTATTGGTACACGAACTCCGACCTGTGGAAAAATCAAAGCATCCTTACCATTATCAGGAATATCCATATCTGTTCTGGGTGAAATACTTGTATAAGAAAACCCAATACTAAAAGAAGGCAATCCCATTTTTTGAGCTACATCAATCTCATAATCAAGCGCTGACAACTCATAGTCTAGCCCCTTCAGAACTGGGTTTTGTACCAATATTGAATCTAAAAGAGTATTCTTCCCTTCTATGAATGCAATGGTTCTCAATGTATCAGGTACCACTATAGATACAGGCATTTCTTCATTAAGCAACTCATTGAATCTTGCTTGTATCGGTATTCGTGAATCCTCAAGATAGAGGAGCTGATTGTTTAGCTCATCCAGATCCATTTCCACTCTAAGAAGATCGACAGCACTGCCCTTATTAGATTCTAACCTGACATTAGCAAGTTCCCTGAACGATTCCAACAGCCTGACATTTTCATCTGTTATGTCTATTGCGGCTTCCAATACATATAGATCGAAATAGGTAGATCTAATATCAAAAAACAGGCGATTTTTGGCATCCTCAAACGCCTCATATCTGGCTTTCGCAAGCATAGCTACGGCTTGTTCCTGTGATTTTAATTGTCCAAACCATGGGAAAGCCTGACTTAAAGAGATTCCCGCATTTTGCGCACCAACCCGTGTCTCAACCGGACTCGCAAAAATGCTGAACATCACTGTAGGATCAGGCAAAGCCCTAGCTTGAGGCATTCGCTCCAATACGGCCAGATAGCTATTAAAAATAGATTTTAACTCAGGATTATTTTTAGCGGCCATTTCAAGGTAATCGTCCAATGGNTCCTGATTTTCCTGTGCCTCAACTTTATNAACAAAAGCAGAGATAAGTAGGAATATGTATGTTATATAAACAGATTTCAAATTCATTTTACTTCTCCTTTTGATTGTTGTTTTAATTGTTTTTTCACTATCCTTTCCTGCCAGGCACAATAGAGAGTGGGTACAATGAACATGGTTATTACTTGTATAGACATCCCTCCAAACGAAGGAATCGCCATTGGCACCATAATATCCGAACCCTTACCTGTGGAGGTTAGTACCGGAATCAGTGCAATAATGGCTACAGCGGCCGTCATCATTGCTGGTCGCACCCGCTTCTCACCGGCATGCATGATAGCTGCTCGTACCTCTTCCACAGTTTTAGGCTTCTCAGCCTCAAATGTTTGCTTGATATATGTACCCATGATTACACCATCATCTGTGGCAATTCCAAATAGGGCTATAAACCCAACCCATACTGCTACACTAAGATTGATAGTGTGCATATCAAAGAGGTCACGCATATTCACACCAGCTACCGCGAAATTCAAAAACCACTCTTGACTGTAAAGCCACATCATGATAAACCCACCAGAAAATGCAATGAATATGCCCGAGAAGACCATTCCTGTAGTCTGCATGTTTCCAAACTGGAAATAGAGGATCAGGAAAATTGCCAATAGTGATATTGGAACAACAATCGCAAGCCGCTTCGTAGCTCTTATTTGATTTTCATAATTACCAGTAAACTTATATGAAACTCCCGCTGGCAGCATAAACTCTCCAGAATCCATTTTAGCCTGGATAAATCGCTGAGCTTCTTCTACTACATCAACTTCTGCATAGCCAGCCTTTTTATCGAAAATGACATACCCATCCAAAAAAGTATCTTCACTCTTAATGACCTGTGGCCCCCTTCGATAGGTAATCTCCGCAAGTTCTCCCAAAGGAACTTGAGCTCCTGCAGGTGTCGGTATTAATACTTTTTTCACATCTTCTGGATTATCCCTGAACTCCCGTGCATAGCGAACCCTTACAGGAAACCTCTCCCTTCCTTCAACCGTCGTTGTAAGTTTAATTCCCCCAATTGCTACTTCAATATAGTTCTGTAGATCCTTCATACTCAGTCCATATCTTGCTATCGCTTTTCGATCTACATCGAATTCCAGATAGGGTTTACCAACAATCCTATCCGCAAACACAGATGATGTTTCGATGCTTGGTACCTGCTGTAGTATTTTCTCTAATTGCAACCCCACTCGTTCAATGGTTTCTAAATCAGGCCCGAAAACCTTAATACCAATAGGTGCCCGCATCCCGGTTGAAAGCATAACCAGACGTGTTTGAATAGGTTGAAGCTTAGGTGCTGAAGTCATTCCAGGTATATTGGTAGCTTTTACAATCTCAGCCCATATGTCATCAGGAGACTGGATATGATCACGCCACTGCCTGAAGTATTCTCCATTCTTCTTATCGATGATGAGTTGGTCTTTGTCAACTACCCTGAAACCTTCCTTTTCCGGATGATAGGTGCCACCATTCTTTAAAAGATAGTTTCCCTCCATGTCGGTCTTGAATCGTAAGCGATGGCCGTTCTCGTCAACCATATACTCCGGCTTATAGTTAATGGTATTTTCAAACATGGAAATTGGCGCAGGATCCAATGCAGAGTTTACACGACCCCATTTACCCACAACCGATTGCACTTCGGGAATTTGAGCAACAAAGCCATCTACTTTTTTTATCACGTCAATATTCTCTTCGATACCTGAGTGAGACATAGTAGTTGGCATCAACAGATAAGATCCCTCATCTAGGGGTGGCATAAATTCCTTTCCTACACCGGGGAACCGCTCATTCATGGCCTGCCAACCACTAGTTTGACGCAATTCCCATCCAGCTGCTTCTGCTCCGTTGGCAACAAAACCAAATATCTTTTCAAATCCTTGCCAGGATGTAAGCCCAAATAGAAGTATAAAGATTGGCAACAGAAAAAATTGCCATTTATGTTCCAGACACCACCGAAGTAAAACAGGATAGAAATGTACAATTGTAAGTAGGAGGCCTAGTACTACACTTACTATTACAATCACAAATAGGTAATTGACAAAAAAACTATTTTGAGCTCCTAATGGCATCCAGGCTCCATTGAGAAAATAAACTACCGTCAATAGTATGATCAGCGTGTTTATTCTATTAGGCCAAACTTGCCATTTGTCCGGCCATTTATTTTCAAAATAGTTATTAGCTCCAAAAAGGATCAATGCGATAGCCGGTAAACTGCCATAGACGATCAGAAGTACCAGACCTAATCCTGAAATCACAATCGCCCATATTCTTTTTGACCTTGCTTTATCAAACCTGATGGAGAAAATGGTGTGCGCCAGAGCTGGGACAACAATAAGTCCAAGCAGTAAAGAAGCCAATAAAGCGAAAGTTTTTGTGAATGCCAGTGGCTTGAATAACTTACCCTCCGCGGCTTGCATCGCAAAGACAGGAAGGAAACTAACAATAGTTGTCGCAAGTGCCGTCATAATTGCAGAAGCAACTTCAACTGATGCATCATAAACTACCGTCATCAGCTTGACGCCTCGTACACCCTCGTTTTCAGGCATCTCTAAATGCCTTACAATATTCTCTACAAAAATGACCCCAACATCTACCATGACCCCAATTGCTATAGCAATTCCAGATAATGCTACTACATTGGCATCAACACCAAAATAGCGCATGACAATAAACGTCATTAATACACCAATAGGTAATAAAGTAGAAATGATGATAGAAGCTCGCATATTCATCACTAGCACAATCACCACGATTATGGAAATCAGGATTTCATGCTCCAGTGCCTCTTCCAGAGTACCGAGTGTTTCTTTAATCAATCCTGTACGATCATAAAATGGCACAACAGTCACTTTGGAAACTGTGCCATCCGGTAAAACTTTAGATGGTAAACCNGGAGATATCTCTTCAATTTTCTCTTTTACATTCTCAATAACCTCCATCGGATTAGCACCATACCTGGAAACTACCACCGCTCCTGTAGCTTCTGCTCCTCCCTTATCCAGTCCTCCTCTACGTGTAGATGGACCAAAATTGACCACTGCTACATCTTTTACTCGAATGGGTGTGTTATTATGCTGAGTAATTACCGCTTCTTCTAGGTCTTCAAGATTTTGGATATATCCTAGCCCCCTAACCAAGTACTCAGCTTTATTGTATTCTATAGTTCTAGCTCCAACATCAAGATTGCTTTCCTTTACCGCACGCATGATTTGAGCTACATTAACATTGTACTCTTTCATAGCAACAGGATCAATATCTACTTGATATTCTTTAACAAATCCTCCTATTGCAGCTACTTCCGATACCCCGGATGCTGAGGTCAAAGCATAACCAACATAAAAGTCCTGAATTGTTCTTAGCTCCTGTGGATCCCACCCGCCAGCTGGTTCGCCAGTTTCTGGATTGCGACCTTCCAATGTATACCAGAAAATTTGACCAAGGGCTGTAGCATCAGGACCTAAAGCTGGTTGAACCTCAGGAGGAAGTGTCCCGGCTGGCAGTGAATTTAACTTCTCAAGAATCCGAGTACGGCTCCAATAAAATTCTATATCATCTTCAAAAATGATGTAAATCGTAGACAGGCCAAATATCGAATTACTCCGAATAGTTTTGACTCCTGGAACACCCAGTAAAGCAGTAGTTAATGGATAAGATATTTGATCTTCGATATCTTGTGGAGAACGCCCCATCCAGGTGGTGAAAACAATCTGTTGGTTCTCTCCAATATCTGGAATCGCATCAACAGGCACCGGGTCCCTTGGAAATAGATCCATTTTCCAGTTGAATGGTGCTGTGGTAATGCCCCATCCAATAAAAACAAGCACCAGTAAACTTGTAATCAATTTGTTCTCCAGAAAGAACTTGATTAGCTTATTAAGCATAGTATTATCTATTTAAATGTTATGTGAAATGAAATAGTAATGCAGTTCATGACCTAAATCACAAAAACCACATCAATGGCTTCTTACAACACTCTTATAGAAGAAAAGACTGGTACCATACCAACAAGTCGGGACCAGTCTCATGCAAGTCTTGGGTTGACTTTACATCGATTGCGCTTGATATAGCTATTTTTAGGGGAGAGAAAAACTCCAATTCATACAACAAAGGTTGTATTTGCGGCTCATAATCATAGATATTGATTAATGTATTATCATCATGCCTCAAATCCTGTTGCTCTTCATCACAACACCCTGTTTTGTCCATCCCATCACCGCAAGAATCTAGCTCTTCAAACAAAGCCAACTCCATAAGTTCACCTCCACAGTAATGCTTGGCTAAAACCATGCCTCCCGAGGAGAAAAGAATCACAAAACAGAGTAATATGGTAATGGCTTGTTTCAAAAGAATTGTGTTATTGAAATACAATACGTAAATGTAGAAACAGGGTAGAAAGACACTGTTACGATATTTTCATTAAGATTTATGATATTTTGTTTTTATGAATTGTACCAAATGGTGCAGTACTACTTTTCCCTATTTTGCATTAGATCCATCGATATCCATGTAATCTTCATTAGCTATTGACTCTTTTTATTGTCAATTGGAAGGCTACTTGAATACATTGTATGGAAAGTATTTCCCTTTGATCGTAGAGCAATTCTCACAATGATTCCTTTCCACCAGAATCATGAGATATTCGAAGGGCGACACTTCTCCCTTTTTGATTAGAACCAAGCGAAAATGATAACACTAAACTTTAATGCCAGAGTCTTTTAATCAATTATTCCATGATCTGGAAGATAAACTAAGAATGATTGACCTGGAAGAAGACCAAATATTAAAAAAATCAGAACAAAGTTTTCAGGCATCACTACAGGCTATCAATCAGCTGAGGAAAACTTTGGTTAATGATCCGCTTTCTTCTCAAATAGATGAGATTTACTTTTTCAAAGAGATAAAACCAAAATTTGTAAGTAAGCTCATTTACCACCTCTCCGTTTTCAATATTGAAACCAATAAACCAAATGGTGGAATCAAAGTGAAAAGAAAGTACTATCAAATTCAATTAGATAAACTCAAACAATACTTCGACAATAACCTAGAGTTTTACCGTTATTACCGAACCCAGAGCAATTATCTTGACCATAAATATTTTGTCCGAGGAAAACAGGACATTCGTCTCACTCTCGATTCTTTCTTCTTCGAAACAGATCCTAACTTCTCAACCAGTCACGATTTCAAGGTTTCCAATATTTTAGCTAACGATCTTCTCAATGTCTATCTGGAAGATGAATTGAATAAATTATCGATGAATGATATCACTAACCATAAATCTTATCTGGAACCCAAAGGAAAAATAAGCTGGACAGAATCAAAGGTGGCACTAATTGAATTAATGTATGGCCTGCATTCAAGAGGTGTGTTCAACAATGGCACAGCTGACCTCAAGGAAATAGCACTTTTTTTTGAGGAGGTATTTGGAATGGAATTGGGACAATACCACCGTACATTTCTCGAAATCCGCATCCGTAAAACAGGTAGAACGAAGTTCATCAACTCCCTTCAAGACAGTCTCATTCGTAGAATGGATGAAGCTGATGATAAATAGCACAAAATCTTTCACAACTTCGGTTTGTCTTGTGAATAATTTTCATCAAACGGCAACACTTTAGCTGTTCATTAAACAATTGAACAGTTATGGCAACAGAAGTAATTACCACTGATGATCTTCGTGAATTCAAAATAGAACTCCTTGAAGACCTAAAACAACTACTCAAAGAGCATTCAGGACAGCCATCAAAAAAATGGCTCAAATCTTATGAAGTTCGAAAAATACTGGGAATATCTCCAGGTACGTTACAGAACCTCAGAGTAAACGGCACATTACCATTTACCAAAATTGGTGGTGTCCTATACTATGACTATGCAGATATTCAAGGAATGCTGCAGGCCAATAAGTTCCAAAATCGCGTGAGGTAAAGAGTATGGCTGGGCATGAACTATATCAGGCACCTCTCAGCAGTATTCGAGCAGATGGACACTGACACAAGGCTCACGCCCTATCATATCAGTTTGTACATGACCCTTTTCCGGCGCTGGAACCTCAACTTTTTCAGAAACCCTATTTCCGTTTCCAGAGATGAACTGATGAGGTTATCAAAAATTGGCTCGGTCAATACCTACACCAAGTGCCTAAAGGAATTAGATTATTTCGGTTTTATCAAATATGAACCATCATACAATCCACATCGAG
Source organism: Rickettsiales bacterium (assembly GCA_002729235.1). Classification (GTDB taxonomy): domain Bacteria; phylum Bacteroidota; class Bacteroidia; order Cytophagales; family Cyclobacteriaceae; genus Marinoscillum. Next base: position 10,812 of record PBTY01000024.1, on the reverse strand, counting down.
GTAGCCTGATTTACCTGTACAGTTTTGATAAAGGTAGCGATAAAGGCACTGATTATGGAAGTGAAATAGCTCTGAGACCTTATACAAACAATCTAAACTCTTTAAACAGTGAAAACAAAACAAACTTGGATGAGCCATCAAAAAAAATGGAGACTGGTTTAAATGATTTGGAAATGAAAAGAAAGTTGAGTCCGCCTTTAGCGAACGAAATCCCGACTGATGTCGGGAAAAAGTTGCGGCAAAAGAAAAAGATAGCAGCTGGCTATGGCCCGGATATCCCTCCATTGGAAGAGCATGTTCAAATCTATTTTGATGAAAAAGGGTATCCGTTTGTGGAGGCTGAGAAATTTTTCAACTACTTCCAGAGTAATGGCTGGCTCGTAGGTGGCCGCACCAAAATGAAAGATTGGAAAGCAGCTGCCCGTAACTGGATGTTGAATGCACAAAAATTCAATGCTTATCCAAAAGATCAGCGAAACAATCAGTTATCTCCTAAGCCCGGGAAACTCCACTCGAGAACCGACAAAGACTATGGGGAACCGCTTTAAATCCTCCCTTGAGGGAGAGCCTGTCCCTCATGAATATCGGGATGTNCGAAGGACGGAAGGCGTTCAAAGTCAAGAAGATGTTCAAAGCAACATCATCCAATTCGACAAATGCCTTGAATTTCTGGAGAAAGCGGGCAAAGCCTACACTAGTCCAAAATTTAGGATATGGCCGGAAGACCACTTGATTATATTCAAGTTACTGGTCTACTTCTATCAGGACAAGCCCAATGCTGAAAAGCACGGCATTGACCTCCATAAAGGAATCCTGCTTACTGGCCCTGTTGGTTGCGGCAAAACCTCACTGATGACTATTTTACGATTCATGCTCGCACCCAAGGAACAGTACATCATTAAATCTGCTCGTGACATCACCCTAGAATTCATTCAAGACGGCTACCCAATTATCAACAAATACTCCAAAGCATCCTTCCATCAGATAAGTGGAGAGCTGACGCCAAAAGCGTACTGCTTCGATGACCTGGGAGTGGAGTCCAACATCAAATATTATGGCAATGAAACCAATGTGATGGCAGAGATCCTTCTAAGCCGGTATGACATGTTCATTGGCCAGCACATGCTTACCCATGCCACCACCAATCTTTCTGCCAGTGAAATCGAAAACTGCTACGGCAATCGGGTAAGATCAAGAATGAGAGAAATGTTCAATCTTATCACATTTGAAAATGCAAAAGACAAGCGCTGTTGATTGAACATTCGCGAACACATTGAAAAATAATAGCCTGGTGAGCAAATGATGAATGTTCTAGCGTTTGATAAGAAGGCAAAAGATAAGAGGGTGTGATTCAATGAATCTCTAGTTTAGAGTAGATAGATTATATTTTTGCACGGCTGTTGTATCAAGTCGATCAACAGTATTTGCAAAAAACTCAAGCTTATCAAACAGTTCTTGTATAGTCATCTGATGCTCGTCATTGAGACTTAAACCTCCAGGGAAGTATTGAAGAAACTTTTCATCTACCCTTCCATTTTGGTGAGTGTAAAGATGCCTGATCTGAAGAGCCTTCTCAATTTCTTCCTGATCACTGTCACTCAATACATTCAGGTCATTGATTTGTTTGTTTTCAGCAACAAATGCCTTCACACTGCCTCGCTGGAGCTTGCTTAACTTCTTTTTAGCCCAATAATTAACGAACTCTTGCATATCAGAACAAGACAAAACTTCCTCAATAGTGACCTGCTGTTTGGATTTAAGGGAGTTGGGATTAGCTAGGTAAATTTCATATAATAGGTCAGATAGGTAAGTCTCAAAATTGTCAGCACAGGAAGCGTACAAAATTCTCTGGAGAACCTTCCCTTCAGAATTAGATGTAATAGTTTCTGGTGATTCCGGATAAAGAATCTTTCCTAAATCATCGGCTAGGTTAAGTACACTCACGTAGTGATCGATGAATTTTGATTTAGAACTAGTTCCCTTTTCCCTAAGTGCCTGGAGTTTCCCCGCGAACATTTTGATACGGGAATAACCAGTCTTTTTGTAGGCTTTCTGTTCTGTATCTTGTTGGGTTGTTTGATTTCCTTTTCTTACAAATAATTTACCTTCCGCTAGTACGGATTTATCAGATTTTTCAACTTTTATCGCATAAACGCTCTTGTTTTCATGTGTAAGGTACTGGTAATAGACATTGGGTCTGGGAGCAAGTAAATCTATAGCTTTGCGCACAATAGCATTTGCATGGAAATCCTCGCTTAACCCAACAACCCGTGGCACCTTACCATCTGCAACAATTCCTAATAGGATATAGCCCCCTTCACTGTTTGCAAAACCAGAAATTAGCTGCGCAATAGTTCGGGATGGAGGAAGAACCGCTTTGTATTCCAGTCGGTGACCTTCAGGCTCTCCAATTAATTTCCTTACTTCTTCTGTAATATCCATGGCTAAATCGGGAATTTTCTGATTTTGGCCGATTTCAGTATATGACCGAATGTAATTCGCTTTACTTGTTCTCCATCATATATCCACAACTCTGATTCCTCAAAATCCAACGTGTTTTGTTCTGAGCCATAATAAATAATTACTTCTTTGTTGTAAGCCGGCCTAACCACAATATAGATATCCTGACCATTCTTTTTAACTCCTGCAATTGTAGTTGGAGCTACTTCATCCCAACCGGAAATATCATAATCATCAAGTGAACCCAAATGTGCCAAAACCTTTTGTTTTGACTCAGTAATAAGAGTTTGCACGTACAGAAACATATCGGTTGAAGGCACTGATTCATGCGAGAAAAGTGCCGCCAAGTCTTTATCCTTTAATGCTTCTTCCCAATCTTCTAAAGAAGTAATCCCCATACTGGCAACAATCTGTTGGGTCACAGGGAGAAGTTCATTCCCAGAATTTTGACTTTGATTGAGTAGTTGTCGTAACTGATCTAAATCGTTCGCTCCGTATTCACTTAGGAGGTCGCTCAATTGTTCTGCTTTGTCCATATTGTCAGCTATAACTTCCTCATCGTACAGAAGATGTTTTCTGCGATACAAGTCAGAGAACAATTTTTGAGCCTCTTCGGGATTTCTTTGAAACCAAAGTAATAGTTTGCTGAAAGCCTCTCTGAAGTGACTGGCCACTTCACGATCCCCAGTTTTTTCCACTACCTGACTGGAGATTTCTTTAACGACATACGATTGATTTCTTTCCTTTTCTTCAGCCAGTTCAATGATCAAATTTGAATCTGCCAATTCATTTCTAATGTCCGTACCTAACAATAGTAGAACATCTTTGAATACAGGGTCTATGTCACCAGCATCTTGCCAAAGATGACTCAGCTTACACAAGTCACCATTTTGATTGAGAAAAATTGTTCTGTTGTTAATGATACTGTCAAAGTCCTTTTCCTCGTCTTTAATGAGTTGATAGAAGTCATGAAGCCATTTGTAAACATCAAGTTCTTTAATATTTGATTTCAGTTCTTCCAGCGTCTTAGATTGTTCAACAAAGGATGCTAACTGATCAGCCGTTAATTTACCACAATCCTTCCAGGAAAGCTTGAACCAAATTTCAACATCCTCCTCTCTAGGTAGTTGATGAGGAAACCAATAATTGGCCAATTTCCAAAGTTCAAGCCTGCTTTCTTTCTTTGAGGACTCTGGAAACCAGATGTATTTTTTATTTTCATTATTTAAAATGGATACTGGACCTAACCCATCAGATGTATTCACAATTTTGGCATGAAGCAGCTTTGTCCGTACCGGTGTAAGCACTTTATCTCTAAACCAGCTATCGGATATCCATTCCGGGATCTCACGAGGCTCTTTTATCTGAGCAAGCAGATGAAGTCCCTCCCAGTTATTTTCAGCAGCGAACTCAAGCAACTGCAAATACAACTCAATAGCATCCTCAATTATCTTCTTATTCTCTTCAATTTGAGGATTTACTTTTGGCGATTCCGTCAGATATACCCCATCTCTCGGATCCGTTGGATTGAAGTGTGGATTATTGATGATTACAGGAAAAGAAAATGCCTCTGAGCCAATCAATGGAAAGTCGCAAAAGAGCCTTGGAACCTGATCGTCGATGGCAATAATCCTCTTATTCAGATGTTCATCTATTTGTGTAGGAATTGCAATTGTAGTCAACCCTTTGGTAAGAATTACCAAACAAATTTCAGATACATTATCTGCTTTGTTTTTTGAAATACTAACTATTCGAAGGTTTTCAGATATAGTTTCTATGCCTGTCACCTGATACTTGATTCCTCCAGGGCAAACTTCCAGGTTTTTAATTTCTTCAACAAAGGCTAGAGTATAGGGTAAACACTTGTCCAAATCCTTGATGCCGGCCTGAGCTATTTTCTTGGCGAGCTGATCATCAAGATGATACCGGAAAGCTGTGTTGAAGTTGTTCCCATCATAGTCTGTATATATTGGCAGGTCATCAAGATTCTGAACAGATTCTGTTGATTTTTCCACCGATTGAGTAATTTCATCTATATCGTATCCCGTACGATCAAGCTCCAATTTGAACTTTCTGTACTCCAGGTCTTCTTCTTTTGCCACAGCATGAACTTCTACCTTCTCAGATAACAAATGGGTGGTCAGGAAGCCAGTCCCGAACTTTCCTGTGGTTTTTCTCTTCCCATCCTCGTCTTTTTTACGGTCTTTGGTAGAAATCTGCTCGATTAAAAAACGAATGTTTTCTGCCGTGAACGGCTTCCCATCATGTTCAAAAAGCAGGTTATCCTCACCATTAAATGTCACCCTGATTCTTACCGTACCATTCTGATGGACATCCTTTGCATTTTGAATAAGCTCCCATATCCAGCGTCTTTGAACGGTAGTTGACCCGGATGCCTTGGCCCGGAGGTCATTCATGTGGCTAAGAATCTTAGTCGCTATGTTTTGATAGTGCGCTCTATCTTGGGACGCTTTAAATTTTTCCTTGTAGGTCATAGTCCTTTATTCTCCAATATATTAGTATATGTATGCATCTATCGCCACTTTTTGCTATCTTTCGCATAAAAATACTAAAAAATGCAGAGCGTTGCTGACTTTGTGGGCAAATGTTTGGCGTACGAACAGTACGCATTTTCCTGGGATGAATTAAAGGCAGAAGTATCCAAATCAGATATTGCGTTAAGGCATGAACTAGTACGTCTTTCCAGAAAGAAAGAGGTACTCACACTTCGCCAGGGATTTTATTTAATTCTTCCTCCCAGGTACAAAGCATTTGGCAAGCTCCCCTTGGAGTTCTACTCTGAAAAGCTATTCAAGTTCTTAGGGAAGCCTTATTACATTGCATTTTTCTCTGCAGCTGCTTTTCATGGGGCGAGCCATCAACAGGTTCAACAAAGTTACCTCATGACCAAAATTCCAAACATCAGGGACATAAAAAAAGGGAATAACTACATCAATGTTTCTGCTACCAGTAATTGGCCTGAGAAGAACATTTTGAAAAGAAAATCTGATGCAGGCATTTTTAATATTTCCTCACCGGCACTTACAGCTATTGATCTTATCCATTATCAATCTAGGATGGGAGGATTAAACAGAATTCTGGCCATCCTGGAAGAATTGGCTGAGTCCATGACAACAGAAGATATTCAGGAATTGCTCCAATGGTACCCCCATACCAGCTCCATTCAACGGCTAGGGTTCCTTTTAGAGGAGTTACTAGAAGAAAATACATTGACACTCCCTCTGAAGGATCATTTAAAAAGCCGGAACTATTTTCCTGTGTTACTGAGCCCTGAAAAAGGCAGTAAACCAGGTGGAGCGAATAATACCTGGAAAGTAGATGCAAATATTGAATTAGAAAGCGATTTATGATTCCCAAACCACACATAGCCAAATGGAAAGACCATGCCCCATGGACAACCAACGAGCAAGTTGAGCAAGACCTGATCATATCCAGGGCACTAGTTGCACTTTTCTCCGATGAATTCCTGAGCGAAAACCTGGCTTTCCGTGGAGGTACCGCGTTGCACAAACTCTACCTAAACCCGGCACCTCGATATTCAGAAGACATTGACCTGGTACAAATCAAGGTAGGGCCAATCAAACCTATCTTGCAACGAATTGACGAAGTGATCACCTTTTTTGAGGAGGAAAGAGTGGTAAAAGTCAAAGCCAATAATAATACCCTATTGTACCGATTCAATTCAGAATATTCTCCCGATACCCGTTTGAGGCTAAAGATCGAGATCAATTGCCGGGAACATTTCAATCTACTCGGATGGAATTCATTTCCATTCTCAGTAAAAAGTGAGTGGTTTACCGGAAAATGCAACATTACGACTTATCATCTGGACGAACTCTTGGGAACAAAACTTCGGGCATTGTACCAACGCAAGAAAGGAAGAGATCTGTTTGATCTCTACTATGCTAATCAAAATGCAAAGCTGGACTTTGACCGGATCATTCACTGCTACAATAAATACATGCAATTCGTGGTAGGCAAACCACCCACTCAGAAGGAATTCTTGCTCAACATGGAGCTAAAGAAAAAATCAGCACAGTTTTCAGGAGACATGCAAGGTCTTTTGAATCCCAATTTGGAATACAACCATGAGGAGGCTTTTGAGTGGCTAGAGGAATCATTAACAATGAAAATGGTTTAGAGTATGATTTATGATCAGCAGGAAAAGTTCAAAGAATTAATAAGCTTTATATCAACCCATACTATTGATAGAAGCATCAGTCGTGCTGATCAGAAGGCCGTAGAAGAAAATCTCAAATGGAATACTTCATTGTTCTTTGCAAAGGTTATTCATCTGGCAAAGCCCAGGAAACAGGAGCTTACACTGGAAGAATTTAACCAATTCAAAAAAGATTACGAAGGCCGAAGTAGCGTAAAAATCGATTCTGACAACCTGTTTCGAAAATATTGGTTGAGAAATGTACTAGGAAAAATAAAAATCGCAGGAACTGTATCGTCCGCTTGCTACCAGTTTAGTAGAATATCAGGTTTCAAGAATGAATTAATATTCTTGTTTGATCAATATGCTGAAGGGAGAGAAGGCAAGGAGAAAATACCCAGGAAAGATTTTGATCAAATCAGACACAAATATGAGAAGGACAATGATTTGACTTTAAGTGATGAAGGTTTGTTTAAATCAAACTGGCTTTCTGAATCTGATGATGTCATTGAAATTTCCAACATCAATTTTTACTTCAAGCCCTATATTGATCATTGGGAAGATTTTGAATTTCTTGCTGCTTATAAAGAGCAAATATCGAATGATGAAGATAAAGGGCTCAAGATTGACAAAAGTGATTTAGTACAACTACACGAATCCTTCAAACAGTTCTATTCCCAAACACCTTCAATTGACGATTTGATTAGTCAAAAACTTCTTCGGGAAAATGGAGAGTCCTATTTTTTAAACTTCTACAATGCTGAAGTCGGTTATTGGTCAACATTAGGCGAGCAAATCACGGCTTTTTATTGGCAATTACTAATTGAGGATGATCGCTTTTCGGACGATAAAGAAAGAGTAAAGAGGCTTCTTCAGCAAATATTCTATTGGGAATCGCCTTCTGCATTTTTGACCTATTCTCTTGATGAATCAAAAAAGCGGTTTTTAGATGCGGCTTGCAATCTTATAATTAATGAACCTGATTTAGAAGGAGCTGATTCAGAGTTCAAAAAAGTAAGTATTGATGGGGATTTTAGCTCAAGTGAAGTTCAATCACTTTTCCATAGCCGTGAAGAGTTTGACGATTTTTCATTGAATAACTCGGATCACTTTGAACTACTGGAAAGTCTAGGTAATTGGGAGGAAAAAGCTCATACTACTTACTTGCATGGACAGAGTTCACGAGATGAACTTTCCTTTCTCACGAAGATAATAATTGCTCATGACTATGAGTTTGAAAGAGAAGAGACTGAGGATCTGGACAATCCTATAATTCATAATTACAAGAGAACCTTCACACTTCTTGGAAAATCAATGACCAAGCCATCCCTGCTCTGGGAAATAAAATGCTTCGTTATTATGTGTCGGAGGGAGTTTCTACCCTACCTAATAAAAGACTCCAAATACACTTCCTTAGCTTTTCAATTTATTGATCGAATTGGGGAATATCTATTGCATGAGGATAAGGAAACTATCCACAAAAAGCTTTGGGTAAAATCAACGGAATTGGCTCTTTTTTCAATTCGCACAATTAGTAAGGATAGTGCTGCCTCTACATTGATTTTTCAAATTTACAGACAGCTTAATTCGAATAAATATGACATCCCATACAACCGACAGAAACACGCTGAAAAGGTAAGCCGAAAACAGAAAGAGGAAAAAGAAAAAGCAGTTCTCTCACTGATTGAAGATAGTTCCCAACAAAACCATCAAGTACATGGAGGAAGTAGCCAATTTTTACTTCCCCAAGCATTCAATGAGCTGGTAAAGCTTTTTATCAATCTGCAATCCAAATCATTGTATAATAATGGAGCTGTGAGTTTTCCAATGCTTCAGTGGGATGGATTAGCCTGGCTAATAAAATGCTCTACTTACTGGAAATACAATAGTCAATTTGAGATTACGCATCCTGATATCAACACGCTTACTAACTCCTTTTTTAAACTTTACATTGATCGCGTTGAAGTTACGGAGGTAAAAAAATACAATTTCTTTGAGAAGAAAGAAGAAATAGGGCTACCACTATGGAGCGAGAAAATCGAAAGACTGGAATACATTGAATGGGTCTATCCGGTTTATTTTCTTAATAAGCAAGGTAATCTAAGCCGTTTCCTGGCTCCCAACTTTACATTTAAATCCTTCACAGAGCATGATCATCATGATTGGAATCGCTTTGTAGCAGAAAAGCTGAGAACACACATTGGGATATTACTTCAAGTACTTCGTCAGTTGGTGTTGCCAATCATTCCTTATGGCTTTGAAAGGGATGAAATTCAGGAAATTAAATCGAGGATTGAACAACAGATTATTGACTACTTAAAAAAACATGTCAAAGATGTACCCGAAGAAGGACGTGTTGATCTGTTTGATTATAATAAGGAATGGGCATTCAAAAACTCTGAAAAAGAAGCATTACTTCCGCAAGTTGCCAGAGCTCTAAACTGGTTCGCGAAAAAAGAACAGATTATTGAGGCCATTACTGAGACGCAGGATATAGCCAAAATATTGACTATTGCCGAATGGGTAACATCGGAAGGAGTTAAACAAAAGCTTTTAGAGAAGATACAGCAATCAGATATTAAGACTTTTTTAGAGAAGAAACGATGGACACCAGAGGTTCAACAAGTATTGCTTGATATCAGGCAACATCCAAAATTGGAGAAAGAGATTAATCAAGTGGTTGAGTTTTGGGAAAAAGAGGTTTCGAAAAGGAATAGGGAATACGAAGTTCAGCTCTATCAGACTAAGATGCTGCTCGCATATTTTAATCATGATGAACAGGAACTTAATAGCATTAAAGAACCGGGTTCACCTATTCATGCGGTAAGAGAACTATCTTATCGTGACCACAAGCAGTTTTACAGGGCACTCATTAGGCTGGAAAAGAATCCGGAATCTTCGTACACCATATTCAAGGAGTTGGGTTCGCTTTACCCTCAATATCCTGTTTTTGCGCTAAATCAAATGGCAGCTAAAATAAGCATGGCTAAAGCCAGTGACAATCTAAAAATTTACAAAGAAGCCCTAGAAGAGTGGAGAGCTTATTCCTCCCAGCAAGAAGATTTGGACGAAGAGGCTTTGGGGTCAACATTTATCGCCAATAAGTCATACATACTACTCAAACTTGGGGAATTAGATGAACTAGACAGGCTTTTTAATAATCTTGAAAAGCCCTATAAAATGCTGCCTGATATCCTTGAAGTGAAGATTGAAAGTCTCTTAGATAGAAAAAGGATTGAAGAGGCATCTATGCTTCTGGAGGAAGCTGAGAATTATCACCAGTTTTCTGGAGATGAGGGAGCTGAATTCATTAAAGCCCTAAAAGTCAAAGTTGGAGGCATTGACGATGTTCTATTACTCAGTGGATTCTATACAAGGATTTTCAATAGTTCGCCCGAGAAGCTAATTGAAATATTCCCAGCGAATTTGAATGGTCAAAGACAATTACAAGGCTTTTTAGTGACTGAATTTGGTAGTGCCGCAATAAACATGCTGGATAAGGTGGTTTCTATTTCAGATATTAAAGATGAAGACAAGTACAATGATGTGATTGAAATATTGCTGAATTCTAAAATGAACCCATGGGGGTGGTTTGTTACTGACCAATCAAGAGGTGGATACTCTGATTCTCAAAACAAACCTAAGAAGAAACAGCCCGGAGAAAGAGATTTTAAAATCTTTGATGGGAAAGGTACATTCGGAATTTGTGAAGCCTTTATTTACAGGACTCCAGCACCGGCCAAAAAGCATCTGAAAAAGATTTTTGATTACTATCCCAAAAGAGAGAATCTTATCATGCTGATTTATGATTTAAATGAACCCACTAAAGCAGCTAAAAATTGGAGTAATTATTTAAAATCTATTCTGCCGAACACTGATTATCCAAAAGGATATGAATATATCAATAGTGAGGATATCTCAGTTGATTTCGGATATAAAAATTCAGCCATAAAAATAGCAAGATCCGACCATAAGAGTGAGTTGATTTTATATCACATTTTTGTCAATATCAATTACAAGGTCAATGCTTGAATCCCTCACCTCCATATTGAAAGTCCGGTCTCTAGTTGATTCAGCAGTAACCTTGAAACTTCTACGGGCAAGGAACCTGCCATTGATCATCTCTTTTCTGTATAGAGAATACAAGATAGGTGAACAAATCTCTATCCCAT
>PBTY01000023.1 GCA_002729235.1 Rickettsiales bacterium | reverse complement strand
GGGCACGACCCCAGCGCTTCAGGGACTCTCACCCTTTGGATCGTCCAATTCCTTGGACTATATTCACCATTCAAGGCACACACAAACACTAAAAGTGAATATGCGAACTGAGACATCTGTAAAGGGCATTGCAAAAACAGAAACTTTAGTGCTCCTAGTATTGGTGCGCATACTCATTTTAGTTGGACGTTACCCACAATAATTTGCAAATGGGAGAAATCATCGCAACGATTTTCATGGATCTCATTCTTCATGTTCTTTTCGGAATCCCAGGAGCATTTGTCAGATGGATATTCATTGGAAGAAAAAGGTCCTTCAAAGAAATCTGGAATGACGATCTTTTTCTAAATGCCGGAATTGGCGGGTTTGCTTTTGCACTCGTTGTGATTATCTACATCCTTATAACACGTTAACAAATGAGCTTGAGTAAAAAGAAGCAGCTTTCATCTGGATTAACTTTCTATGTGAAATTTATTATGCCAACAATTGTCTTGGGACTATTGCTTTTAATGGCTCTTTTTGGATTTCTTTCGGGCGAACTCCTGGGAGGATTTGCCGGACTATTTGGAACTGGAATATTCGGTTTTTTTTCTACTTACTATTCATGAGGCTCAACAGCGTAAGAATAGATGACCAATACTTTTACATATCTAACTTTCGGCGAACGAAGAAACTGCCAATTTCAGATTTAATCGAGGTTTCAACTGGATACTTTATTAACGCTCAACGAATTTGGCTAACATTTAGAACTGATGAACCCCTGAACAAATCTTTCCTATTTATGCCATACTTTAGTTTTTCTGGGATATTCTCAACTCATCCGACTGCCAAGGAACTCATGGAAATTGCAAAGAACAATAGCATAAAAGTGGGTAACATGCGCTAGCACGAATGCGCCAAACTACCTCTTTGTATCGTCCTAAAATAGGTTGACTCTTTTCATCGTAACTAAATGAGAGTCAATCATGAAAGAGTACAAACACCCTCCGCTTTTGTTGGTGTTATCACCAACAACCAAATTCTCCTCCCTTCTTTATCTTTAGGTGATTGAAACAGGTAACACGAAAAACCATAATTATTAACTAATGAAACAAATTCTATACACATTAAGCTTAGTCCTTTTGCTCACTTCGTGTTCTTCAGGAGAGACAAAAGACATCTACAAGACTAAATCAGGTCTATATGGCTCCAGAAATGGTGAGTTCCTTATACAATTTCCTGGTGAACCTCAGTTTACCACACAACACTATCAAGCTGGCCCAATTGAATACGATGAAAATGTATTCCAATACAAAGTAGGTACCGACAGAGTTTATCATGTCTCTTACCTGGACTACCCTCCACAACTATTAAAAGCATGGGATATTGACCAGCTGTTTGACCAGAGTATTAAGAATTTTACCAGTACCATTTCAGACTTTAAAATTCTAGAGCGTATAGACAACTCTACAGAAAAGGATTATGATAAGAGTGTGACCTATGTTCTATCCTCGGTAAAACCAGGCGACAACACCTACATGAAAGCTAAACTCTTCAAAAAAGGAAATAGGTTGTATTTCATTTATTTCGCAAGTCAGCGAAATATGCCTGAACCTGAAAAGATCAATGAATACATAGACAGTTTTAGAATATATAAGCTGAAAGAAAGCTCTTAATCTCAAAAACAACTTAATATAGGACGATCTAACTGATGGACACATATTTTCATATGATTCTCGGAGTTCTAATTTCAGTAGCAGGATTCTTTCTAATCATTTATGTATTTATGAATACACCTGATAAAACAGACAATAAGTTTTCTAAAGCTGCTAATGTTCAATTCAAAATTCTAGGGTTGGGGTTGTTTATTGGAGGCCTATTTTATGCTCTTTAAAATAAAAACCTAGTCCTAATTGAAGTTACCTCAAATTCTCCTTCCTTATCTTTAGGTGACATGTATGGCTTGAAATAGAAAAAGGTATTAAGTTTTGATTAAAGGTTTCAAATGAGCAGATTTAAAAATATCGATCCAAAACTTGAAAAACTGTCTATTAAACTTGAGGCTGAACTATCGAAAGATAGACCTGAATATCCTGAATCACTTAGAACTTTTGAAGAACGAAGAATTGATTGGGAGCACACAGGAATCTTTAAAGCAGTTATCATTCAACCGACTTTTGAAAGTCAGGGGGTGAATCAAAAACTCTGGAATTTTATCAACGTCGCCTGGATTTATAGCCCGAGAAAAATTAAATGGTCACAAGTGTTAGTCTATCAAAAAGAATTTATGGTTATAGAATCCATGATTGATTCCTTACTAGAGGAGTCTGAGAAGACACTTTCAAAAATCACAATTAATGATTTAAAATAGACTGCTCACATCAACCCTCTTCATTTCTATATTAATGCATTAATGCCAATCCCATGATATTCGATTCCATTTCAGATATTGATCCAAAGAGTGCACAAGCGATGCTTGCAGATTTCCAGCAAATCATGCAGCGAGCATCATACCCCAGGAATCACTTATTGCACAAAGAGGATACCGTTTGCAACGACCTCTATTTCATCGAGCAGGGACTAGCCAGGGCCTTTTACTTCAAAGATGGACAAGACATCACAGCACACATTGCTGTAGAAAACACCTCAATCACTGCTATTGACAGCTTCATTCAGCGAAAGAGAAGTCGGTACAACATCGAATTGCTAGAAGACTCAGTAGTCATCTACATGCCCCACAAGGAGCTGCACGAACTGCTGGCGCAGAAGCCACAATACGAAAAGCTTATTCGCATATACCTGCAGGAGATTTACATTGATTTGGCGGAGCGGGTAGAAGACTTGCTGTTTCACACAGCCAAAGAACGATACGATAAGCTCCTTTCCAAAAACCCCGGATTACTGCAACGAATCAACCTCAAACACATCGCATCATATGTAGGAATCACTCAGGAAACGTTGAGCAGAATTAGAGGAAAAGACTGAGTTTTCGAATTTGACATTTGTCAAGTGGATTGGTTTTAGTGGATTCTTTCTTTGCCAAAAAGATCAATCATGAGCAAAGAAATCACTCTCCTTTCTGCTACCCGACTAGCACAAAGAATTCGAAAAAAGGAACTAAAAATCACAGAAGTCATTGAGGCCTTTCTACAGCATATTGACGAAATCAACCCTTCAGTCAATGCCATCAGTCAACTCAGAACAAAAGAAGACCTCCTCCAGGAAGCCAAAGAAAAAGAAACCTATCTGGAAAAGGGACTTGAACCAGGACCACTTTTTGGTGTTCCGGTCACCGTCAAAGAAAGCATCATGGTCAAAGGCCTCCAACTGACCAATGGTGACCCGATGCTGAAGAACAATGTAGCAGAAGAAGATGCTTTATTGGTGAAGCGATTAAAGGATGCAGGAGCCATCATCATCGGTATGACCAACCTGGCCTTCCTCTCCATCGACTGGCAGAGCGCCAACGCCTGGAATGACACCACTAACAATCCATACGACTTATCACGAACAGCTGGAGGCAGTTCTGGAGGTTCTTCGGCGGCCGTTGCAGCGTTCATGTCCCCTATTTCCATTGGTGCTGATGCTGGTGGATCCATTCGAGTGCCTGCGCATTTCTGCGGCATCTATGGTTTGCGACCTACAGAAAACTACATCTCCAATCGTGGCCACCTCAAAGTACCCGGACGACCACAAGGAAGAAGACACATTGTAACTCCAGGTCCGTTTACCAATAACCTGGAAGATATGGGTCTGGCCATGAAGGTCCTTTCTAATCAATCCAGCCATCACCTCTCAGAACTCCCTGATCTGGATTTTGAAAGTAGCCAGTGGAATCAAGAGCCATTAAACATTGCCTACTCAGACTCCATGAACAATGTGGAGATTGATGCGGAGTACCGATCCATTTTCAATGCATTCATTGATTCCTTGAAATCAGAGAAAATGACACTCGTTCAGGATCATCCCATCTATGATGAAAAGAAGGCCTACTTGACCGCCAACAAAGTTCAGGGTTTTGAGAATGGTATCAACTTTCCCAATATCCCCTTATTAAACTGGCTGCTATACCTTTTCATCCGAATCAAATACAACGATCATTTGTGGGCATTAGGAATGGCTAAAGGGGTACGATTATCCAGTGCAGCTTACGCAAAAGCCATTGATGCCAAGGATGAGTTTAGTGACAACTACCATGCGTTTTTATCCAAATACGATGTTTGGATCACTCCAGTTTGTGCGATCGAAGCGTTTGAACATCAGAAAGCAGGCAAACCATTTGTCATCAATGGAAAAAAAGTACCGTACACGAAAGCGATAGCCTCTTACACATTTACTTCAGCTTTGTCTGGTCACCCTATCCTGGTTATTCCCATTGGCAAAAAGAAGAATGGCCTGCCCGTAGGAGTGCAGATTCACAGCAGAAAGTGGACGGATAATCGGTTAATTCAAATTGCTCAGCACTTAGAAGAGATAGTTAATAAAAAGTATTTGGATGCCGTTAATCAGGATGTTGCATTTCATCAAGTGAACATGCATTGAGAGTCATTCTTTTGAATTTCAGGTATACAATTGGTGAACTTATGCTAATAACGCGGAAATAACCTATTGTAAAGACATACTTTAGACCGTCCAATCGTATTATAGTAAGGAATAAATAGATTTTGCATGATGCTTTAGGTGTAAAGATCCTAAATGTGATACCATCAGTTAAGCAAAGTCCTGTTTCATTATCAAATCGTCAAACATGATACTCATCGAGAAGAAAAGCTTTTTGACACACTATGTTAGGTAATCTGTTAGTGCATTTATTCAATTACCAGAACACAGCAAGCCTAGAAAATAAAACACAACCACTTAAAAATCAATTCGTTAATCTAACCATTCACACCAGCCAACTTCTGATTTCAAATGAAAACCAATTGTTTCAAAGCCATTTTTCTTTTAGGGTTGACTCTCTATTTTAGTGCAAATGCTATTGGGCAATGGACAGAAAACACTGAAAAATGTCGTGTCTTATACCTAGGAAAAACAGATCCATTCGAGACCTGGTTACAAGCTAGATCTGAAAAATCATTGAGATCTGACTTAGCGGAAACAGTCTATCAAATTCCGGTGGTGGTACATGTTATACATTGGGGAAACCCAATTGGCGAAGGATATAACATCACCGATGAGCAGATCTATTCACAAATAAGAATATTGAATGAAGATTTTCGAAGAAAACCTAATTCTCCTGGTTACAATGAACACCCAGATGGAGCCGATGCAGGAATAGAATTTGTTCTGGCTAAATCGGACCCAAATGGACAAGCCACCTGTGGTATTGTACGTGTCAATTCAAAGAATATTGAATCACCGGGTTTTGGAGGAACCATGATAGGTTTAGGTGCTTATTACAGTTTCTGGGATCCTTATAAGTATTTGAATATCTGGTCATTTCCTGGGGTTCAGGATTTTGGTTTGGGTGAAGCCTGGTTTCCAATTGCTGACCTCCCGGGTTTGGAAGATGAAGTAGAATTTGTCATTCCAGGATTAGATTCAATACATGGCATTGCTGTGAAGGACATTGATGGCATAGCGATCAATGCACTACACTTCGGGGAAATTGACCTGGACACGGAATATAACCTCGGAAGAACTGGTACACACGAAGTAGGTCATTTCCTGGGACTTTACCACCTCTGGGGAACAGAAGGGTTTGAAGCTAACTGTGATATTGATGACTATTGTACGGATACCCCCAATATCTCCAGTATTACCACTGGTTGCCCTGTCAATAAACTTGCTTGCGATCGTACTCCAGCTATGATCGAAAACTACATGGACTATACCAACGACGATTGCCAGAATCTCTTTACTAATGAACAGGTTTTAAGAATGAGAACAGTTCTTGAAAACAGCCCTAGAAGAAAGTCATTGTTTAACTCAGATGGGCTTAAATACCCTGATGAGATTCTGAAATCCCCTAAACCCCATTCGGAATTATTTACCGCGAACCCAAATCCATTTCATGATAAAATTCAACTTAAAATTCCTACTACCGCGATTTCTAAACCCCTTAAACTCACCTATTACGATCTCAGCGGTACATTACTGAAAGAAGAGTACATACCTAATGCCACTTCCAATCGTATTCTTTTAACTCCTCCTTCATCAGAGAGCAAATTGTTCTTCTTAAAAATAGAAAACGGATCTGGCATAACACAACTAGTAAAACTAGTAAGAAGATAAGTGGTGAAACTTAACACCATTTTGACAACCGAAGTATACTCCTACCGTATGAGTTTGACTAAAGCTTCAATTTATGACACCTAGACAACTGATCTCCGAGTGGGTAGACCTGTTTAACAAAGCAGATGCCAAATCAATTGCAGACCTGTATCACACCGATGCCGTAAACCACCAGGTGGCCAATGATCCAGTTGAGGGCAAGGAAGCTATTTATGCAATGTTCCAATCAGAGTTTGAAGCTGCAGAGATGACCTGTATTGTTGAGAATATCTTTGAAGATGGTGAATGGAGCATTTTGGAATGGAAAGACCCTCTAGGATTAAGAGGATGTGGCTTTTTCCATGTTGTCGAAGGTAAGATTAAGTTCCAAAGAGGCTATTGGGACAAACTCTCTTTCTTGAAACAACATGGTTTACCGATTCCAACAGAGTAAAAACAAAAACACCACCTGAAAAGGTGGTGCCTCGTGCAATCGCTATCAAAACTATCAATCAATCGAAACCGATGTTTCTCCGCGAATATCTCTAGAAGATGCGCCAACCAGGATCTGGTAGGTTCCTGACTCCACTTGCCAGTCACTAGACTCCACGTCATAGTAGGCAAGTTCGGATACTGGCACTTCCACTTTTACTGTTTTACTTTCACCAGCTTTTAATGCTACTTTAGTAAATCCTTTTAGTTCTTTAGCTGCTCTTTCTACAGCAGATTCAGATTTTCCAAAATACACCTGTACGGTTTCCTTTCCGTCGGTGGATCCGGTATTGGTTAGTGTGAATGAGACCGTCACCAACCCATCCGCCACTTCTGCCTGAATGCCTTCATAGCCAAAAGAGGTATANGACAATCCATATCCAAATGGATAGAACGGCTCNACATTTTTCGTNTCAAACCAGCGATANCCNACCAAAATACCCTCCTCATAAGTCACTACGTCNGGTCCGCCTGGGAAACTATTNGTCGCATGTGCTGGNGANTCNTCNANTTGCTTAGGGAANGTCACTGGNANCTTACCACTAGGNTTNACNTCNCCAAACAACACATCAGCGATNGCATCNCCTGCNCNTGATCCATTGAACCAGGACCANACCAGTCCATCCACTTCNGNATCAANCTCTGATACGTCATAAGGAGCACCAGCAATCATTACTACCACTGTTTTAGGATTTGCTGCCTTTACGGCCTTGATCAACTCCACCTGTGCAAATGGAAGTGTTAATCCTTTACGATCCTCGGCTTCTGTTTCCACCAATCGGTTCGATCCAGCAAACACGATCGCTACATCTGATTTCTTAGCAGCTTCTACTGCTTCCTTCACCAATTCAGGATCAGCCGTGTAATCAATAGGTTGTCCCCAGTTTCTATTTAAATCATTTGGCAAATAGTTCTCCGCATACCCATGCGCATAATTAAGGGTTACATTCGGATACTTGCTTGCCAAAGCATCATAAGGAGTTACTTCGGTTTTAGTCTTTACTCCAGCTCCGAATCCCTGATTGGCATGCTTTCTCTTGGCATTATCGCCAATCACCGCAATGCTTTTTATCTCTTCGGATTGTAGAGGAAGAATGTCATTCTCGTTCTTCAAAAGAACAATAGACTCTTTCGCTACATCATACGCTACTTGTAAATGCTCTGGTGTATTGATTGATCCCGACTTTCTGTTCGTCGTATCCAGCGCATTGATTTTGACCATCACTCTCAGGATGTTTTTCACTTTCTCATCTACCACGGATTCTTCTACTTCACCATTTTTCACTGCTTCAATCAGTGCATCGGAGAAATACCACTTGCTGTAATCATCAATCTCTGTTCCCATCTCAATATCCAGTCCGTAGTTGGCGGACTCCACAGTGGAGTGTACTGCTCCCCAGTCCGACATCACAAATCCGTCAAATCCCCACTCATCTCTCAAAATGGTATTAAGCATGTAATCATTCTCTGACAAGTAAGCTCCTCTAAATTGATTGTAAGCACTCATCACCGAGTAAACCCCACCATCCTTTACTGCAGCTTTGAAAACAGGCAAATACATTTCTCTAATCGTACGTTCATCTGCCAACACATCGATGGATCCTCTCAAAGTCTCCTGGTTATTGATGGCATAATGTTTCACACACGAAGCAACATCTTGCTCTTGCATCCCCACTACATACGGAACTGCTAATTGCTTATTTAAAAAAGGGTCCTCTGTAAAGTATTCAAAGTTTCGACCTCCAAGAGGTGACCTAATAAGGTTAACTGCAGGCGCCAACAATACATGTTTGTTTCTTGCTCTGGCTTCTTCGCCTATAGCAACACCATACTTTTCGGCTAATGCCAGATTCCATGTAGCGGACAACCCTCCTCCAGCTGGAAAAAACGTAGCAAAGTCGTTATCCCATCCTGCAGCTGCCCAACTGTCGTTCTGAATTTCTTCACGAACTCCCAAAGGGCCATCAGTTGAAGTAAGGGCAGGAACTCCTAATCGCTCCACTCCTGCAGAAGTGAACTTACCACTTCCATGAAGCATGTGTACTTTTTCCTCCAGGGTCATGTCACTGACCAATTGATCTATATCTGTTGCTACAACAGCTTTGTTAGACTCATTTTGCGAACATGAAAACATAAGTCCTATGGCTAAAAAATATAAATACCGGCGCATTGGTTTATCTGCTTTGTTTTAAGACAAAAGTAGACCTAACCAAGACGCTGTATGGGACAGTAAATGAATCGAAGAGGGTATAAAATGTATTTTCTTCGCCAATGCAACATTCAATTACCAATAATATAGACNCNTTTTACCCTTAGAAAATTGTAGGATTGTTAATTTACCNACTCACAATTACAGAAAAGTCAATCAAGTGAACAAATGAAGCACCTAAGATTTCTGGCTACATTTTATACCCTAATTCTTTTAGTTGTCGGGTGCTCACCAAAGATCCAAACCTCGCATGTGGCAAATGGGTGGGCTCGTAATTCGGTGAACACGGTCATTTTTAGGAAGCATTCCCTTTATACCTTCAACGATCATCAGCACATCGCTTTTTATGACAACAATAGGGATTTGATACTTGGGAAAAGACAAATTGGAACCTCAAGCTGGTTACTAAATAGAACTCAGTATAAAGGCAATGCCTTTGACGCACACAATACTATAAGCTTGATTATTGACTCAGAGGGTTACATACATGTCTCATGGGATCATCATAATTCCTACTTACGCTATGCAAAGTCCAAAGAACCCGAAAGTCTTGAATTAGGAGAAGAAGAACCCATGATTGGAACTTTGGAGAAAGTAGTCACCTATCCGGAGTTTCATGAATTACCAACTGGGGACTTNCTATTTGCCTATCGATCTGGAGAGTCCGGAAGTGGTGATTTAGTGATTAANAAGTANGACACCCTAACCGAAAAATGGACTAGACTACATGATAATTTGATTGATGGAGAAGGCCAAAGAAATGCTTACTGGCAAATGACCACTGACGATCTTGGTAGAATACACCTTTCCTGGGTTTGGCGAGAATCGGCAGATGTTGCGAGCAATCACGACATGAATTATGCGGTATCTCCAGATGGTGGAAAAACTTGGTTTAACTCAAAAGGTCAACCATATGCGCTTCCAATTACTGAACAAAGTGCAGAGATCGTAAGTGTTATCCCTCAAAACAGTGAGTTAATTAACCAAACATCGATCACCACGGATGCCAATAACAACCCGCTCATAGCATCCTATTGGAAAGACTCAAGCGACCAGGCTCCTCAATACAAAGTGATCCACTTTGATGGTGAAGAATGGAAAACCTACTCTCTTGATTTTCGATCGCTGAAATTTAGCCTAAGTGGAGTTGGCACCAAGGCAATTCCGATAGCCAGACCTCAACTAGTCTGTTCTCCAAATGGCACTGTGCACCTAATTTTCAGGGATGCGGAACGCAGCAGTAAAGTGTCAGTAGCTTCTTCTCACATTGGCAATCTTGACAACTGGACGGTCGAGGACCTTACAGTTGAGGGGTATNAAAGCTGGGAACCTTCTTATGATCCNGTTATTTGGAAGAAGANTCAGAAACTACACCTATTTTTACAAAACACCATACAGGTAGATGGAGAGGGAATCTCGAATTCTCCTCCAACAGCCATCAAAGTCCTGGAATGGACACCTAAGAAATGAAAATGAAGAACCTTTTATACATCTCTCTAATTTCAGTCATCCTTTGGTCTTGTACTACTGAACCAGAGAAACCTTCGACAATTTCCGAAAAAGAAATCGCTGATGATTTCGAGTTAGCCAAGGCACATTACATGAACATGATGAAAGCTCTTCCTGAAGATAAGTTTCCGAGATCTTTTGAGAATGGCACTTTTACCACTTCGGGTTCGGATTGGTGGTGCTCGGGCTTCTATCCAGGGTCTTTACTTTTCTTGTATCAGGAAACAAAGGATCCGGCCATGTTAAACGAGGCTAATAGAATGTTAGGACTCCTGGAAAAGGAGCAATACAACACAGGAACGCACGACCTTGGATTCATGATGTTTTGCAGTTTTGGGTATGCCAATTGGTTAAATCCATCTCCGCAATACGATTCGATTCTAGTGCAAAGTGCGAAATCCCTATCTTCACGCTTTTCAGAGTCGACTGGATGTATTCGTTCATGGGATTCGGACAGCACAGATTTCATTGTGATCATCGACAACATGATGAACCTGGAGCTATTATTCTGGGCAACCGAAAAGACAGGTGATAGCACGTATTACGACATTGCAGTAACACATGCTAATACCACCCTTCAAAATCATTTCAGAGAAGATAACAGCAGTTATCATGTACTAAACTACCACCCAACTACTGGTGAAGTTCAGGAGAAAAAAACGGCACAAGGTCTTGCCAATGAATCCGCATGGGCACGTGGACAAGCATGGGGACTATATGGATATACGGCTACATACAGAGCTACTAAAGATCCTACATACCTCAACCAGGCAGAGAAAATAGCTGACTTCATCCTCAATCATCCAAACTTACCAGCAGACATGGTACCGCTCTGGGATTTCAATACAGATCCGGACGATTATCGAGATGCCTCAGCAGCAGCAATTATGGCAAGTGGATTAATCGAATTGCATCAATACCTACCGAACAAAGGATACCTTACAGCAGCTAAGAAAATCCTTACTTCACTTCACAATGAGTATTTGACAGAAGTCAATACCAATGGTAATTTCTTAATCAAACATTGTGTGGGTCACAAACCAGCGAACAGCGAGGTGGATGTTCCATTGACCTATGCGGACTATTACTATCTGGAAGCGATCAAACGTCTAAAACCACTCCTATAAAATGAATCGATAGGTGTACTTCAAGAGAAAGATATTGTTCCCTTTTGATTTATATAAATCGTTCGACAATTCTGAAAAACTATTTTGTCTTGAATTATGATATTCTGAGGCGTTGGAGGTCCAAACCAGGAACAGGGTAGAACCTGGAATGTATTCCCATCTCATGACACAATTCGATCTGAACTGCATGAAGTTGAAGTTCGGATCATCCATGGTATAATCAACAACTCCATTGCGGTCATGATCAATGTGATAAACTTCATCTACATCATTGAAGGTAATTTGATTGCCATCATATGGCAGATACCGTTGATTGTATTCGTTGGCATCGGCATCCAATACCCGCTTGAAATTAGAGTACTCACCTTTTGAAATGAATGGTTGTCCCCAATATTCAATCGATAAGTTCGGTGTTACGATGTAATTAATCCTCACCGACGCACTATAGGTCACTTGCTTGATATTTCCCAACACATACTCCGAACCATTTCCAGTTTCATAAGAAGATACATACTGTAGTTCATCATCATTGGTGTTGACACCTGGAGAAATAGACAATCTCAGCGCATCTGTTGGCTGGTAGCGAATACCGAATTCAATACCTCTCCCAATAAAATTGTCATGATCTCCATAGGCTATCCAGGGATTCATATCCACATAGAATTTCTTGTTGTCATTACTACTCAAATACATCCAAAACTCTTTACCTCCAGGATATCTAATAGATGGACCTCCTCTCAAATCAGCGTTGGATATTGCTTTACCATAAACAGAGGAGCCTAGTCCCAGAAACCAAAAGTTTTGGAACTGCATGTGCATATTAAAGTTCAGCGCCCGATAGATATTCACCCCATCAAAGTCCCAGGTTAGGTATTGATTACCATTCAATCGATACCATCTAAAAATCCCGAATGGTTTCAAAATGCGATATTGGGCCCAACTCCATTGAGAGACATAATCCGACTGTACCAGAAAACCAACATCATTCAATTCGAATTCGGGTGATCTCATCGTAGCCCCTGTTTGGAACACGATGTTTCCATTTCGTTTTCCAAGAGCTAAGCTTGCGGATGTGCCAGTCAAGCTGGTTCTGGTACTATCCACTTCACTACCTCGGTTATCAGGTCTTTGGAAGTACCTCTCACTGGAAGTCTGTGTTTGATAAATAGATTTTGGGCTGCCATTCACATGACTAAAGACCCCATTGAGAGAAACATAATAATTTCGGTTGTTGAAATTTTGGGTGAAATCAACTCCACCACTATAAGCATCTTCGTGCATGAAGTCAAATCTGTCCTGATCAAGCTTTCTATTGGTGGCCGTCACCATGGCACCGATGAGTGCATTTCCTTGATTGATATCTTGCTGAACTCTACCAACCACGTAGTTAGTCAATGGCTCAATAGACTCCTTTCGGGTATTGCCAAGCGTATCAGTCACTTCTACTTTCTCCTTATTGGTGACCGATTCCAAAATACCCCAAGAAAATCCATTCTTATTCTTACCAGTCAATTTTACAGCACCTAATATTTGTGTATTTTCAATCCGATCTACATAGGCAATATCCTCAGCTTCCGGATAATAAGAAGGTCTTCCTCCTATTCTTCTGGAGTAGAACAGATTATCATTATTAAATGGACCTCCAGCTACGGATTCTGTCAAACCAAAATTCAGAATATTGTTTCCCTCCAAAAAGAATGGTCTTCGCTCTCTGAAGAAAAGCTGAAAAGCTGATAGATTCACTCGAGAGGGATCTGCTTCTACCTGACCAAAATCTGGATTAATAGTCAAGTCAAGGGTAATATCGCTGGTAATTCCAATTTTCGCATCCACCCCAAGATCTATATCTGAAGATCTACCAGTGGCATAAGGATTTCCTTCCTCTTTTTTAGAAAATTCTGTTTTAGCCAAGATGTAAGGTTGGATTTCTAACTGCTTTTGTGGTTTAATCCCTTTGATTCCGTGCATTTCACCAAACAAATGAACCCAACCCGGAGAAGCTTGAGGTATTGGCTGCCAGTAGGATCGTTCTTGTTCTCTAAACAGCATACGCATGACCTGTATTCCCCAAACATGTGTCTCCTTGTCTGCAAATCTCAATTGAGAAAGAGGAACTTTGAATTCTGCCACCCAACCCAATTCATCTAAACTGGTTTTCAAGTACCAAATAGGATCCCAGGTCGCATCCCAGTCATCTCCATTGTTGGAGATGTATTCTTCCCCTTTGACACCTGAAGCAGAAGCTGAAAAGCTAAATGCAGTTCGCTTGTCTGCGTAGCTATCAATATTGATCTCTACAAAATCACCTTCAAAGCCATCCCTTCGAGACATACGCCTAACCACCTTGTCNGGCTCTGTATCAAATGCTCTGATACCAATGTAGAGATACTTGGCATCATATAATATTTTGAATTGAGTTTGCTGAGAGGGTTTAGCTCCATCTACAGGCTGACGCTGGATAAAGTCACCTGCCCACTCCACCTGATTCCAGGCTGGATCATCAAGTTTCCCATCTATTAAGGGCACTTCCCCCTCAATACTTGCAGTCTGATAAATTCTTCTTGGGTCTTCTGATTGGGCATACGACATAGCGCCGACTACCAATAGCAGATTGGTTATCAGGTATTTCATTAGTTGGGTCAGATCAGCTTTACGCTGACTTTAGTTTAGTTAGTTGTTCTACTAACGAAATACTCTTCTAAATCGCACAGGTTACATAAAAAAGATTGACCGGCCCAAATCAATGACAAATGGTCATTCTTTGAACCGGTCAGATCATCAAGCATCTACAACTATCCTACATACAACAGGGATAGAAATATCAGCACCAATAATGTCAATGTGGATAGTCTGATTAAATCAAATTTATGATTATTCTCCTGGTTACCAC
Source organism: Rickettsiales bacterium (assembly GCA_002729235.1). Classification (GTDB taxonomy): domain Bacteria; phylum Bacteroidota; class Bacteroidia; order Cytophagales; family Cyclobacteriaceae; genus Marinoscillum. The sequence continues at coordinate 8,337 of PBTY01000023.1, read as the reverse complement.
GTTCTAAACTGGTCAGTTTTTCATTTGTCATATCTGGCGTAATTAGTTAATAATTAGGTATAAGACCCAATCTCGATCTTAATGGTTGTAAAGTTAATTGAAATTATATCTCAATCCTGTCATCAAAGCAAAACCAGAGGGGTTGGTTTTGAAATTACTATTCGACTTAGTTAAGGTATTAATCGACTGACGGTAGTTTGGCTCCAAGATAACATCCATCCGCTTCAAGAACCGATATCCAAACTGAACTCCGGCAAGTCCACTGAAACTAAAATTCTTGTATGGTGAAGTATCACCAGGCCCAATGGTCAATTCCGCAACATCTGAGTCACCAGTTGTGAGTCTATTTCCAAGGTAAATATTCGTGACTACTCCTGCGTTCAAGGCCATTTTGAATTTACTATCCATTATCAAGTAACCTGCCTTTACTGGTATCGAAGTAAACTCAAATACATTGCTCATCTCAACATCCTCGAAATCATATTCCACCACATTATTTTCATTAGCCACTAAGCTAGCTACTGCTGGAACATTCTTTCCTTGTCCGGTAACAGGTATTCCTTCCTGAAGTGTGCTGGTACGTACCAAAATATTCGTTTCTGTGAGCGCTCCGGCTTTGGCATACTGCACTCCACTCTGCAATGTCCATTTATCTCCCAATTTCATTCCAAAACTAACACCCATAGATATACTCTCCCCAGGAGCCATATTTTCTCTGAGTGTCGGAGACGAACTATTGAATGTCCTGGTATCATATTGGGCAAAACCATTCGATTCTGAAATTCCTAATGTAGAAGTAAGAGAATTATCATTGGTCGAGTAATTGGGGTTAAAACTACCTTGACTCACATCAATTCCTGCCCAATATCTCTCATTCTCATCCTGCTTTTTCTTAGCTACTCTTCGATATTCAAGCAGGTAATAAATGTATTTATCTTCATGATCTGAATCGATTGGATCATTAAAATCAATGGTTTTCATTTCATAATTTGCCAGCAATAGGTAATCATCTCTATGCTGAGAGTCATCCTGATGACCCTGATAATCATAGTATCCATTCTCTAGACCAGAAGAGTGATTCGCTCCATATTTCGTCAATTCCTTAGAGCTAACACCCGCTCTGTCTTCTTCATACAAGGCAATCAAACTTCGCATTTCTGGATTTGGCGCATCTACATCAATTGCTGCACTGGTAACAAAATGAACCGTATCATCTCCAAAATACTGGATAATACTAAAAGAAATACCCAACAGCACCACNGCAGCGGCCACCCATCGGTATATAGCTAACTTTGATTTATAAACTTTTAAATCTTCATAAACCAATTGGCGATCTATCTCCGCCCATACGGTATTAGGAGCCGTTTCACTCCATTCATCGAACGCATCCTTCCATTGCTTTTCGAAATTTTCCTCAGAATTCTCCCGCCCTGTCATAATCGATGTTGTTACTTTCTGATATCCACTCTTTCAATAAGCTCTTGGCTCTTGCATACTGCGATTTGCTGGTACCCTCACTGATATTCAATTNTTCAGCAATCTCGTGATGCTTAAAGCCNTCTACTGCATACAGGTTAAAAATCACCTGACAGCCAGTTGGCAACCTGCGAATCATGCTTAATAGTTCCTGATAAGTGAAGTTTGATAGAGTTAGTTCAGGTCCTGTATGATTTCTTAAGTCACCAATATCTACCATTGGGTAGAGGTACAACTTACTACGCTGATGATTCAAGGCAGTATTGATGACAATACGCTTGATCCAATAGCCCAGTGACGAATCTTTTCTAAAGTCTTTAATGTTCTTAAAAACCTTAATAAAGGCTTCTTGTAGAATATCCTCTGCTTCCTGCTGCATTTTCGAATAACGTAAGGCAATAGGATACATCTTAGAACTGTACCTCGCATACAATTCCTCCTGTGCTTTACGTTTTCCTTTGGAGCAGGCTTCGATTAGGTCTTCGTCACTGAAGCTCATTCAGTATAGTTTAAATCAATAGACTCTGATATCTTGCAAATCGTTGGAATCTACTAAACAAATCTATGAAATATCTTTCATCAATTACGATAATAGCGATACTAACAAGTTGTGTGCCAGTAAGTAACACCACAAGCAATAATTCCAATAAAACATTGATGTATGAGGATCAGGATTATGAGAAGAACGTAGGAATAGTACAACTATACCCCAATACCGACCAATTAGTAAATTCTGTTGAGTATCCGGCCATTCCACTTACCAGCACGTATGGATTCAGGTTAGAATTTGACCTGTTACAAAACAACGCTGATTATGTAAACGTAAAATATATTCATTGCAATTATGACTGGTCCAAATCCAATCTATCTGACATTCAATTCCTAGACCAATACAACGAATTTTCGGCATCAGAGTACAATTTCTCACAGAACACAAGAGTTCAGTATGTAAACTATAATGTGGATCTGCCTACTCCGACAAAATCAGGCAATTACCTGGTCGTTGCTTACAGAGACAATAATGTATCTGACATCTTATTCTCTAGACGTGTACTGGTCCATGAGAGATCGGTGGCTATAAATGCTGAAGTACGGGCAAGCAACAAGATCATTCTAAGAAATAAAAACCATCAGATTGAGTTTGATCTGAAAATCAAAGAATTAGCTCAGATCAATCCTTATAATGACATTAAAATAACTCTACTACAAAACCATAACTGGAATCGCCAAATAAGTGGACTGGACCCAACTAGTATTCGACTGAGTGATGATCGCCTGGAATATCGCCCAATGAATGGTGAGAATAATTTCCCCGGATGGAATGAATTTAGATACTTCGACTTTAGGTCAACCGAATACAGAGGAATCAACGTAGCCAATATTAGAATGAATGATGACCGGGTAACAACTTTTATAAGTCTTGATAAATCAAGGAAAAATATTGCTTACTCTCAATTTCAGGATGACTTAAATGGCTCCTATTATCTTGAAAACAGAAACCCAAATAATGGCTATCTGCAAAGTGAATACTCATACATCAACTTTGAATTGGAATCAGAAAAAATCGATGGTGAGGTTTATATCACTGGTGCTTTCAACAACTGGAAGCTAACTCCTGAGAATAAAATGACCTATGATGAAACATTAAACAGCTACAAAGGACAGATTTTCTCCAAGCAAGGATATTATAATTATCAATACTATGTAGCGAGTGAATCGTTGGCACCCACCTATCTGGAGGGTAGCCATTTCCAAACAGAGAACAATTACGAAATCCTGGTTTATTTCCGCAATCCTTTTAACAATTACGATCAGCTAGTAGGTTATAAATTACTCTCAAGCAGAGACTAGCTCTGATTTGGAGAGAAATGGAACCGTTCGCTCTACGGGATTAGAGTTAGTAACATCCAACATGCCAAAGCCCTTGCAGCACATTGCACCTATTCCACAAGTATATACAAACGCCTGTACCTCTGGAGCAGCAAACAAAGTAAATGGGAAAGTATAACCTCTTACCTCTTGCTTTTGCCCCTGATAATACACCGGATAAATCCTCGCAAATTTCTTATTGGAAGCTTTGAGTTTACTCAGGTAATCCTTGTCTGGCAANANCTGAAACTTCTGAACATCTGGGATGGAATCCACATCAATTCCAAAACTAGACATTCGATTGATCGTATTTTCAAACAAATAATCTGAAAAGTCATCCGAAAACGGACTAACAAAGTCTTTAGCAGAATCAGAATCCGGAGATAGCAATACGATCGGGCTAATGCATAGAAATTTCGATTCACCATCGAGGCTTACAGACACTTCTTCCTCGGCCAATTCCGGTTCCAAATACAAATCAGCAATCCTTAGCTCATTTTCCTTCAGAATCAGAGATACCAAATGACGGATGAATGGCTCGCTTACGGAAGACACCACTATGGTTACCTTTTTGGAATTGTACCTCAACCCATTTCGGCTTAACCTGGTCTGACCCTTTAATCCAGAGAAACTATAAAAAGTATAATTGCGAAATGACTCATCCCCATTCTCAACTAATATTTCTCTAAAAATTTCAGAAATTAAAAATTGGTGATGAAATGGAACTAATCCTCCTCGATTCTTAACATTAAAAGTAATCCTAACTCTCACGGCACAAGCAATTTAAAAAATAGAACTACGAGCCCAACAAGCTGTTAAGATTTTTTGTTCTGCAAATCGTCGAAAAACTTATACATTAAATCTGAAGTGCATGATGTCTCCGTCATGAACAATATATTCCTTACCTTCTATAGATAGCTTACCAGCTTCCTTACAAGCATTTTCAGAACCATACTTTTCATAGTCAGCTAATTTGATCACCTCNGCNTTGATAAATCCACGCTCAAAATCCGTGTGAATAACACCCGCTGCTGCAGGAGCTTTCCAGCCTCTTTTGATCGTCCAGGCCCTAACTTCTGTCACCCCAGCAGTGAAGTAGGTAATTAAATCAAGTAAGGAATAAGCAGCCTTGATCAACCGATTCAAGCCAGACTCTTTCAAGCCATATTCATCAAGGAACATAGCCTTATCGTCCTCATCGTCAAATTCGGCTATTTGAGCCTCAAGAGCAGCGGAGACTTTAACCACCTGAGCATTTTCAGATGCCACAAACTCTTCAAATTTCTTACTATGCTCGTTTCCTGAATTCACATTCTCCTCCTCTACNTTAGCCACATAGATGATCGGTTTATCTGTAAGCAACTGTAAATCACGAATGANAGATCGCTCTTCTTTGTCCATCTCTAAAGCGCGAGCATTCTGACCAGATTCAAGATGTTTCTTGAAAGCTGCTAAGATTTCCAACTCCTTTTTTGCTTTCGCATCACCAGTCTTAGCTATTTTTTCTACTCGCTGAATTCTTTTATCAACAGACTCCAAATCTTTGAACTGAAGCTCCGTATCAATTACATCTTTATCGTCGATGGGATTTACACGACCTTCAACGTGCACAATATTGTCATTTTCAAAACATCTCACCACATGAATGATCGCATCAACTTCACGTATGTTAGCAAGAAACTGGTTACCTAAACCTTCTCCTTTACTAGCACCTTTTACTAGTCCAGCGATATCAACAAACTCGATAACAGTTGGAACAACTTTTTGAGGGTTTACAAGTCCTTTGAGGATATCCAAACGCTCATCCGGAACAGTAATTACTCCAACGTTTGGTTCAATTGTACAAAACGGAAAATTGGCAGCTTCCGCTTTTGCATTAGAGAGTGCATTAAATAAAGTGGATTTTCCAACATTCGGAAGCCCTACAATCCCACATCTTAATCCCATAGATCAGCTCTTACTTTTAAATACTTTGTATTGGTTAAAACCAGTATATATCTCTGAAAATGAGACCCTTAATACTGTATATACTGGTATTGCGGCAATCATACCCGGGATCCCGGCTATCGTTGCGCCCACAAAAATAATGACAAATATTTCTAAAGGGTGAGCTTTCACACTTTTCGAGAAAATAAGTGGCTGTAAAACAATGTTATCAATAGCCTGAACAGCTGCAAAAACAGAAAACACCTTCACTATCAAAATGATGTTCTCGTTGGTAAATGAAAAGTCTCCTGATGTACTAAATGCAACCAATATACCAAAAGTACCACCTAACAATGGACCTAAATATGGAATCAAATTGGCAATGGCAGCAAAAACTGCAATAGTCACTGCATAGTTTACTCCAGCTATCGTCAGTCCTATGGAGGCCAAACTGAATATCGAGAACATTTGAAATAGAATCCCAAGGAGAAAATTAGAAAGCAAACGTTCTATTTTATACAGTGCTGAAATGAACACCTCAAAATACTGATTAGGTATTAGAGCGATTATTTGCCTTCTGATAATACCGTTTTCATAGAGCAGAAAGAACGTGATGAATGTGACAGCCAGTATAGCAACAAAGAAACTACCTGTGAAGGAAATCAGTTGATTGAAAACATCTGTAAAATTGATCCCCTGAATGAATTTCACCAGCCCCTGACGGGTAGTATCCACGATAAATCCAGGCTCTTGTTCTGTGAGATGGTTGTTGAGTAGGTATTGTTCTATCCATTTCAATGGTGCGACCATGGAGTCATAAACCATATTGAAATTAAGTGTAGTGAGTACCTCGATCTGCTCAGAGATCAATGGGATAAACAACAACACAAACATAGATAGCACGGCAACCACAACCAGATATGAGGTTATTATGGCAATAAACCTGGGGATGCGGCCTCCAAAAACCTGAAATCGATTAATCTGATTGGTAAGAGGCCGGAGAACAGTAGCTAATACAATAGAAATGGTGAGGTAAGCAAAAATGGTAGAGAAATACCAGATAGCCAGACCGAGCAACACAACAAATCCAATAATTGCAGCTAATGTGCGATTCATGGTCCAAAAATAAAAAAAGCTCCGTGGTTGGAGCTTAATAATTTATATCTAGAATCTCAGTCCCATTTAAGGTCAGAGTCATCATCTGCAACATTCATTTCCTCTGCATCAGACTCTTCGTTTTCAAATTGAGTGAAATCAACCTCTGGCATCAGCTCAGTCTTCACATGATTAACTGTTTCGTTTAGAGCCTCGAGAAACTTATGAAAATCCTCTTTGTACAAGAAGATNTTATGTTTTTCGTAGAAGAAACCGTCATCTTTGAATCTTCTTTTGCTTTCAGTGATGGTCAGGTAATAATCGTTAGATCTAGTAGACTTCACATCAAAAAAGTAGGTTCGCTTTCCCGCTCTCACTCGCTCAGAATAAATCTCGTCTCTCCCTTTTTCCTTATTCTCTTCCACAATTCTAAAAGTTTGTTTGGTCTTAAATTGTTATTGATATGGATTCAATCAATTTGCAGATAAATATAGCATTTTAAAATTGACAAATGCAAACGTCAATCTTTTAAGAGTTGAATAGAAAATGCCTTAATTTGGTAAAACTTTAAACAGAAAAATCGTTAGATCCTGAATAATGGAGGTGCACTTAGCAGATATTAAACAATTTGAGAATCTCGAACTCCTTGCCAAACAGCTAGTTGAAGGATTTATTACAGGTTTGCATAAGTCGCCATACCATGGTTTTTCTGTAGAGTTTGCTGAGCACAAACTGTATAATTTCGGAGAGAGTACGCGGCACGTCGACTGGAAGGTTTATGCACGTACTGATAGGTTGTATACCAAACAATATGAGGAAGAAACCAATCTTAGAGCCCAAATTCTTCTGGATGTATCCAATTCGATGCATTATCCAAAACCTGGAAATGACAAACTCCGGTTTTCAGTAGTCTGTGCCGCAGCCATGGCATATCTCCTATCTTCTCAGCGGGATGCAGTAGGCTTGACTACTTTCTCAGACAAAATAATCTATCAGTCTGCACTTAAAACAACAAAGTCTCATCTGAGTCAAATTCTGACCCATTTAAATGAACAACTTAATTCTGAAGGAGATTCAGGCACTGACGTAGCTGCGGTCTTACATCAAATTGCACAGAAAATACATAGAAGATCATTGGTAATTATCTTCAGTGATATGTTCCAGAAATCAAATGATCTGAATGAAATATTCAAAGCCCTACAGCATCTTAAACATAATAAGCATGAGATCCTCATATTCCATGTTACAGACCATAAAACTGAATTAGAGTTTGAATTTGATGATCGCCCACACCGATTTATTGATTTAGAATCGAATGAAGTGGTTAAACTGAACCCTGGAGATATCAAGGATGCCTATAAGGAGAAAATGAGCCAGTTGTATCACGAACTCAAAATCAAATGTGGCACTTATAAGATTGACATGATTGAAGCGAATACCGCAGATACGTTTGACAAGATACTGGGTGCTTATCTGATTAAAAGAAAGCGTATGCGCTAGCCACTTAGCAACAAATTACTTTAATAGACATAAAAAAAGCGGGTCAAGCCCGCTTCTTTCATATCTGTAGGTGATTAATCAATATGTAACCACTCTTTTTTCGCTTCGAGCTCTTCCTGAGTTTCCTCATAATCTGGATCTGGCACACAACAATCTACTGGACAGACCGCAGCACACTGAGGCTCCTCGTGGAATCCTGTACACTCAGTACATTTTCCTGAAACGATGTAGTAAAATTCGTCTGATACAGGTTCTTGAACTTCGTCACCAGATAATGTGGTTCCGTCCTCCATTTCAACCTCCGTCAGATCAGTACCGTCAGACCATTTCCACTCCACTCCACCTTCGTAGATTGCAGTGTTTGGGCATTCCGGTTCGCATGCACCACAATTGATGCATTCATCTGTGATCATTATTGCCATGTTGAAACTATTTTATGTCGTACAACAACAGTGAACAAAATTATCTACA
>PBTY01000022.1 GCA_002729235.1 Rickettsiales bacterium | reverse complement strand
AATAGATACCAGGCAGTAATCACCTTTAAGCTCGATGGTTTCACCTTTCTTATCTTCTGCCTTTACAGTCACTTCTTTGCCCTTAGCCTCTACAGCTGTCACTTTGTGACTAGTGAAGATGTCGAAACCAAGTTTCTTCAATGACTTCTGAAGTTCCTTACCCATAGTGCCATCCATAGACGGAATAAGGTTATCAAGATACTCAACTACAGAAACCTTCGCTCCAAGACGAGCATAAACAGAACCTAACTCCATACCAATCACTCCACCACCAATGACGATCATGTGTTTTGGTACTTCCTTCAGCTCCAAAGCCTCCGTACTGGTAATCACTCTTTTCTTATCCAACTTAATGAAGGGAAGAGAAGCTGGCTTAGATCCAGTTGCTATGATGATTTTTTCAGAAGTGATTTCTTTTTTCCCCTCATCAGAAGTGATTATCACCGTGTTTTTGTCTTTGAAAGACCCTACCCCCTGGTGTACATCGATTTTGTTCTTTTTCATCAAGAACGAAATTCCTTCCACGTTTTGCTTCACCACATCCGCTTTGCGAGCAATCATCTGCTTGATGTTCACTTTTGGCTTAGGAATGTCAATTCCGTGCTCCTTAAAAGTATGCTCTGCATTGTGGAAATGCTCTGAAGAATCAAGTAATGCCTTTGACGGAATACAACCTACATTAAGACATGTGCCTCCTAGAGTGGGGTATTTTTCTATGATTGCGGTTTTGAAACCTAACTGTGCCGCGCGAATTGCAGCTACATATCCACCAGGTCCCGAACCAATGACTGTTACATCGTAATCCATTTGTGTAGTATTTATAAAAGCTCAGCACCTGGTGTTGGTGCTGAGTTTATTGTTATTATCTAATAAATTATACGCCAAGTAAGATTCTAGTAGGATCTTCTAAAAGCTCTTTTACTCTTACGAGAAAGCTTACAGATTCTCTACCATCAATTACTCTGTGGTCATAAGAAAGTGCCACATACATGATTGGTCTTATCACAATCTCACCATTCTCTACAACCGGACGCTCTACGATATTGTGCATACCCAAGATTGCCGATTGTGGGGCATTGATAATTGGAGTAGAAAGCATCGATCCGAAAATACCACCATTAGTGATCGTGAAGGTGCCTCCTTGCATTTCGTCTATACTCAATTTACCATCTCTAGCTCTGGTAGCCAATCTGATGATCTCTTTCTCTACCTGATCGAAGCTCAGCTGCTCTGCGTTTCTGATCACAGGAACCACTAAACCTTTAGGAGTAGATACCGCGATAGAAACATCACAGTAATCGTGGAATACCATTTCCTCACCATCAATAGCCGCTCCAACTGCTGGCCAATCTTGCAATGCCATACAAACAGCTTTAGTGAAGAATGACATGAATCCGAGACCTACCTCATGCTTATCCTTGAAGCTTTCTTTGTACTTCTTACGGATATCCATGATCGGCTGCATGTTCACCTCGTTGAAAGTGGTCAACATCGCAGTTTCATTCTTCACAGATACCAAACGTTTAGAAATAGTCTTTCTCAAAGAAGACATTTTCTCACGTTTCTGCTCTCTGCTAACACCTGAACTAAATGTTGGTGCTTCAAATGCTGGTTTAGAAGGTTTAGATTCTGCCTGAGGAGACGCTTTTGGAGCCTCTGGCTTAGGGGCTGATTTCTGAGCATTCATCGCATCCTCTTTCGTAATACGACCATCTTTTCCAGAACCAGAAACCTCAGAAGCTGAAATTCCTTTTTCTTGAAGAATCTTAGCCGCTGCAGGAGATGCATGTCCTGTTGCATAAGTTTCATTAGAACTAGATGCTGTAGACGCTGACGCAGATCCTGCATCAGAAGAACTAGAACTGCTGCTTGAAGAAGAAACTCCTTCAGCAACCTCTATCTTACAGATCAAAGCACCAATCTCTAACGTTTCACCTTCTGCTGCAATAATTTCCAATTTACCGCTTGCTTCAGCAGTTAATTCGAAGGTTGCTTTATCAGACTCAATTTCAGCAATTACTTCATCCAACTCAACCATATCGCCAGAGGCTTTGGTCCAGTTAGAGATAGTTACCTCATTGATAGACTCACCTACAGCTGGCACATGCATTTCTAGCACTTCTCCTGTTGGTTTTGCCTCTATCGGCTCTTCTTTTACTTCTGGTTCAGCTGTTTGCTCAGCTTTAGACTCATCTATCTCGCAAAGCACACCGCCAATCTCCAATGTATCGCCCTCCTGAGCTTTTATTTTCAATTGACCAGCTGCTTCTGCAGTTACTTCAAATGTTGCTTTGTCAGACTCCAATTCGCAAATGACTTCATCCATTTCTACTATGTCGCCATCTTGCTTCATCCATTGTGCGATTGTTACCTCGGAGATCGATTCGCCCACCGTAGGAACTTTCATTTCAAGGCTCATAATTGTCTGTTTATTTTTCGAATGCTTTTTTAACTATTTCTGCTTGTTCCTCTTTGTGAACTTTTGAATAACCCGTCGCTGGAGAAGCTGATGCCTTTCTGGAGATCAACGTAAGATCCAAACCAGATACTCTAAGCATGAAGCCCCATGCTCCCATGTTCTCAGGCTCTTCCTGTACCCATACAATTTTAGGGTTGTTATATTTCTTCAGTATTGCCTCCAGTTGTTTTTTCGGAAAAGGATACAATTGCTCTAGTCTTACTACAGCGATATCCTTGATCTTTTTCTTCTGCTGCTCTTCCTGAAGATCGAAGTATACTTTACCAGTACACAACAAAACTTTCTTCACGTTTTTGTTGGTCACATAGTCATCACCAATTACTTCCTGGAAGTTACCTTTTTCGAATTCCGCAATTGGAGATGCTACCTTAGGATGTCTCAATAAAGATTTAGGTGAGAATACCACACATGGCTTTCGATATTCCCAGGTCAACTGTCTTCTTAACAAATGGAAGAAATTTGCTGGAGTTGTGATATCGGCCACAATCATGTTTTCCTGTGCAGTCATTTGAAGGAATCGCTCCATTCTTGCACTTGAGTGCTCTGGACCCTGGCCTTCATAACCGTGAGGAAGCAACATCACCAATCCATTCATTCGTTGCCACTTGGTCTCAGCACTTGTTATGAATTGGTCAATCATCACTTGAGCACCGTTAGAGAAATCTCCAAACTGTGCTTCCCAGATAACCAATGCATTTGGCGTAGCCATGGCATAACCATACTCGAAACCTAAAACAGCATACTCTGAAAGTAAAGAGTTGTAGATTCTGAATGGTTCCTGATCCTCCTGGATATGATCCAAATTAGAATATGGTTCATTCGTATTAGAATCAAACAGGTAAGAGTGTCTATGAGAGAACGTACCTCTCTTCACATCCTGACCTGACATTCTAACAATCTTACCTTCTGCCAGTAGAGAACCGTAAGCAAGCAATTCAGCATCTGCCCAGTTCAATACTTTATCCTCGTAGAAATGAGCTTTTCGCTCTTTCAATAATTTATCGATCTGACGAAGTGGCTTAAATCCTTTTGGAATTGTCGTTAAAGCTTTCGCTACTTTATCCAACACCTCTTTCGAGATAGAAGTATCAGGGGATTTGTCAAAGTCTTCAATTTTCGATCTTCTCAAGAATGTCCACTCCTCTTCTATCTTCTGAGGCTTGTATGGAAGTGGCTTTTGCTTCACCTCATCCAGACGCTCTTGAAGCTGCTGCTTGAAATCTTTATCTAATTGTTCAGCTTCCTTCTTATCGATATCACCTCGCTCTGCCAACGTCTGCACGTAGATTTCTCTAGGATTGCTGTGCTTTGCGATTAGATTATAAAGTTTTGGCTGCGTGAATTTAGGCTCATCACTTTCGTTGTGTCCATGTCTTCTGTAGCACAACAAATCGATGAAGAAATCCTTTTTCCATTTCTGACGATACTCTATAGCCAAATTAGCTGCAAAGTTTACCGCTTCAGGATCATCACCATTCACGTGAAGTACTGGCGCATCTACGATCTTCGCTAAATCCGTACAGTAGATACTTGATCTGGCATCATCATAATCAGTAGTGAAACCTACCTGATTGTTGATTACGAAGTGTATCGTTCCACCTGTTCTATACCCAGGAAGTAAAGACATCTGGATACACTCATAAACAAGTCCTTGACCAGCAACAGCCGCATCGCCGTGTATCAATACAGGGATCGCTTTGCTAGAATCTCCACGATACTCATCATCTATCTGAGCTCTGGTGTAACCTAGAACTACGGGATCAACAGCCTCTAAGTGAGATGGGTTTGGAGCCAGTTTTACATATATCTTTCTGTCGCCAACTTGAATGTGGCTATTGTAACCCAGGTGATATTTCACATCACCATCACCCATTGTCAGGTCAGGATCAGTGTTTCCCTCAAACTCAGCGAAAATCTCCTCATACGTTTTGCCCATGATGTTGGCCAACACATTAAGACGACCTCTATGAGCCATACCAATCACGACTTCCTCCACTCCCATTTCAGAAGACTTTCTGATGATTTTATCCAGAGCAGGGATTGTATTTTCACCACCTTCTAATGAGAATCGCTTCTGTCCTAAGAATTTGGTATGTAAGAAATTTTCAAACACTACCGCTTCATTCAGCTTTTGTAGCATTCGTTTCTTTTCTGCATTCGCTGGATCGATATTAGCTCCTTCGGTTTCCACCTTCTGCTTCATCCAATCGAAAATCTCAGAATTTCTTAGGTGATTGTATTCATACCCGATGTGACCCAGATATACTTTATCTAGTCTATCGATAATGGTCTTCAGGCTAGCTCTTCCAAGTCCAATTTCAGATCCTACCTCAAATTCCTCATTAAGGTCTTTTTCAGTCAATCCGAAATTTTCCAGATTCAATCGCACATTATGTTCACGTCTTTGTCTAACTGGGTTTGTGTCAGACTTTAAGTGTGCTCGGGATCTGTGTGCATAAATAAGGTTTCTTACCTTAATTTCATTAGAACCTTCCAACCCTTCGGTTGGTGCTCCGTTTTCTCCATACTTCTGTAAAGAGAATTCATATCCTTCAAAAAATTTTTGCCAAGTTTCATCTACACTTGATGGATCTTCCTTGAAAGACTGGTATAACTCGTCGATGTACCCCACATCGGCATTGGATATGTATGAGTATTTGTCCATTTTATGGGCGTAAAACGCTTTTTGTCTATTGGACAACAAATATATGTAGACAATGTTTATTATCTAAATCGCCTACCCGCTTTAACAAATATCAAATCCTAAGTATCTGTTTTTCAGCGTACCTTTTAAAAAATCAAAATATCATCTATCTTTGCGGTCCTTTTATAAATAAATCTTTACATGGACGAGTTCCATAACTAAAAGAAAATTATGCCTGTAAAAATCAGACTAGCGCGTCGAGGACGCAAAAAGCAAGCTATGTACGATGTAGTCATAGCTGACTCAAGAGCACCACGTGATGGTAAATTCATTGAGAAAATCGGAACATACAATCCGAATACTGATCCAGCATCTATCTCATTAAACGATGAGAAAGCATTTGACTGGGTAATGAAAGGAGCGCAACCTACTGATACAGTAAAAGCGATGCTTTCTTACAGAGGTATATTAATGAAAAAGCACCTACAAATTGGTGTAATCAAAGGAGCTTTAACTCAAGAGCAAGCGGATGAAAAATTCGAAGCGTGGGTGAAAGAAAAAGAAGCTAAAATCCAAGGTAAAATGGATAAGCTTTCTGCTGACAAAGCGGCAGATGCTAAAGCAAGACTTGAAGCAGAGAAGAAAGTTGCTGCTGCAAGAGCTGAGGCAATTGCTGCTAGAAAGAAAGCTGAGGGCGAAGCTCTTGCTGCTGAAGTAGCAGAAGCTAGCGCATCTGAGGAAGAAAAAGCTTTGGAAGAAGAAGGTAATGAGGCAGTAGCAGAAGCAGAGGCACCAGCCGACACTGAAGCAGTAGCAGAGGCGGAAGCACCGGCTGAAACTGAAGCGCCAGCTGAAGAGTCTTCTGAAGAAGAAAAGAAAGACTAATTAGGATAAAGTATGGGTTTTGATGATTGCTACCAACTTGGTAATGTGGTCAAGACCCACGGTCTGCGAGGAGAGTTAGTTATCTTTCTAGACGTAGATCATCCTGAATTGTATCAAGAAATGGAATCAGTACTCGTTGATATGAACGGGAAACTGGTTCCATTTTTTATTGAATACCTCCAATTCAATGGAGATCGAGCCATCACGGCTTTTGAAGACATTGAAAACATAGATGATGCCAAGCAATTGGTTGGTAAGAATCTATTCCTCCCTCTAAAAAGCCTTCCTGAATTACCCGATGGGGGTTACTACTTCCATCAACTGGTGGATATGGACTTCTACAATGGAGATCAATTACTTGGTAAAGTAACTGGTGTTTATGAAATGCCTACTAATCACCTCATCTGTGTAGACCATAACGGAGCAGAAGTTCTAGTACCTGCTGAAGACCAAATCGTCAAGGAAGTAGATCTATCTAATAAAATCATCAAGGCGGAATTACCAGAAGGGCTTTTGGACATCTATCTAGACAACTCCGAATCATGAGATTAGACATCATCACTTGTCTGCCAGAGTTGTTTGATGGTCCTATCAACCAAAGTATCGTTAAACGAGCTCAGGAAAAGGGATTAGTAGAAATCTACATTCACAATCTTAGAGACCACTCTACCAATAAGCACAAGAATGTAGATGACTATGCTTTCGGTGGTGGTGCCGGCATGGTATTGATGATCGAGCCAATTGATGCTTGCATCTCCCAACTAAAAGCTGAAAGAGACTATCAAGAAGTCATCTACCTCACCCCAGATGGTGAAACACTCAATCAAGGGATGGCCAATGGTTTATCCATGAATGAAAACATGATCCTTCTCTGCGGACATTATAAAGGAGTAGACCAGCGAGTAAGGGACCATTTCGTCACGAAAGAGATCAGCATTGGAGACTATGTGCTCTCAGGTGGAGAATTAGCTGCCATGGTACTAGCTGATTCATTGATCCGCTTGGTACCAGGTGTATTAAACGATGAGTCCTCTGCATTGACAGACTCATTTCAAGACAATTTATTAGCTCCTCCTGTTTATACACGACCAGCAGAGTACAAAGGCTGGAAAGTACCTGACGTACTTACCTCTGGCCATGAAGCTAACATCGAAAAATGGCGTCATGACGAAGCTGTAAAACGCACTCAAGAAAGACGTCCAGATCTTTTAGACTGATCAGGATACCTCCTTTTAGGTATTTACAATACCCTCTATTTGTTGGATTTTTGGTTTAACGGTTTTAAGGCCGTATTTTCAAATAAAACTAAACCTTACCACCTTAACCAAGAACCAAATGAAATACCTTATCACCTTAATTATTGGATTGTCTCTAGGAGTTATTATCACCAAGTTTTTTTGGTCAGTCCCGACCTTAAAATCTAGCCAAGAAATAAGCGAAGAAGACCAAAAATTAATTGACGAGATTATCAAAGAGAAACAAGAATTAGAAAAGGAATTATATAACCTAGTTAATATAGACCAAAATACAGGACAACAACTTGATGCACAGGAACTCGCAATAGTGAAAACACGAATAGAATATCACAGACAATACGACAAATTCGTTGACGAACTATTCACTGGACTGAATAGACAAGCAGACACTGTATCAAGATCTAAGTCATTCTATTTCGGAACAAACACTATTCAAGATATGCTAAACCAAATTATGGTTATCAACAAGAATAAAAAAGATACAATACAAGGGGTTGGAATCTACTTATACAATAAAAAAGCTACTGTGGATGGAAAAATATCATATGTTGATTGCGCACTTATTCCTGTCAATAAAAATGGCGACATGCTCCCTGAAGAATGGAGTCTTTCTGATCCAAAACTCATAATGAGCTCTCCATCTTACAATTTTTCAAAGCCTTGTCCTGACCAATGTCCCGACAAATGAACTTTGAAGCCAAAGCCATAATTATTTCAATATTCTCGCCAATATTTCCAATTATGATTGGTTTGCTTAAAATAAAAATTCTTAGAGCGAACCTTCAATATCTTTTGATATGGACTTTATGCATTATCTCATTTGCCAGTGATATTTATGGAGGGTATTTTATTCTTGACAATAACTACCCCATTTTCCATTTATATGGATTTGTAATGGCAACAATGACTTTGCTTTTCTATCTGATTGAGTTTAAAAACAAAGTACTTTGGATTTTGGCAATACTTTTTCTCTTGTACTATATAGCGAACTCTTTATGGATAGAGCCCGTGAATCAGTTTAATTCACAGGCTCTTTCCATTTTTAGCTTAATTATGATTTTAATCTCCTGCGTTTCACTTTTCATACAATTCAAATCCGCAAATGTTCTTTTCATAGATCAGTCTTCATTATTTTGGATCAACGTTGCACACCTTTTTTACTTCTCGGGAGCATTATTTTCATTTTCGCTTGGGTCTTTTATTTTTAATTCACCTTTACCCTGGTCGTTTTATAATATATCATACATTTTGAAAAATCTTATTCTAGGAATTGCTATATGGAGAATTATCAGGACATAATATTAAGTACATTAATTTATGGAACCTTAGGAATGTTTTCATTGGCACTAGCAATAGCTATTTTCATTTACCTGTACCAGCGAAAACTCATCAAACAAAAACTGAAGTATCAAGAAATAGAAGACTTGCTGAAACAACAGGAACTCAAATCTGCCTATGCTATGTTAGCTGGCCAGGAAAAGGCTCACAAACGCATCGCACAAGAACTTCATGACAACCTGGGAAGCATTTTAGTTACCCTGAATATGTTTGCCGATTCGCTGCAAAACAAGAAAGACCCAGAAGCCCTCAAACAACTAGCTAGTAGAATAAGTGAAGTAGCCCAGCAGGCCAATGAAACCACCAGACATATCTCTCACAGTTTGGACTCGGGAGTATTGAAACACTTCGGATTGGAGATCGCCGTAAAAGAGTTAATGAATGCTTTAGGTGATTCTGGATCCATTCAAGTGGAAAATCATGTGCAAATCACTTCTCAACTGGATAGCGAATTGAGTATGAATATTTACCGAATCATCCAGGAGCTTGTCAATAACACTTTAAAACACTCCAAAGCATCTAAGATCACTTTGGAGCTAAACCAAATTAAGGATCACTTAAGCCTAATCTATTATGACAATGGCATAGGCTTCATCAAAGATGAGATAGAACCGGGTATGGGATTAAAAAACCTGGAATCGAGGGTTGATAATTTAGATGGAACTATTACCATCGACAGCCAACCAAATAAAGGAACTACCACCATTATAGACGTACCCGTAGCATGAGAGATATCAAAACACTTTTAGCAGATGACCATGCGATCGTCATGGAAGGCATCAAAGAAGTACTCAGTGCAGATGAGGAGATCTCCGTTGTTGGCACTGTAGCTAACGGCGAGGAAGTACTTCGATTTATCCGAAAGGATCCAAATAATGTGAATGTGGTTGTTCTTGATATCAATATGCCGGTACTGGATGGGATCAGTTGTTCCAGAATGTTGAAAAAAGAATTTCCAGACATTAAGATCATCATTCTAACCATGTATGCACAAAAGACTTTTGTAGAGGAAATTGTTAAAATAGGCATCGATGGCTGTCTACTAAAAAACAATACCGGTAAAGAACTCATTGATGCTGTCCTCCGAGTCATGAGCGGCAGACAATACTATGATCGTATTGGCACCTTCAACTCAGAACAGGAAGAGGTGACTCAGTTCAAGCTCAGCGAACGAGAGCTAGAAATCATTAAACTGATGTCTGATGGATTGACCAGTATTGAGATAGCAGATAAACTCTTTTTATCCGAACACACGGTGAAAACACACCGGAAAAATATATTGCGTAAACTCAATGTCAATAACAGTTCTCAAGCCGTGCAATATTGCCTGAGCAACCAACTAATTTAGCGGAGGATATTATTTTGAAAATATTTAAACCACTATTATCTATTATCAATTTATTACCTATATTTGCACTCCTTTTTGAGAAACACTCAATAGAGAAAAGAACATGAGCGAGTTAATAAAATTTGTAGAGGCAGAGACCAAAGCGGTAAAAGAAAATTTTCCAAAATTTTCACCTGGAGATACGATAAACGTACACTACAAAATTAAAGAAGGTAATAAAGAGAGAGTTCAGCAGTTCCAAGGAGCTGTTATTCAGATAAGAAACGTCAACTCAAACGGTGAAACTTTCACTGTTAGAAAAATTTCTAGTGGCGTTGGAGTAGAAAGAATTTTCCCTATCCTTTCTCCAAACATCGAGAAAATCGAGTTGGTAAGAAAAGGTAAAGTGAGAAGAGCTAGATTGTTCTACTTAAGAGGTAGAAAAGGTAAAGCTGCTCGTATCAAAGAAAAACTTTAAGATTCAACCTTTACGATATCAAAGCCAACTTTGTCATGAAGTTGGCTTTTTTAGTTTACCCCTATCACATTCTGTCTGATGCACTGACTATTTGGCAGAATATTAATTTAATTTGCACTCTTTTTTACTTGTGTATGGTTTTTGACCACACTAAATCTCATGCAGATTAAATTTCACAAATATCAAGGTACAGGAAATGACTTTGTCATGATCGATGATAGAGACAACACCTTTCCTATGGACAATTCTGATGTCATAGGCTTCCTTTGCAACCGCAAAATGGGAGTTGGTGCAGATGGAGTTATTCTTATTCAGAATCACCCAACGCTTGACTTTACAATGATCTATTACAATCCAGATGGCAGCAAAAGTCTATGTGGAAATGGGAGCAGATGTGCTATTGCATTCGCTGAATCACTTGGTATCATTCAGGACAAAACAACTTTCGAAACAACTGACGGAGTTCATGATGCCTTTATAGAAGGAGATATTTACCATTTCCATCTTCATGACGTTCAAACCGTAGAAGACATCAATGATTCTGAGGTGTTTATCAATACAGGATCTCCACATCACGTCCAGTTTGTGAACGATATTGAAGGGGTAGATATCTTACCTGCCGGAAGTACTATCAGATATAGTGAAAAATATGCTCCCGCTGGAACCAATGTAAATTTCGTGGAACAAGGCAACAAAGGCATCAAAGTACGCACCTATGAACGTGGTGTGGAAAATGAAACTTTGTCGTGTGGAACAGGTGTAACCGCTTGTGCGTTAGCGGCAAGCTTGAAAAATTATGAGAGTCCAGTCGCTGTAGAAACCAGGGGTGGGCGTTTAACGGTTTCGTTTGATAAAAACGACACCAATACATTCGAAAACATCTATTTAGCGGGTCCAGCTAAAAAAGTATTCGAAGGGGTAGTGGAAGTACCTCTTTAATCAACTTCCATTTTATAACTTTAGACCCAATTTATTAAGAGATAGATTCATGTTAGACATAGTCAATAAGGGATTAGCGAAGATTTTCGGAACCAAAGCGGAGAAAGACTTAAAAGAAACGGCGCCTGTCGTTGCCCAAATCAACCAGGAGTTTGCCAAACTATCGAGCCTAAGCGATGATGAATTAAGAGGTAAGACGGAAGAACTGAAGGGTATCATTGCTGATAGACTAAAAAGCATCGATGATGAGCTTGCATCTCTTCATGAGAAAGTAGATGCTGACGAGTCATTAGATATTGAGCAAAAGGAATCCATCTTCGAACAGATTGACAAACTTGAGTCTAAAAGAGATGAGGAACTAGAAGTAGTTCTGAAAGAAATAATGCCAGTTGGTTTTGCTGTGGTTAAGGAAACGGCACGCAGACTTACTGAAAACAAGCAATTAGTTGTTACAGCCAACACCTACGACAGAGAGCTTGCAACGAGAAAGGATAATGTAAAAATAGACGGTGATAAAGCCATTTGGGCAAATAAATGGAAAGCTGCCGGAACTGACGTAGAGTGGAACATGGTTCACTACGACGTACAGCTTATCGGTGGTATCACACTTCACTCAGGCAAGATTGCCGAGATGGCAACGGGTGAAGGTAAAACCTTAGTTGCAACTCTGCCAGCCTATCTAAATGGACTATCTGGAAGAGGGGTACACGTAGTAACTGTAAACGACTACCTGGCCAAGCGTGACTCTGAATGGAACGCTCCAATCTTCGAATTCCACGGAATGAAAGTGGACTGCATTGACAAGCACCAGCCTAACTCGCCTGAGAGAAGAGCAGCCTATCAATGCGATATCATCTATGGTACGAATAACGAATTTGGTTTTGACTACCTGAGAGATAACATGGCCCGAAACCCTGAAGAGTTAGTGCAGGGCAAACACCATTATGCCATGGTCGATGAGGTGGATTCTGTATTAATTGATGAGGCTCGTACTCCTTTGATTATCTCAGGTCCTATTCCTAAAGGTGATGAGCACGAATTCTACGAGTTGAAGCCAAGAATCAATAAACTAGTAGAGGCACAGAGAAAGCTAGTTGGTGAATACCTTAACCAGGCCAAGAAATTAATTAAGGAAGGAAACGAAGCAGAAGCTGGACTGCCATTGTTCAGAGCGTATAGAGGTCTTCCTAAAAATAAGCCTTTGATCAAGTTCTTAAGTGAAACGGGGATCAGAGCTTTGTTACAAAAAACTGAAAACTTCTACCTACAGGACAATCAGAAAATGATGCCTGAGGCTGATGAGCCTTTATTCTTCACTATCGACGAGAAGAACAACAGCATTGATCTGACTGAAAATGGCATTGATCTGATTACTGGTTCTGGTGAAGATCCAAACTTCTTTATTCTTCCAGACATTGGAGATGAAGTGGCCAAGTTGGAAAACAATGCTGACATTGACGAAAAAGAAAAACTTCAAAAGAAAGAGTCTGTCATCCAGGATTATAGCGTAAAAGCGCAGCGTATTCATAGTGTCAACCAACTTTTGAGAGCTTACTGTTTATATGAGAAAGACACTGAGTACATCGTAGTAGATGACAAAGTGAAGATCGTAGATGAGCAGACTGGTCGTGTGATGGAAGGCAGAAGATATTCTGATGGCCTTCACCAGGCGATTGAGGCGAAAGAAAGTGTAAAAGTAGAGGACGCTACACAGACATATGCTACCATCACTTTACAGAACTACTTTAGAATGTACCACAAACTTGCTGGTATGACGGGTACGGCGGAGACTGAGGCAGGTGAGTTCTGGGATATTTACAAACTAGATGTGGTAGTAATTCCTACCAATAGAAAGATCGCTCGAAAAGATGAGCATGATAAGGTTTATAAAACGATACGTGAGAAATTCAATGCGGTAGTTGATGAGGTAGTAGACCTTAGACAAAAAGGCAGACCAGTATTGGTGGGTACTACTTCAGTAGAAATCTCAGAGGTGCTTTCTCGAATGCTGAAAATGAAGAGCATCGATCATCAGGTATTGAATGCGAAACAACACGCTCGTGAAGCAGATGTAGTTGCTGAAGCTGGTAAGCCGGGTACGGTTACTATCGCAACCAACATGGCTGGTCGTGGTACGGATATCAAACTTACTCCCGAAGCAAAAGCTGCTGGTGGTTTGGCAATCATTGGTACAGAGCGTCATGAATCTCGTCGTGTAGATAGACAGCTAAGAGGGCGTGCTGGTCGTCAGGGAGATCCTGGTTCTTCACAATTCTACGTATCACTGGAAGATAACCTGATGCGTTTGTTCATGTCTGACCGAGTAGCCAAGATTATGGATAGACTGGGACTACAGGAAGGCGAAGTAATCCAACACAGCATGATTACCAAGTCTATCGAGCGAGCTCAAAAGAAGGTAGAAGAAAACAACTTTGCTATTCGTAAGCGTCTATTGGAATATGATGACGTGATGAACTCTCAAAGAGAGGTGATCTACAAACGAAGAAGAAATGCGTTGTATGGTGAGCGTCTTGACCTGGACATTAACAACATGTTGTTCGATACATGTGAGGACATTGCCATCAATGCCAAGGTAGGTAATGATTTAGATGGACTCAAACTAAACGCAATTAGTGTTCTTGGTATTGACTTCCAAATCACCGAGGAAGAACTCGGAAAAATGAATGAAATGGAGCTTAGCCAGAAACTATATGATGAAGCTCAAAGTCATTACAATAGCAAGAATAAAAACATAGCTGAGAAAGCACTTCCATTGCTACAGCAGATTCATAGAGATAAAGGTGCTACAGTAGAAAACATCCTTGTGCCTTTCACTGATGGAAAGAAACAAATTGGCGTAGCAGCTCCTCTAGAAAAGTCGGTGCAAACTGAAGGTAGAGCCATGATCAAGTCCATGGAGAAAATGATCACTCTTGCTATCATAGACCAAACATGGAAAGAGCACCTTCGCGACATGGATGACTTGAAACAATCTGTACAAAACGCGGTTTATGAGCAGAAAGATCCTTTGATTATTTACAAATTTGAAGGCTTCGAGTTGTTCAAAGCATTCCTGGGTAAAGTAAATGAAGAGTGCACATCATTCTTGATGAAAGCTCAGATACCTGTTCAGGATCCAAATCAAGTACAGGAAGCGAGAGCTCAGCGTTCAAAACAAGACTACAAAGAGTCTAAAGAAGATAGTGGATCACTTCTAAATAGAGGTCAGGCTAAAGCCAACAGGCCTCCAGCTGAGATTACCAAGCCTGTTCATACAGTAAAAATTGCCAACAGAAACCAGAAGGTGACGGTTCAATATACTGACGGATCAGTGAAAAAGGACGTTAAGTTCAAGACAGTAGAAGATGACCTAAAGAATAACAAATGCGTACTTCTAGACTCTTAATTTTAGGAATTGTACTTGCAGTGGTAGTGAATGGTTGTAAAACCAGTTCAACTACCACAAAAGGTAGTAGCAGTTCAGAAACGTACCGAGAAGATCTATCGGTACTGAGACCTGATTTGAAAATTATTGAATCAAATTCAGACTCAATTGACGCTACAAAAGTTGTTTCTCAAGGAGCGCCTATTACCGGTCATCTTAAATACGAATTGGATAGTGTGAACCAGATCATTATCGCACAAAACAAAGTGCGTAAATACGTTGATGGATACACCATTCAAGTTTACACAGGTAGTGACAGAGACAAAGCCTATTCCGCAAAAAGCAAGGTCCTTGAGATAAATCCTGATCTAGAGCCAACGATGCATTACATTCAGCCAAGCTACAAAGTGAAAGTGGGCCAGTATGTTAGCAAACTGGAGGCTCACGAAATTTATGAATCATTGCGCAAGGAATTCCCCCTTGCTTTACTAATACCAGAAAGAATTCCTGTCGATTATGACTGATACAATATCTGCCATCAAAAGATTGTCAGACGAGTACTTTGAAGAAGTCCTTTCATTCAGAAGACATCTTCACAGCAATCCTGAGCTCTCTTTTGAAGAATACAATACCGCCGATTTCATTGAAGCCAAACTCAAAGAGATGGGCATCACTGATTTTGAGCGAAAAGCAGACACTGGTGTTACTTTCCTAATAAAAGGCTCTAAGGACAATGGCAAAACAGTTGCTATGCGGGCCGACATTGATGCCCTACCAATAATAGAGGCGAATGATGTCTCATACAAATCCAAAAATGAAGGAGTCATGCACGCATGTGGACATGATGTGCATACAGCTTCCCTATTAGGTGCTGTAAAAATCTTAAATCAGCTAAAGGACCAGTTTGAAGGTACCATCAAGGTCATTTTCCAACCAGGTGAGGAAAAATTACCAGGTGGGGCCTCTCTCCTCATCAAAGAAGGAATTTTAGAGAATCCTCAGCCTGCCAGAATCTTAGGCCAACATGTAATGCCCTTAATTGAGGCAGGAAAGGTCGGCTTCCGAAAGGGAATGTACATGGCTAGCGCTGATGAGATATATTTTACAGTCAAAGGAAAAGGCGGTCATGCCGCCATGCCAGAAAATCTGGTGGACCCAGTATTAATTACCAGTCATATCATTGTTGCATTACAACAGATCATCAGCAGAAACAGCAGCCCTAAAATCCCATCCGTTTTATCATTTGGCAGAGTGGAAGCTCTCGGAGCAACTAATGTTATTCCAAATGAGGTAAAAGTTCAGGGGACATTTAGAACCTATGATGAAGAATGGCGCACTGAAGCTCATCAGCGTATGGTCAAAATGGCCGAAGGGATCGCAGAATCCATGGGTGCTACCTGTGAATTCAATGTAATGAAAGGTTACCCACATCTTAAAAACCATCCAGAATATACTGAAGACAATATTGAAGCAGCCAAGGCTTATCTAGGTGAAGAAAATGTGGTGGAGCTAGACTTATGGCTGGCAGGCGAAGATTTTGCGTATTACTCACAAGAGATAGATGCTTGTTTCTACCGCCTGGGTACTCGCAATGAGGAAAAAGGTATTGTATCAGGAGTGCACACACCAACATTTGATATCGATGAGTCCTCGCTAAAAATTGGCATGGGCTTATTTGCATGGCTTACCATAGCAGAGCTAGACAAGTAATTCTTCCATCTCATACCAATTTTGCATCCTTTGGATATTAAAATTCAGATAATCACAGCCTGAATCGCATAACTTAATATTCTCTTAATATGCAAAGTGTACTTTTGCAGTTCTAACTTGATGCCAATAACATAGACAATGAAGTTCGGACTTTTAGATTTATTGAACTTGCTTGGAGCACTTGCATTCTTCATCTACGGGATGAAGGTTATGAGTGAAGCGATACAGCGAGTAGCAGGTTCAAAAATGAGACAGATCCTTCGATCCATGACCTCTAACCGATTCAAAGGTGTTCTCACTGGATTCTTAATCACTGGACTGGTTCAATCATCATCAGCTACCACAGTACTAGTGGTAAGCTTTGTGAATGCCGGATTACTATCCCTGATAGAGTCTATCGGAGTGATCATGGGTGCTAACATCGGTACCACCATCACCGCATGGCTGATCTCGATCATTGGATTCAAAGTCAAAATTGATGCGTATGCATTAATAATTATTGCATTTGCATTCCCATTACTTTTCTTCAGCAAGGATAAGATTAAAACCTGGGGAGAGGTATTCATTGGTTTCGCTTTATTATTCATGGGTTTAGCCTATTTAAAAGATGCAGTTCCAGATCTTAAATCCAATCCCGACTTACTAGCATTTTTGAGCGAATACTCCAATATGGGCTTCTTGAGCACTTTGCTGTTTGTTGGTATTGGAACTATCATTACAGTAGTAGTGCAGTCGTCTAGTGCCGCCATGGCGCTCACCTTAGTGATGGCCAATAATGGATGGATTCCTTTTGAACTGGCTGCAGCAATGGTATTGGGAGAGAATATAGGCACAACAATTACAGCAAACCTTGCTGCACTAGTAGGTAATGTTCATGCCAAAAGGGCCGCTTTCGCTCATTTCATATTCAACGTTTTTGGGGTAATCTGGATTGTTATTTTAATGCACCCATTCGTGAGTGTCATATCTTCTTATGTCGCGTATCAAACAGGCATGTCTCCAGAGACCAACCCTGAAGCAATTCCAATTGCTCTATCAGTATTCCATACGGCATTCAACATCATCAATACCCTGATTCTAGTTTGGTTTGTGAAGTACATCGCTCAAATCGTAATCAAAGCAATTAAGGCAAAAGGTGATGATGCAGACGAGTACAAATTAGAATACATCGGCACTGGATTACTAAACACTGCAGAGCTATCGCTAGAAGAAGCTCAAAAAGAAACGGCTTCATTTGGTAATGTGATTCAAAAAATGTCTGGCGTTTTAGGCAATCTTCTCACTGAGACAAAAGGTAAAAAGCAGAAGAAACTCTTCAAGAAAATGATGAAGATGGAAGATGCTACAGATCATTTAGAGGAAGAAATCACCAAATACCTTGCTCGTGTATCTGATGGAATGCTAAGTGCAGAATCCTCTAGCAGAGTTACAGCACTACTCTCGATAGTCAATGACATGGAACGCATTGGTGATGTATTCTATCAAATATCGCGTGATTTTGAATCCAAATGGGAGGACTCCAAATCAGAAACATTCACCAAGAAGCAGGCGGCTAGTCTCTCGGAGATTTACAAGCTAATGGATGCCTCAATAAACGTCATGGTGAAAAACCTTCATTCAAGCTATAAGGACGTATCTATTGATGAGGCTCTGGATTATGAAATTGCTATCGACAAGATGCGAAACAAGCTTAGAAAAGAGCATACGAAGCACATGCAAGACAAAAATTACAATAATCGCATTGGTGCACTGTATCAAGACCTATTCCAGTCCATGGAAAAGATAGGCGACCATGTAATTAACGTAACCGAAAGCATCACTGGTGCAAGTGAACGAGAGATAAGAAAACAGGAAACAGCCAGTAATTGAATAAAACGCAGGACATATCCAACGTGAATGAACAAACCATGAAGTCATACAACCTAACGAAAGTATTAGGCATCGTATTAGCTATTATGGGCTTTTTCACGGCTATTCATTTTCTAGGAATGAGCTTCCAGTCTATTGGATCTGATTTCTCACAGAATTTTGAAATTGCCTTTGGAAATCCTGCAATTGGGCTATTCATTGGTCTTCTTGGGACTGCCATCCTACAAAGTAGCTCTACAACTACCTCTATGGCGGTTGCTGCAGTTGCTGCTGGGACTATCACATTGGAAAATGCTATTCCGGTGGTCATGGGTGCCAATATCGGAACCACTCTGACAAGCACTATCGTCTCCATGAGTTATGTGACCAAAACTGCAGAGTTTAAAAAGGCTGTTGTGGCCGGAACAAGTCATGATATTTTCAATGTATTAACTTGTATTATCTTATTTCCACTTGAGTTGAAATATGGCGTATTGAGCCAATTCAGTCATTCACTGGCATCACTTTTTGACCTGGGAACTACCAGTAGTTCATCAACAGATAAGATTTTCATTTATCGATTCCTGGATTCAATCGGTGGGACTTTAATTAATTGGACCGGAGGGTATGTTCTATTGATCGCATCAATAATTGGCCTGTTTGGAACGGTAAAAGCCATATCCAATATTTCTTACAATCAACTTATAGGCCCAACAAGAGCTCGTTTTGAAGCCATCGCATTTCAAAATACATTTCGCTCATTTGGCTGGGGTTTCCTACTAACGGCTGTCATCCAAAGTAGCTCAATTACTACATCATTGATAGTACCATTAGCCGCTACAGGTAAAGTTCCTGTTAAAAGAGCTTTTGAGTTTGTAATTGGATCCAACATTGGAACGACCATTACAGCCATCCTAGCTGCACTCTTCAAGAGTGAAGCTGCAATGAGTTTGGCCTTCGCCCATTTCCTTTTTAACATGGCAGGAATGATCTTATTTATTGGTGTCCCATTGTTAAGGAAATTGCCACTTTACCTGGCCGACAAACTTGGATCCATAGCGCTGAGATTCAAATTATCNGCGTTTGCCTATATNCTGGTCTTGTTTTTTGTCCTGCCTTTTACGCTAATCTACTTTAGTAAACCNAAGCAGCNAACTACNCCTANNACCTCTCAAGAGGAAGTAATNACAAATAATTAGAGTAAACAATTAGTGCNTCAAACAGATTGTATATATTGATCATCTGATCCAATANGGACATAGTTTTATGGCAGTAATNAATAAACTAGTAGATAAAATATCTGAGTACATCAGATTGAAAGGGGAAAAAATCAAGCTTGANATCATTGCTCAGGTTTCTNGNCTCNTNGCNCATTTTGTGGCTTTTCTCACCATTGCCCTTGTNGGNTTATTCNTGTTGATATTTCTATCACTAGCATTGGCTGCTTACCTAAACTATGCGCTCGATAGTCCTCATTACGGTTATTTGATTGTTGGAGGANTTTACCTAATTGGCTTGNTTGGTATNCTCTTGCTATTGCGCACCAATAAGCTNCAAAACTGGCTGGAAACACTTTTTGTAAACTTGAGTGAATCGTTAGAAGAAGAAAATGTCGACGAAGAGATCTAAGGCCTGGACAAGGCAACGTACAAAACTTGATTCCAAAGAACAGAGAGTNAAAAAAGATCTGGAATCTGCCAGTACTGACTTTGAGAGCCAGGTAAAANGAGTGGCGATAATTTCATTNGTTTCTGGAGTGACCGTATTAGGTGCATATGGTCTATACCGTGCNTTTAGTCATAAAGACGAAAAGATTGAAGAACCATTAAAAAAAACCAAGTCCACTCCAGTAGCTAAAGAAGTACCTGTTAAAAGAGGCGGATTCTTCAAAAACCTAATCATGGAACGAGCAGCCGTTATTGCGCTGAATTTTATTGGAGCTCAACTCAGTTTGTTCCTTGCGAAAAAATTTGGATCCAATGAAGAAGAGGGAGACTAGACGTTGATCAACGATTCTCTTCTTCTCATCTTTCCGGCAGGAATACCAAACATCATTTTGAATCTTCGGCAGAAATAAGCTGTATCCTTATAGCCAACTTCTTTACCAATCTCTCTAATACTTTTCTTTGATGTTCTTAAGAGGTTTACAGCTTCCTCCATACGCTGGTATTCGATATAATCCTGTGGATTAATACCTGTTAGCATCTTGAAATACTGTCCAACATAATCCTCAGATACATTAGCCACATTAGCAAGAACCTTATTGGATAAATCTTCACCAAGATTTTCCTTAATGAAGGTGAAGATGTCAATGAGTCGAGGATCTTTGAAGTAAGTACTGTTTGTAGCAAATTGTTCCACAAACAATCCTTGTTTCAAAATATAACGGATGAGCTCAACTACAAGCTGCTCGGTCATCACTTTGATGATTCTACTCTTTCCTGGTGCGCTTTCAGCCACTTCCTTATTGATCGACTGTATCAGTAAAGACATCTGACCATTGTCTTCTATCCTAAAAGGAGGAATATCCAGAGAGGCAAAGAAATTAACCGAATCGAATGCCTTAGCTTCAAAGGAAACATAGCTATAACTCTCGCCTGTTGACTCTGAAACATCGTTGTATCCTTGAAAATAGGCTTCCTTATTGTTTAGAAAATCATCTTTGGAAAGGCTTACAGCAGGAGTAGTTCCATAAGAGATGGACACTTGCCTACCTCCAGGAACAAAAAACACCTCACCGGTTTTACAAACTTCTTTATCCTTTCCAAAAGCAAGTGAACCACTGTTCACCAAAATCAATGAATTCTCAATATCATAGTTATTTTCTATGGTGACAGGCTTTAAAATATTAATATTCTTAGCCTTGATAAATCTAACACCAAGAGATTCAATGATCTTATTATAATCTTCCACGCAGCTCTAATATGATTAAATACGGATAATCGAATGATTATCGATTAAATAATTGTATAAATCTAATATTAAAAAGTGGAATAATCCAAATATTGGGGGTAATTACCCCCAATTTGGAATTTTATACTATTTCAATAATCCCCTCGAGATAACGATTTTTTGGATCTCAGACGTACCCTCATAGATCTGTGTGATCTTAGCATCACGCATCAATCGCTCTACGTGATACTCTTTTACATAACCGTATCCGCCATGTATTTGTACCGCCTCAATAGCATTCTGCATAGCAGCTTCAGATGCATAAAGCTTGGCCATAGCACTTGCCTGACCATAGTCTTGCTTGGTATCTTTTAGATAGGCTGCTTTTAAGCATAGCAAACGTGCTGCTTCTACTTTCAATCCCATATCTGCAATTTTGAACTGAATGGCCTGGTGGTTTGCGATTTCTTTCCCAAACGCTTTACGTTCCTTGGCGTATGCAATAGATCTTTCTAGAGCTCCAGCAGCAATTCCTAAAGCCTGAGATCCTATACCAATTCGACCTCCGCTCAAAACTTTCATGGCAAACGTGAAACCAAATCCATCATCGCCAATTCTATTTTCTTTAGGAACTTTTACATCTGTGAACATTAAAGAATGCGTATCAGATCCTCTGATTCCTAACTTATCTTCTTTCTTACCAACTACAAAACCATCCAACTCACGTTCAACAATCAGACAGTTGATTCCTTTGTGGCCTTTTGACGGATCTGTTTGAGCCATTACCAAATAAATAGAAGCTGAATTACCATTAGTAATCCAGTTCTTTGTTCCATTTAGTAAATAGTGATCTCCTTTATCTTCAGCGGTAGTTCTCTGTGAGGTGGCATCTGATCCTGCTTCAGGTTCAGATAGACAGAAAGCTCCAATTTTCTCTCCAGTGGCTAGTGCTGGTAAATATTTTTGTTTTTGCTCCTCGGTTCCAAATGTTTCCAAGCCCCAACAAACCAAGCTATTGTTTACCGACATACAAACAGAAGCTGAGGCATCAATTTTAGATATCTCCTCCATGGCGAGTACATAAGAAATGGTATCCATTCCTCCTCCACCATATTTTGGATCTACCATCATTCCCATGAAACCAAGTTGCCCCATTGCCTTGATTTGCTCCGCGGGAAACTTTTGCTCATTATCCCGCTCAATAACGCCAGGCAGCAATTCTTTTTCAGCAAATTCTCTTGCAGCGTCTCTTACGGCTAGATGCTCTTCTGATAAGTTAAAATCCATCTCTTTTACTTAAAGGTTATTGTGTGTTGTTTATTCCTAGTACTACAAATTTACAAGAATTTTGTTATGCATGCATACTATATAAACACAAAAAAGCCTCTCCATTGAGAGGCCTTCTCCAATATATTCTTCTGATTTCAGTTAATCTCTACTTCCACCTACAAGGATCATTACCCAATAAAGTAATGTTGCTAGAGATGATAACGCAGCAATAAGATAGGTCTTTGCAGCGGTGTCTAAAGCATCTTTAGCCATTTTATGCTCCCCTGCATTAACAATATTTCGATCCTGTATCCATGCTAATGCTCTCTTACTTGCATCGTATTCGACAGGCAATGTAATAAAAGCAAATAGTGTGAAAACTCCATAGCAACCAATGATTACCAAGATTGCAATTTGTGGTGGTATTAATCCATTGAGGAAAAACGCTCCAAAGAACATCATCATGAAAACAACATTAATAATGTTTGCACTGACATTTTGGATTGGCACCATTGCTGATCTAAACTCCAGGAAGCTATAGGCTGTAGCATGTTGAACAGCATGGCCGCATTCGTGTGCTGCAACTGCAGCGGCCGCTGCAGACCTTCCGTTGTAAACATCAGGACTTAAATTAACAGTTTTATTTGCCGGGTTGTAATGGTCAGTTAATTGTCCTTGTACAGAAGTTACGGTCACATCATGTATGCCATGATCAGCCAACATTAGTTGTGCAATTTCCTTACCTGTCAATCCTGTTGACAAAGGAATCTTAGAATACTTTTTGAACTTATTTTTCAGACGTGTACTGACTACCAAACTGGCAATCATGAACACTATAATGATTATAAATAACATATCGCTTGATCTCTATTTAGTCTTTATTTTCTCAATAATCTCTGTGGTAGAATAGCCCGGAACCAAGTTAATCAGTTCTACTTTTCCACCATGGCTTTCTACGATATCTGCCCCTACGATGTTGCTTTTTTTATAGTCACTCCCTTTAACCAAAACATCTGGTATAAGTGCCTCTATCAAACGCAGAGGCGTATCCTCTTCAAAAAGAATCACCGCATCAACAGCCTCCAAAGCCGCAAGGGCTAGCAAACGTCCTTTTTCATTAATAATAGGACGATTAGCCCCTTTCAATCTTTTAATTGAAGAATCAGAATTCGTGCCAACAACTAGTCGACTGCCTAATTGTCTGGCTTCTTGAAGATACTGAATATGACCAGGGTGCAATAAGTCAAAACAGCCATTAGTGAAAACGACTTCCTCTCCCTGATCTTTCCATTGAGTTATCAAAGGAACCAACGCATCCAAATCAAATATCTTCTTCGACACCTGAACTTTCCGACTTGTGTTTATTAATAAATAACGAAATCAAAAGGGCAATTCCTCCGAAGACTGCAATCGCAACCACCTGAGATGTGTGTAAAAGTGTAGCGAGAAATACCCCTGTGGTCTTTTCTACTGAATAGAGCACTAACGCACTACTTATGAACGCATGGTAGGTACCAATGCCTCCCTGCACAGGTATGACCAACGCCATTCCTCCGGCTACCAGCAACATGATTCCAGTGCTCAATGGCAAATGGGCTGTTTCTGGAACAGAAAAGACAATTAAGTAACTCATCAGGTAATAGGTCACCCAAAGCACTACTGTTGACGCAATGAATTTACCAGGACTTTCTAGCTCCCTCAAAGACAACAAAGCTCTGAATAAATCATCTAGAAAGGCCTTTACTTTAGCAACTTTTTGATAGAGAATATAAATTAGAACTAACCCTACAATTCCTCCCACAACTATTACTACTCCCAACTTCCAGGCTAATCCACTAACATCACCCAAGCCAGAAAAAACATCAGTAATTAGTGCCATGAAATTATCATATTCCAAAATCAGTGTGGCAAGAATCAAAATGATCAAAGTGATCATATCCATAATGCGCTCAGAAATCACCGTACCAAAGGACGTAGCTACAGGGACATTATCATTACGCTTCATCATGCCACATCGAGTGATTTCACCCAATCTCGGAAATGCCAAATTGGCAAGATACCCGACCAATACTGCCAGGTTGGTGCGATGCACATTGAGATTTGGAAAACCTAAAGGTCTCATGAGAAGATTCCAACGATAGGATCTAGCGTAATAAGCCAATAGTGATAATACAATGGATAATACCACCCAGGTGTAATCAACCTCCGCTGTTTTGGCCCAAAACTCCTTGAAATCTACATTGCGGAATGCGAAATAGAGCAATACCCCCGCCAAACCAAGTGTCAATACATATTTGATGACGGAGACTAATTTCTTAACCATAGAATATTAGTTACTCAGACGATTTTTTTCGTCAGGAAAAATCACAACCGGCTTGTGGGTTTTAGCTTCAGCTTTATCTATAGAGCAATAGGAGATGATAATGATGATGTCACCAACCTGTGCTTTTCTTGCAGCAGGACCATTCAGACATATCTGACCAGTACCTCGCTCACCAGTAATCACGTAAGTTTCAAGACGTTCACCATTATTGATATTGACAATCTGCACTTTTTCATTCTCCACTAAATCAGCAGCATCCATTAAATCTTCATCTATGGTGATAGAACCCACATAGTGAAGCTCAGCTTCCGTGATTTTTACCCTATGAATCTTCGATTTTAGTACTTGTATATGCATTTCTGGATTATTCTTGGCGCAAATATAGGTTATCAATTAATCTTACACCTTCTACAAAGCCTGCAACGCAAATTACGGCAGGGTGATTCAAATTTTCTTTGAGATCTTCTAAATTGTGTGGGGAGACAATGTTGATGTATTCTATTGACAAACCTTCTTGTTGTTTATAAAAAGCATTTACGGTGATTTTAGTTTCCTCAGGACTTTTGGAATTATCCCATTCCTGTTTCGCGATGGATAACCCTTCATGAATTACACTTGCTATTTCCAAACCATGTGTAGACAGTCTTTGGTTTCTTGAAGACATGGCCAGACCACTTTTTTCACGCACAATAGGGACACCAATTATTTCAACAGGTTGAGACAAATCCTCCACCATTCGCTTTACCAATAAATATTGCTGCATGTCCTTTTTCCCGAAATATGCCCGAGTAGGACAGCACAGGTTGAACAGCTTGGTAACCACCACTCCAACACCAGAAAAATGTCCAGGACGGAATTCACCCTCCATCACTCGTTCCATTTTTCCAAAATCAATGGACACTTGAGGTTTATCCGGATACATACTTTCAACTGTCGGAGTAAACACCAAATCGACACCTAATTTTTCCAATTGAAATAAGTCCTCCTCCAGGGTCCTTGGATAGTTATCAAGGTCCTCTTGATTATTGAATTGAAGAGGGTTCACAAATATGCTAACTACCAGAATATCATTCTCTTTACGTGCTTGCTTCACCAGGTGAAAATGTCCTTCATGTAGTGCACCCATTGTTGGCACCAATCCAATGGATTTCTCCTGGAATTTAAGGCGTTGGGTTTCATTAAATATCTCAGCTGGGATACTGTAGACTTGCATCAAGTATATAATTAATGTTGCGTAACTTACTGAAAACGTTGATTATATGGCAAAAATATCGTAATTTTGGGGTCATTTTAGTCAATCCTCAATAAAATAGCATATCTATGTCAAATTTAAGAATCCTTTATGTGGCGAGTGAGATCAATCCTTTCTTGAAGACTTCTGAGGTCGCTGATTTTGTCAGAAGACTTCCACAAGCAATGCAAGAGAGGGGGATGGAAATCAGGATTTTAGTACCCAGATTTGGGTTGATTAACGAGCGAAAAAACAGACTACACGAGGTAGTAAGATTATCTGGCATCAACATATCTGTTGGTGATGAAGAGAAGCCATTGATCATCAAAGTGGCGTCTATTCCTAATGCAAAGCTTCAGGTTTACTTCATTGACAATGAAGATTATTTCCACAGAAAGAGTGTCTTCTTTGATAAAGAGGATAACTTCTATGAAGATAATGATGAGCGTGCAATATTTTTCTGTAAAGGCGTTTTAGAAACTGTAAAGAAACTTGGATGGTCTCCTGACATCATTCACTGCAATGATTGGATGACAAGCTTGATTCCACTATATGTGAAATCAACTTATAAAAATGATCCAATATTTAAGGATTCTAAGACCGTATTCACAATATATAATAATAAGTTTACGCACAAATTTGGCGAAGACTTATTGGAGAAGGTGAAAATGATTGACATTGATGACAGTATGCTAGGACCACTAAAAACCGGAGATTACGAAGGTTTTGTAAAAATGGGTCTGGAATATGCAGATGCTGTAATTAATGCGAATGAAGAGTCATCCGAAAGTTTCGATAAGTTAATGAATGACATGAGCGCTAAGCGTGTCGATATTTCTGAAAAAGATGAAAATTTCGAAGAATCTTACTTTAACCTTTACAATGACCTTGTTGGATAAACAAACTTGCTTATACAAGTCGGGATTAGCTTTGTTGCTAATCCCGTTTTTTTTTGCCTGTGACGATCCGTCACAAATTGGTGTGGAAGTACCAAATACTGATGATCAGTATGAAGTGAAGAAAGCGGAATTTNCACTTCCGGTGAGTACAATCAGCATTGANAGCTTAAGAACTGATAACACATCATTCTCCATTTTTGGACAATACAGTGATCCNGTTACTGGGAAAGTGACGGCCACATCTTATAATAGATACAGAGCTTCAGGAGGACATCTACCAGAGTCCGAAAACTTACAGGTGCGAGCGTATGTTGTCCTTAGTGTAAATAATTTCAGACAAGACAACAATGTCATTGATGACGTAGTGAATATTCATGAGGCAGAAGATAGTCTTTTCTTTGATGCGATCTATCTAGCAGATAGAATGGTTCCTTTTACCCAAGAGCCAATGGCTACTGATACCTATACGTTTCAGGTGAGTTCAAGTGAGCCTGATTCAACTATTAGTTTTGATTTAGGAGAGAATTTTACAAATTTTCATTACCAGTTATTACTTCGCTCCAATGAAGATTCAGAATCTCGAGATTCGCTGACAGGTAATGATTATTTCAGAAAACCACTGGTCTTTTCACCTGGAATCAACAATAGTGGTTTATACTCTATTGATCTCCAAAATGACACCACAGGTATCTATCTGGAAATGATTGATGATAATTTGGATACTACGTACTATTATAAGTTCACCTTTGACACCAAACATTACAGTCATATTAGTCGAGATAGATCTTCTTCTCTTCTTAGTGATCTGACTGAAGAATATCAGGTCAGTTCTAATGCTGGAGGTTTTGCGTACGTTGATGTGATGTCAGGAGTTTATGCCAAAGTGGGTTTGACCCCTTTACTTGAGTTTATTGAAAGCAATGAGGAAATAACTGTTAATAGTGCTGTTCTAAGTA
The DNA here is from genome assembly GCA_002729235.1 of Rickettsiales bacterium. Lineage (GTDB taxonomy): Bacteria > Bacteroidota > Bacteroidia > Cytophagales > Cyclobacteriaceae > Marinoscillum. The sequence goes on along the minus strand of PBTY01000022.1, from coordinate 163,634 downwards.
ATATGAGTGCTGAAAACGATCCTTCTTACGTAGACCCATTTAATGTTTTGCAGTTCTTATTTATTAAGGATAATGGTAAAATTAACGGACCAGGATTGCTAGACAGAAACGATATAATTAATAACATTATTTTATCCGACGCATCATACACCAATTTCAACAATCCGAATTTCACTCCAACAAGTGCTACTTCGATCTATTCCGACTCTTTGGATTACGCCCCTGTCAATGTCACTTTGTTCACGGAAAGTTTACTTAATAACTATCTGGATAAAGAGGACTATTTAACTGAGGAAGTGGTTATTTTTAGTGGGGCTTCATCGAGTTTAAATCAAACGAAGCTGATTGGTTCTGAAACCAAACTTACATTGTATTACACAATACCAAAGGAATAAGATCTTATGTGTGGAATCGTTGGATACATTGGAGATAAACCTGCATTTCCAATTCTTATCAAAGGACTCAAAAGACTAGAATATAGAGGATATGATAGTGCGGGAGTAGCACTTCTTGAATCTGACAACCTTGATATTTTCAAAAAAAAAGGAAAAGTCTCTGAGTTAGAAAAATTCACAGAGACAAACATTTTCAATGGAACCATCGGTATTGGGCACACTCGTTGGGCTACTCATGGCGAGCCAAACGATCGCAATGCGCATCCACACTATAGTCATGATCAAAAATTAGCCATTATCCATAATGGGATTATTGAAAATTATGGTGCTCTGAAAACTGAACTAACCGAGAAAGGCTATGAGTTCAGAAGTGATACGGATACTGAAGTTTTCATTACATTTATTGAAGACATCAAAAAAACACTCAATCTGGGTTTGGAGGATGCTGTTCGGGTGGCTCTAACAAAAGTCGTAGGGGCGTATGCTATTGTGATCATGTCAGTGGATGAGCCAGACAAGTTAATTGCTGCCAGAAAAGGCAGCCCAATGGTGATTGGACTTGGTCAAGGAGAGTATTACATTGCTTCTGATGCTACTCCAATTGTAGAATATACGAATGAGGTGGTTTATCTAAACGATGAGCAAATAGCGATCATTACCCGAGATAACCTGGAAATAGTTGACACCAAAGACGTTCCTCAAGAAGCTGAAATCCATAAGCTTGATCTTAAGCTAGAAGCAATAGAAAAAAGTGGTTATGATCACTTTATGCTGAAAGAAATCATGGAGCAGCCAAATTCCATTGCAGACTGTATGCGTGGAAGGTTGAATGCCAACGAAGGATTATTAACTCTTGGTGGAATCCGTGAATATGCGGAGATGATCACCAACGCTAAGAAAATCACTATTGTAGCTTGTGGAACTTCATGGCATGCGGGACTGGTTGCTGAATATATTTTTGAAGATCTATGTAGAATTCCTGTAGAAGTAGAATACGCTTCCGAATTCCGATATAGAAACCCAATCATCAACGAAGGTGATATCCTTTTTGCGATTTCTCAATCCGGAGAAACAGCGGATACTCTTGCTGCCATCGAGTTAGCTAAATCAAAAGGTGCATTCGTTTTTGGAGTTGTAAACACAGTAGGTTCTTCCATTTCCAGAGTAACTCACGAAGGAGCTTACTTGCATGCTGGGCCAGAAATTGGGGTTGCCTCAACCAAAGCTTTCACTGCTCAGTTGACAGTTCTGACGATGATTGCACTGAGAATTGCGTCTAAGAAAGGTACTTTATCAGACTCTAAATACAGAGAGCTTTTGGTTGACCTGGAGAATATACCGGGTAAAGTGGCCAAAGCCTTGGAAACCGACAAAACCGTAAAAGAGATTTCTGCGCTCTTCAAAGATGCTAAGAACTTCTTATATCTGGGTAGAGGATATAACTTCCCTGTTGCTTTGGAAGGAGCTCTGAAACTGAAGGAAATCTCCTACATACATGCTGAAGGTTATCCTGCAGCGGAAATGAAACACGGACCAATAGCCTTGATAGATGAGAATATGCCTGTGGTATTTATCGCTACTAGAGATAGCTCATATGACAAGATTGTCTCGAACATACAAGAAGTAAAATCCAGAAAAGGAAAAGTAATTGCCGTAGTAACGGAAGGTGATGTGTTAATACCAAAGATGGCAGACTTCACCATAGAAGTACCTTCTACTCATGAAGCATTAATGCCATTGGTATCGGTCATTCCACTTCAATTGCTTTCCTATCATATTGCAGTAATGCGTGGAGCTAACGTAGATCAGCCACGTAACCTAGCAAAATCTGTTACTGTGGAATAAAATACAGTATTAGATAGAAAGTGTGTCATTAACCAAAAAAGTTTGAACGTGACCAAAAAAATTTGAACATGACCAAAAAAGTTTGAACCGAATTAATTTATCCCTATATTAAACAAACTATTACGGGATAAGTGGGAAGACACGTCAGTTATCAGCGAAAAATCACAGAAAAAAGGGGGTTAGGTTCAGGCAAAGACTATATCCCCTGGTATAAAGTTGGAGAAAGTCACGATTCCTCTAAAAGAAGAGAGAAAAGCCTAGGTAATGGGTTTAAACTGAAAGGACTCAAAACCAAAAGAACTCATCACCTTCTTTCAAACTACGAGAAGCTTCTGTTTATCGTTTTTGACTTAAATCCTCAAATATCAGATATCCGAGAACAGTATCCACTCTTAGATACTGATCTTGCACACTCAATTTCCGAGGAACTTGGAATCAAATACCCAAAATTTAAAAACTCGCAGCACATTCTTACCAGCGATTTCTGGATTGATTTTAAATCAGGCTCATCTAGAATAGTTACTTTCAAGCCATTAGGCAATATTGATTCACGCCAGCTTGAGTTATTCCAAATAGAAAAAATCTATTGGCAAAGAAAAGGTATAGAATGGCATATAATGACTGAATTAGACATTCCTCATGAACCTATTTGGTTATCAAACTACCGAGATATTTATGAATCGATTAACTTATTCGTGAGTGGTGACATCTCAATAGAACCTATTCAGTTGTTATATAATTTCCTTCACACGTCATTCCAAGATTTTGGTCAATTAGGGATAGTTTCATTTATGAAAACCGCTGATAAAAAGCTGAACTTTGAAGAAGGTATGTCTTTAAGAATCTTTAAAATATTAATAGCCCGGAGAATAATAAATGCTGATTTGAGAATGAATATTTTCTCAAATGAAGTTCTGTTAAGTTCAATTAAACTATCTGATAATGTTAGATATATTGATAAATCAAATTTGGTCGCATAACAATAAACATTATCGGATCCTCTACATCGATCAAGAAATTGATTTACTAATATGGATCGAAACAAGGTACAATGACAACTGTTTTCCCGAAGAATTGGAATTATCTGAATTTAGGGCTCTGTTAAAAAGATCAGAAGTAGTCCATTTAAACTATACTGATGATTATGTACCAATTGATAATTTGACACCAAAAACCAAAATCAAACTTGAGAATGATTGGGCATTAATTACTGATTTTATCAACGAAGAGCCAATAGTTTTTGATAGAAAACATTTTAATAAGAAGTGTAGAGAATTAGGAGAACTACATAATTGCTCAAGACAAACAGTGAGAAGGTTGGCAATTAAGTACTGGGTAAACGGAAAGACAAAATTGAGCTTGATTTCTAATTACCATAACTCCGGTGGTAAAGGAAAACAAAAGCAACTTACTCTAATAAACGGGAGACAAAGAACTGATAATCGAAAGTCTATTATTCTTGATAATGCGACCAAGTTAAAGATAAAAAAAGGATATAAAAGATGGTACCTAAAAGTCAAACAAGCTTCAAAGAGGACCGCTTACAACAATTTTATAAGAAAGAATTTCCCTAAAGAGTGGAAAAGCAAAAATCTATCTAAGGTGCCTTCTCTTAAACAGTTTATTTACTGGGGTGAATTAGACCTTAGTTCAGAAGCCAGACTGAAAGCCAAACACGGAGATATTAACTTTGATAAGGACTTTAGAATTAACGAAGGCTCCTCTTACAGTTCAGTTAACGGCCCTGGTATATCTCAAATTGATTCAACTCCATCTGATGTAGAATTAATCTCCGAAATAGATGAGTCTCCTATTGGCTGTCCAACAGTGTATTTTGTTTGTGATGTTTATAGCGCAATGGTCTTGGGCGTTCATGTCACCCTTGAGAGTCCTTCCTACGTGCAAGCAATGGAAGCTCTGTATTGTAGTTTTAGTAATAAAGACGAATTCTTCAAAAAATCTCTTCTTGACAGTATTGAAAGCTTCGAACTATCATCTGAGGACTGGCCTTGCGAATATATTCCTAATAGCATCGTTACTGATAGAGGACCAGAATTTATAAGCCGAAATTCAAACAACTTAGTTCAAAGTCTCGGGATCCAAATAGAGAATAAAGAGTCGTATAGACCAGAATTAAAGGGGTTGGTTGAGAAACTTATAGATTTAGTCCACACAGAACTTAGGGGGTCAGAAGAAAATATTGGAATTAAGGATAAAGATGACGGTCGAAGAGGCGCCACCAAAGCTCGAGCCTATGGTACCTTTACCATGAGAGAATATCTTGCAATTCTTGTAATGGCTATTGTAAGACATAACAACAGCAGATTATTAAAAAACTACCCTTTAGACCATGAAATGCCAAAAGATGGTTTATATGTCCCGACACCCTCTGAAGTATTCAATTGGGGAATACTAAATAAATCTGGAAAACTTAGATCAAATAAAATCAGGAATTTGCGGACTCTGATGCTTCCTAGAGAGAACGTGAACCTTACAAAGAACGGGATTAAGTTTAACAATGTGTGGTATAAACTACCAAAAGATCATCCTTTGAGAGATGTTCAACTAAAAACCCAAAGGAAAACCACAAAGTTAGATGCCTCATACGAGCCCTACAATCTTAATCAACTCTTCATTATTAACGAAAAAGAGATTATCCCATGTGACTTAAATCTGGAGAAAAGCGGCTTATTCAAGAACAAAACCATTTGGGATATAAAGTCATTTATTACAACTCAAAAATCTAAAATATCTGAGGCAAAAGACTCTGAAACCTTAGCAGCAATTCATTTCTTGGAGTCCTCAGAAAATATTAGAAAAAAGAAGGCGAAGAAGATCAGCTCTTCACCTCAATCAAAAACAGTAAAGAAAAATAGAGAACAAGACAAAGAGTTGGAACGCCAAAGAAGGATGGACGCTGCAAACCCTGACAACGACAAGAAAGAAACCAAAGTAATTAAGATGACATCCACTAATCTTGACCAGCCTGATTTCTTAGATTTTATTGATCAATTGATGGGCGATGAATAGTGATCAAATTGTTGATGCGATTCAAAGGACACCAAAGGATCCATCTCATATCGGAAACCCTTTATTAGAAAACCTATTTGATTTTCTGAGTCCACAAGAGTTCTTTAAAATATTAATTGATCAAACACCACGTACTCGAGCCGAGATATTAGAAATAGAAAGAGATATTCGGCCTCATTTTCTGGATGAAATGATTGATAAATTTTTAGTTCCTAATAGGCGATTATATCAGGTTTATGAACTAATCCATTCATCAATCAACGCAAGCTACAAGCTTCGAAACCCAATAGAGAATCCAATAAAGTCAAATCTAAGACAGGACTTCAAAACCCTTTTCAAGGACAACTACCAATCTACCTTCTCTAAGAGTTCTCTTTTGGTCGGTATCTCAGGGATTGGCAAAACAACCAGCATAAACGTAGCTTGTGCACTATTCAAAAAAGCGATCAGACATACTACCACTGTAGAAACATTTATTCAAATTCCAATCATCAAAATTGAATGCCCTAAAGACGGATCTCTAAAAGATCTATGCAGATATTTCTTCATTGAAGTAGACAATATCTTGGGGACATGCTATGAGCAAGAATATTGCATACCAAGAGATAATGCAAGTGATCGTGTAATAGCAATGTCAAAGCTCGTGATTGCACACCGTGTAGGAACTCTTATTGTGGATGAAATTCAACACCTTAACCAAACCAAAAGTGGTGGTTCAGATACAATGTTGAACTTCTTTTTACACCTTGACAATACTTTGCACATACCAATACTTATTGTAGGGACGCCCGAAGCACTAGAGCTATTTTCTGAAAAACAGAGATTACGTAGAAGATTTACTGCAGGCGCTGGCTTGAAGTGGGATAAACTACCACATGATGTTGAATGGTCAATGATCATCAAACATTTATTCAAGTATCAATACACTGATGAATTAGCTAACACAAATATTAATTGGGCTGATATCTTCTATTTTCACTCACAAGGAATTATTGATCGAGCCATAAAACTATTTGTCTCTTCCCAAAAATGGGCTTTTTCGATTAATAAGAAATCAATAACTATTGAAATCATTAACAAAGTTGTTGCTGAAATGATGTGGCTAGATGAGCCGATGTTTAAAAACATAAGAGATAGGAATCTTAACATTAGTAAAGCCAGTGACATGTTGTTGCCTGATGATGTTAGTGATTTCAAAAGCAACTACAGGCAAGTAAATATTCAGAATGAATTAGACGATTTCAATATCCCCAAAAACTTCTACTTCCCACTTCTAGAATCATCCATTTTAGAAAATCCCTCATTAAGTGATAATGAAATTGCTTATTCGATAATTAAAAAGTATCGCTCTAATCCTGCAAATTCCTCAGAGTCAACTGTCAAGAGAAAACTTACCCCGAATTACATTGATGGCGACTTGAGAAAAATAAAAGCATCTAATCAAGAAGAGTTGCATAAAGAACTTTTAGAACAAGGAGATATCGTTAACCTTTCTGAATTCATGAATTAGAATGAAGTCATATTGGTCTAAACCTTTTCCAGATGAAATTCTCTATAGCACTATTGCTAGAAATATAAGTTACCTGGGCACCAAAGGACCAAAACAGCTCCTCAAAAGATTTTTTGAAAGAACTACTATTTGTTCAACGCTTGACCTTCCAAGTGGAATAAATCACCTGGCCAAACACATTAATATTAAAGATCAAACTGCAGTAGATTTAATTGATAGATATACGCTGTTCCATTATTATACTCGATTCATCCCAGAAAATAGACGTAGAAAAGTATGGAATTCAATGCTCACCAAGTCAGGAGATATTCATACCAGGTGTGGAATTGTCACAGGACCTTTTCCTCCCTTGTCCACACCTAGGTTTTGTCCAATTTGTCTGAACGAACAAATCGAATTATATGAAGAACCCTACTTAAAATTGACTCATCAGATTCCATCAGTTAGTATTTGCACGAAACATAAAATACATCTTAATCAAGTTGAGTTCAACTATGAATCAATTAACAAGCATTTGTTCATTGATTTGCATGACTACCAATCAAGTTTATGCTTCAAAAAAATTATTCCATTCCTCAATGAAGAAATAATCAGCCTCACATCGAGATTGGAAAGTCTTGTTCTAAAACCTCTCAGTATCTGGCCTTTTGATGAGCCTTACATTTACAATAAGGAAATTAAGCAATTGGGCTTTAATAAAGGTCCAGATTCTATTGACTGGTCCAGAGTATATAATGAATTCGAAAATTTCTATGCTAAATCAACACTGATACATTTCAGATCAGAAGTCAGTTCTATTGATTCAAACTGCTGGTTGAAGGCAATTTTGAGGAAACATCGTAAAGCGTTTGATCCGGTTAGGCATATGCTAATTGAGGCTTTCTTTGGGTATTTAAGATCTAATCGAACTAAACCAATACCCTCTCAATATAAAAACTATCCATGTAGAAATCCAGTATGCATGAATTATGGGAAAGCTAACACAACACATAAGATTAAGAAGGATCCAAAGTCCAAAAGAGATGTCGCATATGTGAGCTGCACCTGTGGTTATCAATACACTTTGTCTTATTTAGAAGAAAAAGGTCAATATTTTATAAGAGTTAAGAGTTATGGTAAAGAATGGGAGAATGAGCTTAAAGTGCTTATAAAACAAAAACTAAGTCTTAGAGCAATTGCCAATAAGTTAAACGCTGATCCCAAAACAATTAAGAATTATTGGAAGGTAAATCCAAGAGACAATAATCTCGAAAAAGAAATCTCCAAAGCAAAACAAAAATGGCTTAAACTTATTAAGGCCAACCAGGAATTTTCTATAACTCAAATCCGCCGAATAAAGCCTACGGAATATGCGTACTTATATAGACACGACAAAGTGTGGCTTCTCTCTCAAAAATACACCCCAAACAGTCCGACAAGATTATTTAAAGTTGACTGGAATAACCGGGATCACCAGATTCTTTTCAAACTAAAAGAATCATACAACAACTTAAAATTGAATTTCCCGAAGAAGCGGAGATCCAAAAGTCTCTTGCTTAGGCTCAGCAAATCGGAAACCTTATTCAATCAGAATATGGCTAAAATGCCAAAATGTAAGGCATTTTTAAACGATTACTCTGAATCATTACAGAATCATAGAAAAAGAAGGCTTGTACTCTCATTTAAAACACTTTCCAAACAAGAAGTACCGGTAAAGCAATGGAAACTTCTCCGACATGCTGGAATAAGAAAGGAGTATATTGACTTTGAAATTGAAAGTCTAGTCAATCATCTTTTAACCCGTGGATTAGACACCATAAAAAATCAAACTATCGAAATCGCGTAATCATTCATGAGAAAAGAGATCATTTCTGTTCCATATGCTTACAAAAAATCAAAACGCTGGTATCTCAAGGTTTTCGAAATTGATTTGGACAAGAAGCCTTACTTCGTACAGTCTAACGATTACCCCATTAAACAAAACCCCCTACTACCCATTGCAATTGAAATTCGTGATGATATCACTCAAGGAACAACAAATACAAAGATCACAGAGTACCAGATCACCAATTTCAAATCTGGGACTATAAAGACTTTAATTCAGTTACCAGAAAAAACCTATTACCTTGATAATAGGCATGCACTTCATAGTGAGACCCTTGTTTATTCTTTTACTGTTAATGGAAGGGAAACAGTAATTTTCCTATATGAGCTGTTTAGACAGTTTATTGGGTATAATGAAGGTATTTGTCATTATGTATTCGAGCATGATATGCTTGATATTTTCATTGATGGACAAGCAATTACTTCTGAGAATAACAAGAGAACTTTAACGATCGAACTCAACAATCTCCTAAACTCCAGACTTGTTCAGGACAATGAATTTATCTCAAGTATGGTTTCTTTACTATATGATGAAAGTTTAAGAAGGTATTGGAAGGAGATCCAGGCTCACACGGTAGATAAGACCAATAACTTCAAATTTCTCACTCCCCCTTACGACTCTATAGACTTAAAGGCCAACACTTTGAGCTATTTGAACTTTGATTTGATTACGAGCATTAGTGCTATAAATTTTCAAAAGGAATTACCTTTTGATCAAGTTATCATCAAACATCCCTCACTGATTGAAAGTCCAATAAGCGAAGGTAAAAAGTCAAAACCTGGTAAAAGAGATGTTGACATCCCAAAGGACATCAAATTTGACTATGAATCGAATCCATCGAATAAAAAGAAGGCTTCAATCACCAGTAAAAAGCCTGGATTTAGGATCAATGATCAATTCGAGATTATTAGAGAAAAATTAAAATATGGTTCTGACTCTAGTCCGGGAGGAAATAAAGTGTACACTGAATTCAAGTTGAATGATATAAGTCTATCCATGGATAAAGTGGATAAGTCAGGCGATGCACATGAACTTAAAATTATAGATGTTGAGGATGAACCTTCATTTGATTTTACAGAAATTCCTAAAGGCTTACAACACTTCTGTAATGCTATAACTCTTGTTAGTAAAATACTGAATGTAGGATTTTCTTATAAGGTTCTCACATTTAGTAAAGACTTGAAATCAACCTTCAAAAAGATAAATGATCAAGAACGACTTGGAATTTTAGTATCCTTTCAATCCACCCCCGAAATAAATCTAATCGAAATCGACAGTTCAGATGACAAGTTCGTGTCGACCCTCATTTTTAAAGATTTAAAAATTAAACAGAAGGACTTTTTTCACATCCTACTAAATGATCTTGCCAAAAGTGGCGGAAAGTGGAACAAGGAATTTTTAAGTCACACGTGTACTGCTGACACTATTAGACATCCTAAAAATCTTCAAAACGTAGATGGGTTAGATGCCAAATCTCTCTCTAATATTAGTAAAACTCGGATTGCAAAAAACCTGATCAATGCACTCACTTAATGAAATTGACTTTTAATTTTTCACTCAAACATTTTGTGCTTCATATCCAAATTTGAGGCAAGAAATAATTACCAAGGAATATTCCTAGGAAATACATCTCAAGTATTATACTTCAGAATTCCTACAAGTAATTGCTAGGTTGGAAAAGCAAGAAGCACTCGAGCAAATCATTATCATCAAATCTCACTATGTTTTGAGTTAAAGGAAGCTTCAGTGTTGAACCAACTTTCTGGATTCAAATATCAAGTAGGATACTTTGATCAAATTCCAGTTCAAAATGAGTTTTTCATTGATTATAATGTTATTTGAACAGCACTCCCACTTAACATAAAATTGGTTTTGTCTTAGTCGGCTATTAGTTAAGAAATAGTCTAGAGACTAGTGCTGTTAATAAAGTAAGAATTATCAGAATTGGTATAGCTAACCTAAAATATCTTCCAGCTTTTTCATCCAAAAAAAATGGAATTAATATTGGATGAGCTAGCGCTGCTATAACTATAGCTGGCAATGCGTAAATAAAACTAAACTCTCCAATTTCAATGGAATTATGAAATTCCCAAGGTAATAACTCATCTACTAAAAGCATTGTTACAACTGCAAAAAAACAAGCAGTTGCAAATTTGAATGCCTTAATGCAGAGAAAACTAACAGCAGAAAGCACTATTCCAATTCCGAAAGTCATTAAAAAGCCTTCATCATCTACACCATTAGCAATTAATCCTGATAATGCTCCAATATAAATTGGCACATATAACCAAATGGAGATACCTTTTCTTTCAATCTGACCTATTTTCTCAAGCATATTGTGCAAGGTTTTTTTTAAGAAGGAATTTATTACCTACGAATTGAACCGGTCTAAATTAAATGATTGAGCATTAATTTAACATTAAACCCAGATATGAGACTAGTGTCTTTTTATCACTATTCTTCGTGCTACTATTAATCGTAATGAAAATTGATAGATATCCAAGTATGAAGGTTTCTATTTATGCTTTTGACTGTCCAGAAAACACAACTTGATCAAAAACGTAATCCTCAAATACCTGATTCATAAAGTCACAACAACCCAACAGCAAGTGGGCTCTATTTTAGGGTGTGAGTATACGCTTGTTGATTATTTTGAAGGATCTAACCTCATCAACTCTGAAGGATCCACATCTAGCGCTCTGGCAAGGACAACCACTGTGCAAATTGTAGAATTTAGTTTACCAGTTTCAATTCTGGCAATCTGTGACAGTGTAAGACCCGATTTATAAGACAGTTGCTCCTGCGTAAGCTCAGCATCTCTTCTTAGCTCTTTCAGTCGCAATGCGAACCTATCTAGCACCTCCTGATCTCTGACGTTTTGCACATTTCAAAAGTCAGTTATCCTTTAATGGATTATTATAGCATATATGCTATATTTGAATATTCCTGGGAGTTCATCTGACTCAATTTTGTGATGAGCAATATCAAATCTTTAAGACCAGTCACCATTTCCAAGGATGGAAATAAACAAAAAGGATTCTTTCATAGGTTCGTTTATCAAATGTATGGCAACTATAGTGAAACTAAAGTTTTGGTAGAATTAGATAATGGAAAGCTTAGGTATTTCGATCCTTATTTTGTGCAATTCAGTGACCGTGAGCAACTAGATAAACCTGAAACAAAAGAGTCCGACAACTTATAAGTTCCTGCCAAGAATAAAACCATAAAATCCAACCAACATCATCTCTTGGCCTAATAGTATTATGACCGAACCATTGCTTATCCGAACCATTTCTACCACAGGTGCACTCTACTACCTATACTTCATAAATGAATGTATTAAATTTATTATGAATTATGGTGTCCGAAAATATTATTAGAGATAATCTAGCAAAAGATCTTTCCATTTTGGAGCCAGGATTAGTACTTATAAAAACTGAATTCAAGCTTGAAAACCTTTTCGGAGCTTCTGGAAAAGTTGATATATTGGCTCGAGATGAGTTTGGCAACTTTGTTGTAATCGAGATAAAAAAAAGCAATCAAGCTGCACGCCAAGCCACACATGAGTTGTTTAAATATTTATCCATAATAACTCGCCAATTGGGTGTCGACAATACAAACTTAAGAGCGCTTTTAGTTTCTACGGAGTGGCATGAGCTGTTAGTTCCATTCTCTGAGTTTCAGTATCATAGCCCAGTTCATACTAAAGGATTACATATCAATGTCAATAATGACGGATACATCACTAAGGTAGATGAGATAAATAAAATCCCATTAAATAGATCTATCAAAATTTCACATGTACAATTTATTTATCTCTATAATTCTAAGGAAAAAAGAGATGAATCAATTGAGCAAGTGTCATATGCCCTTTCTTCTGTTGACGTAACCGATCATTTCTTATTTAGTTGTGATTATCGTGGATCAAATCCACATGTCATAACACCATTTGGTATTTATTTGGTTTTTTCTTCACCTCTACACGGTCTTACAGAAAAACAAGCAAATTTAATTAAGTGCAAAATTGACTGGGAAGAAGGCATTGATCAGGAAGATGAAAACTTTGTGGCCGCAATATCTAATCAAATTAATCGTGAGACTGGAGAAATGGGATCTCCTGAAGACCTGAAACGATTAACTCATGAAGGTTGGGATTTAAAAATTGTTTTACGGGCTGGTCGATTCAAAGCAAATGAAAAAGTAATGACTGATAAAGATTTGCTAGTTATGGCCTCAGCTGAAGAAGGAGGTGCTTCCTTCTATTTATGTAAACAAACTTCTCCTAATCTGAAACAACAATGGACCAAACTAATGCATGATTTGATTGAAGTGCTTACAGGAAACGGTCAGTGGCATGAACTCATACCAAATTTACTTGATGAAATATCTGAAAATGATAGTAATTCACGTGTTTCTATGAAAATTTACAACCTAGCGGATATCGCATTCACTCTGGCAAAAATGTCTATTGCTGATTTTCGATATACTCCATCACTCGAAATTGTTAGCAAAGAAGCTGAAGGAACGAGGTTAATATTTTCAATACTATTGTGGTCAGGTAAGAAAATAACTATTACTCCAAATGATTTCTTTACTTCAACTTACGGATCATTATTTGAATGGATAACATTAAGGGCATTTGGAGATTCTTATGAATTAGATGATCAAGCACGTAAATCAATCCATCTCGAAACACCAATTATTGAGGTTTGGATGCCTCAGGGCAAACCTGAGGAAATGAGTCTTTTATGCTTCAAAGATTCTGGATTGGTTCGTATCCCGATTAAGGAGGCTATTGTTAAGAGTGAGAATCATTTCTTGCTATCAAGTAACGGAAGTATATTGAATTATTATAATTTCCATCAGGAGTTTTTCAAGAAATACAGAACACTATTAGCTTCCGAAACAATAGGATTGGTTTAATGTCTAATAAACGACTTATGTTAATTTATTGTCTAGTGTAAATGCAAATGGTCTCATTTTAATTACGATTTGAATAATTTCCAAAGATGTCGCATAGTTAAAGGAGGACGATTTCTTCGTTTGGGAGTAGATAAATAACCATTTACCCTGCCTATTTGATCACTCTGAAGTATATCACTATCATCCCAGATTAGGGTCGAATCATGTGGATTACTAATTTCTTCAGCAATCCATGAATTTATTTTGTTTACCCAATATTCAAAAGAATCGGTTTGAACATATCCAATAATACATGCATTATAATCATTCTTTCCGTGCCTAAGGTTTTTAAACCGTTCAATACCTCCAGAGTTTTTCGTTAATTTGCCAGCCACATACTCTCCCAAAACATACTCCTTTTCCCGTTTTTTAGGCATGGTAGAGTTTAATCGCTTCGCTTCAAATTTAACCAATGGAAAATTTTTACCCTTTTGTTGAGTTAAATGAGCATAAGCGAATGTCCCAAACGCCGCAAAATCAGTGGAAGTATTTTCGCTACTGCTCTCAATATTCTGATGATGGAAATAAAATGGAGAGTCACTGGGCAGTAGGAAACCCAACGATTTGCATAGTTCGTTAGTTAGATGATTTTCATTATCGTCTTTTTTTACTTCTAAATCTTCTAAAACCTCCGTAACTAGACTATAAATTTTGCTTACAATTCTACCATTAGGTGCGCTACTTAAAATACCAAAAGTGTTAATATTTTGAAACTCCACTATTTACCCTGATTATATAAGTCAACAAAAGTTTCATCGGCATCTCTTACCGCAATAGATCTCAACCAATATCGCTTTTGGTTGGGCTTATACATTATTATGACATTATTATGATAAACGCGCAGAATACGCTTCACCCATAAGTTGTGAGAAACCTGATGATCTATAAGCTGGTGTAACTTCCGTTCTATCTCTTGGATGCTTTTTGGAATTTCTAATTCCGACATTTCACCCAAAACGAATGGATATGCGATAAAATCATTACCTAAAATTGGATTTAGAGCTCTGAAGCTGTCATAAATTGTATTAAGTATTCCGCAATAGGTTTTACCGAATTGTTCAAGTTCTCTTTTACTAACAGTATTTAGTATTTCACTCTTCTCACCCTGCTTTCTAAAGTCTGAATAATGCAACAGGATATCCTCTAAAAGAATATCTTCAATAAAATTAAACCCTTCTCTCTTTATTGGTAAGGATAATATATCCTTCATAAGTGGAACCCCTTCTCGGTAAGCTAAAACTTGACCACTCAGCAACCACATTAAAGGAATATTTGAAGAGTTCTCCAGAAGACTTTTGATTTTGATTAATTCATCGACTTGCTCGAATGGGACATGAATTCCAAAAAATTTGTCTTTAAATGAAATTGGCTCATTGAAAAAATATACAGGTATTGAACTTCCAGTAACACTTTCTTTTACCAATAATAGAGGTGGCTGAAACAGTTCTTTAGTCCTTGGCCATTGAAAAAATCTCTTTCTACAGATAGATATTGTTCCATCTGTTTCCATCATTTTCTTATTATATATCCAGTCTGCTTTATGTTTATGTTCAAGTGAATCTAGCTCTGACTTTTGTTCATCAGATTTGTCTTCAATCTGAGACAACATTTTCAACCTTAAAATTGGCTTAGAATTCGGTGATTCTTGCCACCCTTCACCGAAAACCCAATTCTCCTCTTTTTTCATCCTTTTTAGAAAATCCCCAAATGTTTCCTGCGAAGTAATTTTTTCTAAAAGAGTGTGAAGTCGACCTCCACCCATAAAGTTAGCCTGCCAAATCCTTGGAATACTCATGGCTCTTTGATGAGACACCCAATGAAAGTCATAGTGATCAATTTCAAATTCTATCTTTTCACTTGATGCTCTTGTCCTCCTAAAAATAAGATGCTGAATTGATCTATCATCATGATCAGAATTTTCAGCTAAAAGAGCTACCACAGGAGGTTTTGCGCTTGAACTACTCCCAATAAACAACTTTGCCCTTAATGGAGTGAAATCGAAAATCGTTTTGAAACAACTTTTCTCAATCAGGTAACTTCTGAAATTGTGAACTTTTGTATTGTAAAGAACAGGGCCCGCTGGTAAAATTAAACAGATATTCCCTCCCTTTTTCAGTAACTTTAAGGATTGTTCAAGAAATAATAAAGCAATCTGATTGTCAGGTACCGGTGGGCGGTCTTTATTTTCTCTAGTTAATTGCTTGTCCACTTTCGTTGCCCAATGAGTAAATCTAGAATCAAAAGGTGGATTCCCAATTACAAGGTCAAAATCAGCAGTTATTTCCTCATTGTATTGAACTCTAAAGAAATCTCCACAGACTAAATTTTGACCGATAAGATCATCAAAATGAACATTTTTCCATATTTCCTTTGGAGATAAGGCATCTAAAAGAGCTAAACCAAGACTAAAATGAGTAAGTGTGACAGCTTCAGACTCTAAATCACATCCATAGATATTACTCAAGAGTCCTTTAAGTTCATCAATGTTATCTTTTGTTGGCTTCTTCCAGTTATTTTGAACTCTCCACCATTGAATCATTCTCTTAAAAGCACCAACCAAAAAAATCCCAGATCCACATGCCGGATCTAATACCTTAAAGCCATACTTAGGACTTCCCAAAGGCATTGAGTGATCAATTAAAAATTGAACAAGGTATGGAGGAGTATAAACTACTCCTTTCTTCTTATTGCCATTCTGATCGGCTAGAAAGTCCTCATATATGTGGCTAATTAGCTCAATGGGAAGATAGTTAAATTGATAAAGCTTCCATAAAGAAAGACTCCCCAAACCATATTTTGAAGAAGGAAAGATAGATGCATCTCCTCTTACAAAAAGCTGGAATACAGTTAAATTTATTTCTTTGAGATCATCAAGCTCTTTTTGGCTCAAATAAAAAATCCTTCCATTAAAATGCTCTTTACTGGAGAGATCTCTTAACATATTCGCAAACGATTCTACATTTTCCAACACCCCTTCTAATGTAGAATTCTGTACATTATAGGCTTTGTAAAAATCAACAGGATCCAAAGCTCCTTTACCTTCTTCATCTTTCCGTTCTTCCAGATACTTAATTAAGATCAGCATCATCAATACCCGTTTAACTAAGGAAGCTTTTTCTTGGCCTACCTCACTGATGATGTGAGATTTAACATTCTTTAGCTGATGTAATAATTGCTCGTATGCACTTTGTCCATATTTGAAATCTTTACTCGTCACGGAATCCCAAAACAGTCCCGAATCGAATTGCCGAGCATGATATGATTTTATTTTTGACTGAACATCGCTCAACAAATCAATTACATCATGCGGTTTGGTGATAAACTCGGCACTGTCCATGTTCCAATCTGGCTTTATCCCACAGTTAAACACAAGTATCCTTGTTTCACTGAAAATGAAACAAAATGGCACCTCTCCAGCATTCCATAAGTGATGATGTATTTGAGCTAAAGAATCCTCTTCACTACCAATTTCCAGAAGATCATAGATATATACCTGAGGTCGAGGTGGTTTTGATTCTTCATTAAAAAACCTAAAATAGACTGCTTTCGCATTAAACCGTTCGGCTTGTTCCAATGCCAAATAAACGTGCTCATCATACTGTTCTTTTTCAGAAACCCATCGAAAGCCATAAGAATCTTCACTCATTCCCAAAGCTCTTAGACCATCCAATAATGATATGTTGTTGTTTCTGCTCATGTCTATTTGCAAAAAGACCTGATGTCTAGGAATATTTGCTAAAAATGTCTAAAAATCAATAATATTACTAATATTATTAGCAATAAAGCTTAAAGGGCATCATAAATTACTAATAACGATTGCTAATTTGTACTATTTATTCAATCAATGAATACTTTAGGTATATATCCAGCAACATTTTGCCAATTTTGGGTATTTCAAGTTTTCCCGCAAAACTATATATTGTCAAACTATAATAAGTATCTGGGCAATCTCATTTACTCTGTCATTAATACTGATCTGTATGAAGCTGATCAAATATTTGTAATTCTTATCAACCTGTTCAGAAGAATTCATCTCATTAACAAATCCCAATAAGTATGACGCTGATGAAACTTCCACTAAATTCTCTTCTTGGGAAGGGTATCGCATTTGCCCTCATTCATTTAATAAATCTTTCGTTAACAATGGTTTTCCTTCAAACATCTTTTTTTAGTCAACTCATCAAATTATTCATTCTTTTAGTAATTCTTTCCTCATGTAATCATTCGAAGCATTCAAGAAAAGAAAAGGAACGAGTCAATGAATTATTGAAGGAAGTACTTTTTCATCTGGATACTACTGACTCACTTGCAGTAGAGGCCTCTAAATTCATTGTTGAAAATATGTCTTACCAATTTTCAGTTAGGGGTACATTGGTGACTGCTTATGAAGATAGCATAAAGTATCACTTTGACAATGCTTTAAAAATGGAGCAGAGTTTAAAAATGATTAATCAATCAGCTAGGCAATATTCTCTTATATTTCCTGATGACACCACTTATGTCTCACCAGAATTTTTGGCTAATAATATAAAGCTGGCTTTAGAAAAATACAGAAAGTCACCTTGGAAAGAAAGTATTCCTTTTGATCTGTTTTGTAAGTACGTACTACCATATAAAGTTAACCGAGAACAAACTGAAAATTGGCGAGAAGCACTGTTAGAAAATAAAGATTTTCAAGTTGATAAGATTATAAAGAATGAATCCATGCTTGGTTCAGCTACTGCTTTGCATGGCGCAATGTACGAGAGAAAAAAGGATTTTAAGATAATCAATCTAGGATTACCTGAATTACCTTTTTCATGTACAGAAGCTTTAATGGTCGGAACCTGTCATGAGTTGTGCAATTATGGGGTGACAGTGATGAGAGCATTTGGAATTCCGACTACTGTAGATTTTACACCTCAATTTGCCAATAGGTCTGGAGGACATGAATGGTGTTCAATTATCTTTTCCGCGGACAGTTGCCAGGGTTTTGATGTGACTGTGGATAGTTTGGGTTACAATGAGTTTTGGGATCCAGAAACTCGTTTTGCAAAGGTTTATAGAAGGACATATCATCAAATTGAGAGTAACCATAGAAGTATGATGGGATTTGTCAGCTATCTTCCAAACTTCTTCAATGATCCTAGAATAGAAGATGTAACTCATTTGTATTGCGAAACGGCAGATATTAAAATTCCAAGAAAAAAAGGTGAATCGAATTCCATAATTTATTTGTCGGTTTTTGATAATAAAAACTGGTTTCCTATAGCCTGGGGATCAACTAGCGATAATTCAATTGTATTTCAGAATTTGGGAAGAGAGGCTGTCTATTTGCCTGAAGTATTTACAGAAGAAAAAAGGGAGCCATATGATTATCCGTTTGTGGTTAATAAGAACGGAGATCATCAATTTCTCAAACCAGATCTTAGTGAGCTAGATACTGTTCGATTAACACGGAAATTTCCACTAACAGCCAGAATAAAACTATATATCAGCCGAATGGTTGGTGGAAGGTTTCAAGGCTCCAATCATGAAGATTTCAGGGATGCCATTGATCTATACATGATCGATACTCTTGATGGTGTTCATTATAATGAAGTGAAACTTAACTCCAACCGAAAATTCCGCTATGTTAGGTATCATTCCCCAAGTAAAGGTTATTGTAATGTTGCTGAACTCGAGTTCTATGAGGATTTGACAACAGACCGTCCTTTGTCAGGAAAAGTGATTGGTACAGATGAAGTCTATCAAAATGATACCAGTGTAGCAAAGAGCAAGGTCTTTGATGGTAAATCTCTCACATATTTTGATGCGAAAGCTTCTGAGGGTGCATGGGTAGGGTTGGATTTGGGTAGTTCAAAACAGATAAGAAAAATCAGGTTTTTGGCAAGAAACGACTTAAATGGAATCTATCCTAAGAATGAATATGAATTGCTCTATTGGGATAATAGTTGGGTATCACTTGGTAGAGTAATTGCTAATAAAGACGTACTAATTTATCCCCAAGTGCCCAAGAATGCCTTGCTGCTCCTTCGAAACCTTACAGAAGGCAAAGAGGAAAGGATCTTTTCCTATTCAGACGATTCCCAGGTCTGGTGGTAGTAAAATCAATGTATTATAAGTTTATCTGTTTATGCATTTTTAATACGTTATGTGTTAAAACAAAATTAAATGAAACATTATATCTTCATAAAGTTTCATTTAATTGTTTTTTATCTTACATTTAGTATTGATAAGTTATACGTAACAAATTAAACTAATGAAAACAAAAGCTACTCATCATATTTTTATATTCCTTTTTCTAGGCCTATTATCCCCTGGATTGGCTCAAATTGAGATGAACGGTACAGGAGATGTTGGGATTGGAATCACTCCTAGCACATCTTATGGACTACGGGTTGGGGGTGATTCATACGTGTCTGGAGAATTAAGGTCTAAAACAGCTTATTTTACTGGATATACTTCTGTTCCTGGAAGTACTGATGCGACAATCAAAATAGCAGGTGCTTGGGAGGGAGTTTATTATAATTCGTTTATCGCATACGGTGATGGGAAAATACGTGGTACTGTCGCTGTTACATCTGATGAGCGACTCAAGAAGAATATCCAACCAATTGAAAACACACTTGAGAAGATTATGCTTCTGAGTGGCAAAAGTTATGAGTATAAGGAGTATTCTGAGATTAAGAATGTTGGGATCAAAGGCACCTATGAATATCAGAAGGACACATTGCTTGATGAAAAATCAGGTGAAATACGAATTATTGATGAAGAGGAACAGGCTTTTTCTTTTTCTAAAGGAAAGCATTTAGGAATTCTTGCACAAGATGTACAGCCGTTATTTCCAGAATTAGTTCAATACGATGAAGTAAGTGGTGTGTACTATGTTGATTATAATGGTTTTGTTCCAGTGTTTATTGAAGCAATTAAAGAGCAACAGACCCAAATTCTTGATTTGAAGAACAGAGTTGCTGAAATGGAAGAACTCATTTCAGAACTGTCTAAAACTGATGCTTCCGTTAATGGACGACTGGGTAATGAGACTACCAATGATTTTTCGTTACAGCAAAATGTACCTAACCCTTCTAGTGAGGAAACGCGAATAGACTTTTCGATTCCAAAAAATGTAAATCAAGCGTCCATTTATATATATGATTTACAAGGAAGACAGGTGAAGCGAATTGATTTGAGTGAACGAGGCAATTCTTTTATTATGATTAGAGCAGGTGAACTCAGCGCTGGCAGGTATTTATACACCTTAATCGCAGATGGAAAAGAAGTAGGGACGAAAAAAATGATTTTGACAGAATGAGAGCTGTAATTTATATCTCATTGGTTTTGTTTGCGTTTTCTAATGTAGTAAAAGGGCAAAAGTCTGTTAAAACCATTATCGAAGCTGTTGAGGCTAATAAGATGATTTATAAGGATCACCTTTTACTGCTTAACTCCAATGATCAGAAGGAAAGGACTTTTAGAGTTAGCCCTGATTTAAAGAGAGAAATTTTAAGCGGTCATTCTGAATTCCTGTCTGTTTTAGTCCCTGACAATGCGGAGGATAATTTGCGAGTTTTTTTGCGAAAAATGACTTCAAATGGTAAGAGCATAAAAATACGAACAAGTAGTGGAGACTCATACTCGGATGATTTAATTATGAGTAGGACTCATTATGTAGGTTTCGTCGAGGGTTTTGAGGGTAAAAGTTTGGTTAGCATCAGTTTGATAAATGGAAATCTATCTGGATTTATAGCAATCAGCGGAAAAGAAACCCTATTATTGAGTAAAGGTTCTAATAAAGACGAGTATAAGTTACTTGAAAATAATTCCAAACCTATATTGGGGAGTGGATGTGATATGCCAGATGGTATTCCCCAAAGTGAAGAATTAAAAAAGATTTATAAGAGTATTAACAGAGCCAATCTAAATGCGCCATTGGTTGAAGGTAATCAGTTGCAAAATTCAATTTCGGTAGGCAACCATGTAAGTGTCTATGTCGAAACGAATTATTTCTTTTACGACGAGTTAGGCAGTGTAAATAATGTTGCTGAGTTTATTATTGCCCTTTATAACCAGGTAACAGCGATTTACACATTAGAAGATATTTTTCTTTATCCAAATGAGTTATTCATTTGGACTACCTCTGACGGATATGCTTCAGGATCATCATCTGATGCATTAAGTGATTTTATAGATGAGAGACCCTCAATAACCAATTCTGATTTGGGTCAACTTTTGGTAGGAAAGACAACTGTCGGCTCCACCGGTGCAGGAGGAATAGCAAATGGGTGGGGAGGAATATGCGGAAACACTTGTACAACTTACAATGGGCAATGTTCAAATCACTCTGCAGTTTTAATGGAGTTAGATTATGAAAATTTCCCTACCTACTCCAGACAGGTTAAGGTTATAACACATGAAATGGGACATAACCTTGGTTCATACCATACGCATGATTGTGCTTGGGGGTCATCTGGAGATGATGCAATAGATAGTTGTCCAGGAACTTCTTGTTCTCCTGATCCAGGTAATCCACCGTCAAATGGAGGAACTATAATGAGCTATTGTGATAGTTACCCGTCCGGTAGTCCGGTTGGCGTTGATTTTACATTAGGTTTCGGGAATGAGCCTGGAGACGTAATTCGGGCAGTTCTTTCAACTGCTAATTGTTCATGCAATCTGGTAATTGATGATCATGTGATTTCCGCAAATTCAGAAATTGAGGCATGCGATGTTGACCTTTCCAATATTCTCATTGAGAATAATGCTAATGTTGATATTCTTTACAGTGGGAATGTAGAAATCACTGGTGAATTCGAGGTAGAAGTGGGTTGTACACTTAGTATTTCTCCAGACTCCTAATTTTATGATGAGATTTCTAACTCTTTTTTTGATCCAAATAGCCTTTTTTAAAGGCTATTCTCAGGAGCGCATGGAGCCGTTTTTAAAAATTGGTGGATATTTCTCTTATTCTCAACAAATTCTTGGTCAGGATAACTTTATTGTGCATAGTAGATCTTCCCGATATAACACTGGATATCGTGTAGTAGAGGACAGAGTTTACACAACAAAATCAGGAATTCTATTTGAACATGATATTAACAATAATGTGTATTTACAAGCAGGCCTAGGTGTGTCGAAACAGAAATTTGATGCCCTTTATGTCTGTCCTGTTTGCGATCCTGCCGAAGAAGAGATCAGATTGAAATACGTCGAAATCCCTATTTCGGTTTTCCGATCATGGACAGACGGCAATATTAGACCAATTACAGGATTAGGTCTTGTCTCAAGATTCAAACAGGTCGGTAGATATGAGAGGGACTTCTCGCTTGACTCAAATATGTCCGTCGGCTTGGGTGTATATCCTACTAAAAAGATTGAATTCAGATTATTAGGCATTTTTTCCCTAGCGATTGTTTCACCTTACCCTAAGTACTACTCAAATAAATCCTTAGGGCTAAGTGCCAGTTTGTTATTTGATATTGGCAGACAATAGTCAATCTAAAAATCGTTGCGTATTTTGATTGCTGATAGGCAGGAAATAGGACAAAAAAGAATGATTTTGACAGATTAATGATTCTATGCAATAATGTTCCAAATCATTAGCTGCTTTATAAGATTGATGTTGTGACAATAAAAAGTGACATAGGAGACTCTTTCTTTAATATGTTGTTTTCATGAAAATTATTGAATTGACTTTAATTACAAATAGCAATGCTTCACTCTAAATCTGTCATCTATCTTTTTATTCTATTATTAAGCATTACAAATGGATTCAGTCAAATTAGCCATGGAGGAAGACCTAAATCGCTTGTTTTGAACAATATTTCATCTGATAAGCTAACTGAAATCGTAATAGATAGAACCCACTCAAAAGATGAGAATTTTCCGGATAACTTTTTCGCTTACCCAATCTATGTCGATCTGAATATTGATAACTCTGGAAAATGGACAGAGCTAGATGATGGATCTAAAATTTGGCAGCTGAGAATTAAAGTTCCTGGAGCTAAGTCTATTCATTTAACCTACGACCAATTTTATCTTCCTCCCGGATCGGAATTTTTTGTTTTCAATCCAATTAATAAATCTGAATACCTTGGATCATTTGATCACACAAATAATAAATCCTCTGGAATGTTTGCAACTGGAATTATCGAGGGAAATTCTATTGTTCTAGAGTATTTTCAACCTTCATGGGTTGATGAAGAAGCTAAAATTAGTTTGTTAAGAATTAACAAAGCCATTGAGACAGACTTTAATGAATCAATTAACGACACAATATCACATTTCAAATCCACCTTGGCATTTGGAGCATCATTGAGTTGTAATAATAATGTGAATTGTAGCCCGATTGGCGATGATTTTCAGGATAATAAAAGAGGTGTAGTTAAGATATTGGTGGAGAAATCAGATGGAAGTTATCTATGTAGTGGTTCATTAGTAAATAATACTAATCAAGATCGAACTCCTTATTTACTTTCAGCAGATCATTGTCAAGATCCTAACCCAATTTATGATGCTTGGGTATTTATTTTTAATTATGAAGCTCCAGGATGCAGCAATCCAACATCTAGCCCGTCATTTCAATCCATTGTCGGGTGTACGGAAATGTTTAACAATAGCATTGGTGATGTATTACTTTTAAAGCTTAGTAATCCGGTACCGAATAGTTTCGATCCCTTCTACAATGGGTGGGACATAAGGAATAAGTATATCAGTTCGGGACTTTACTACAATTATGATGAAGGACCAGTTTATTGCATTCATCACCCAAAGGGAGACATAAAAAAAATTTCAAAAAATGATGCCGCTACTTTTACTCCTAACCCGAGTTCACCTATGTGGTATGTTACAACATGGGATGATGGAACTACAGAAGGAGGATCTTCTGGTTCTCCGTTATTTTCTGAGTATGGAAGAATTCTTGGTGTATTGAGCCAAGGTACAACTGGCTGTAATGTTAGTGACGATTTTGGTAAGCTAGCTTTTAACTGGTCGTCATTAGACAATTACCTATCACCAGGTTCAACTGTCACAACCTTAAATGGCCTCGATGGGTCCTTCTGTCCATATGAATTAAACTTGACTGCCGATATCGATGATGTCGATGGGGTATATGAAGCGTCCGATCTGTTAACAATTACGTCCAGAATTATTGGAAACTCTAACGTTACCTTCAATTGCAGTAATACTACAATACTGAATCCGGGGTTTGAAGCTGAATTGGGGAGTACATTTAAAATGACCACGGCGTCCTGCACAGTGGGCTCCGGCTTTCGAACAACACAAGCAAATAGATCCAATATAGGATTGGAGAAGTTCGATACAGACGTTTCAGTTGGTGTTTCCACACCTGGAGAGGTGACATTCAAATTTGAATTAAAAGACACTAAAGAAATCAACCTACTTATTCTGGACGAATTAGGCAATATTCTGGCTTCTCCATACAATTATGAATTGTTAGATCCGGGAAATTATGAGAAAACAATGAAAATTGATGACATCGGGATAAACTCAAAACTTTTAATTTACTCTTACAATGATGGAAACAACACCAAAATTGGAAAAATATTCCGATGACTTAAAAAGTTTTCGTTGGTTGATTTTTTTATTCGTGTTTATGATTTCTTGTGAATCTGACGAACAGGTTTTTAATAAATGTGCAATTGACCACAACGAAGAGAATTTGGTAAACTACTCTTACATTGACATTCCTTATTGTGATGCCATAAATACCGAAGATCTTCTAATTATTAAAGACTCCTCAGATTACAAAAATATTTTTGGGGATTGCGATACTAAACCGGAGTTTAATCTAATAGATTACTATTATATAGGAAAATATGGCTCAGTTTCTGGATGTTCAATTACATATGATCGATATGTTGAGCGAAAGGACTCAACATTAATATACTACATATACATGATTAGAGAAGGGGCGTGTAAGCAAATTGGTTATAATTTTAATTTTATCGAATTGCCTAGAGAGCATTTCACTACAGTTGAATTACATATTGAAACTTGCTATAAGTAATGATAAGTTGGATGTAATATCCTATCTGATAGGATGCTTTTAATCAAAGTAAGTGGACAGACATTAAAAATAACTTCAATAATTTATTGTATACCCAATGATGAAAAAAATAATAGTTGGGCTTTTTGCTTGCAGCATTTTTCTAGTTTCACTCCTCCGTACTGACTTATTCGTCGATCCATTCCTCACTCCTAAAGCCCTATTTGTACAGGTTTTGATAGGGGTATTGTTTGTAATATCCCTAGGAGTGGCTTACGCTAATAAAAGTGATCATAGCCAGCTGTGCATAAATACAACAGATATGCTCATCACATTTTGGATTCTATGGGTGATTTCCAAAGTATTAGTAAATCCTGCATCCATATTTGGGGAGACCTATGTAGTGACATGGTTTAGCCTCGCAGCACTTTATTATATATTAAGGTTCCATTTCACTATACAAGCACCGAATATCCCAATAGGCTTCCTTGTTGCAGTAGCTTCCGTACTTGCTATCATTGGTATTTTGCAATTCGGAGGATGGACAGTAAATGACTATTCCTCTTTCCCAATCAGTGGATTTGCACTCAACCCTGGTATGTACGCCTTTCATTTGGCATCTATTTTTCCCTGTGCCCTATCTATTGTGCTTTTTTCGAGGGTTAACTGGGCAAGATATGCAGCTGTAATGGCTAGTTTAATTATAGTCGTTGCCATAGGGTTAACTGAGTCGAGAACTTCGTGGATCAGTGCAGCGATAAGTGGAGGGTTGGTGTGTGTTTTGCGATTAGACAGCAGATGGTTTTTTGGCATTTTCAATACCTTCACCAAGCGAGTAGCGCTTGCCTCTGCAGTTATTATATTCATAGTGTTCACAGCTATACAGCTTTATCAATACAAAAAAGGCTCTGCAGACGGAAGGTTATTTATTTGGGGAATTTCATGGGATATTATCAAGGATCATCCCCTTTTAGGGGTGGGTTTTGATCAATATGCTGTAGCGCACAATGATTATCAGGCGATATACTTTCAACAAAACCCTCACGAGACAGAACTGGGGTACTTAGCAGGCAATGTGGAATATGCTTTCAATGAGTTCTTACAAACATGGGCAGAGTTGGGCTTGATCGGATTTCTAACGTTTACTGGCATTTTTTATCTCTTGATCAGTCATGGTATTCGAAAATCATTGAAAGAAAAGCATTGGCCATTAATTGCGGGTTTGGGTGGTTTTGTTTCAATACTCGTGGCCAGCCTGTTTTCATATCCGCTACATGACATACCTACGTTATTAAATTATTTCTTTTTTGCAGCAGTGATAGCATCAAATATTGAGATCAACCGTTTTCGTTTCAAATTCAAAACGGATACCTTCCTGTATAAATTTATTCTGATTCTGCTAGTATTTGGATCGTGTGTTTTCATTTACAACAGAAGCAATTATCTGATGGCCGAACGAAAGTGGAAGGATAGTTTCTTGGAATTGAGATCGGGTAATGCAAAGATAGGAATTGAAGGTTATGGCCAACTATATTCAGTATTGAAGCAGAATAAATATTTTCTTTTCAACTATGCCGTGGAATTGGATAGACAAGGCCAGTATGCAAGAAGTATTGAACTTTTTAGGGAAACCGAGCAACGGCTAAATGATCACGATCTGTACAATTTTTTGGGAGCAGCTTATGAGGGCATCAATGATCCTGATCAAGCAGAGAAAGCATTCTTAATTTCCACTTACATGATTCCACACTTAATCTATCCAAAATTCAGGTTGGCGATTCTGTATCATGTGACCGGGCAAACGGAAAAGGCAAAGAAAATGGCTTATGTCATCGTAAACATGAGACCCAAAGTATCGAGTATAGAGGCCGATAGAATGAAATATGTAGTAAAAACTGTGATTTTGGAAGGCAAGGAGTTGGTCGTAGAATAAACTTTTCACTTCTGAAATGAGTCGCTTTACTGAATTTTTTTTACTTACTTTTTTTTGTTTTTCACTGATACATTATCGTGTAGCGTGTCAATCGATTCATATTCAAAGTATTGCAAATGATCGTCAAATCGCAGAGATAGGAACAGGGGATAATGGATATACTCTGGACGGAATTCGAATGGCTCAAACTTCTCGACTAAAATTGTTGAGTCCGGACAATTTTGGTATTAATGGAATCTATCCCAAAAGTGTTGCACTAATAGAAAAATATGCTGAGTCAGGAAGTTTGGAACAAGCCACCAACATTCCTATTGATCATATCTTCTTTTTTGGAGCCTTCAGTCCGATAGATCCCAATATCAATGATTTTACTCAAGGCGAGATAGATTCACTTTATAACTGGTCTCTTCGGGGTGGAAAATTGATTATTGCCTCTGGTGGCTATCTGTATGAGGATGGAGCTGCGATATGGGATCACGATATATTGCGTGAAAAATGGGAATATGAATTCATTAGAATGGTTCCAAGTCCTTTAATCCCGACAACTGAAGGTGCTGGAACATCTCTTTTTGATGGACCTTTTGGAGCTGTAGCCGGAGTTCTTCAATCCGGTTTGTTGCAGGGATATTTCTCAAGTATACCGGATCATTCAAAAGTGTTGGCTACTAATTTTGATTTTAAGCCTACACTATACCTTGATTGCCATACTTTAGATTTGATTATTGCGGATGTTGATGTGTTCACAGATATTGGTGGCGTAACTCAGGGGGATTCTATCCAGAATGGTCAGGATATCTTTTGGGTCAATACCATCGCCTTTATGGATCGGCTTCAAGGTAAGCCGGAAATTGCACATTATGATAATTCATTGGTCTTAAACTACACTTATAACTCATATACATGGTATAAAGATGGTGTTCCCGTGGGGACCGATTCCATTCTAAGCAATCCCCAGCCCGGCGAGTATATAGTAGAAACCACTGTAAATGGAGGTTGTGAGGTGGTTTCAGATACATTCCAGATTAATTGCTTGTCTTTTCCTGAGATTTCACTGGGGCCAGATACACTCGTGTGTAGAAGAAATACGTTGACGTTAAATGCGAACTCCGATAATTCTACTTTTGAATGGCAGGATCAATCTTCTGATAGTTTGTATATTGTTTCTGAGACTGGTGTTTATTGGGTAAAAGTGACCAATGAGTGCGCAACGGTGATAGACTCCATTTACGTTCAGTTCACCAAGGATTTAGATCTCGGAAAGGATACGGCTTTGTGCCAGGGCATGGTGTTTTTACTTGAACCTGATATACCTGGTGGTACTTTTTTATGGTCAGATGGGTCCACCGGAAAGAGCTTAGAGGTGACATCTACTGGATTGTATTGGGCCGAGGTTGCAGACTTGTGTGGAACGCGTCGAGATTCGATACATGTTAAATTTGATAATCCGGTTTCTTTGGACCTTGGAAATGATACCACTCTATGCCCTGGAGAGGTTCTAGTGCTGGATGCCTCCAATGATAATGCAACCTATCAATGGCAAGATGGATCAACAGCGCCTTTTTACCACGTCAGTAGTAGAGGAAACTACACAGTAAGGGTTACCAATGCATGCAATTCAATTCTGGATTACTTTAAGGTAGAATATCATAATCAATTGAACTTAGGCTCTGATATGGACCTTTGTGATGGTGATCAGCAACTATTGGAGGTTTATATTGATGGGGCAACCTATCAATGGCAAAACGGGAATACCTCTTCCCATTACTTGGTCGAGCAAGCTGGAACATATTGGGTGCAAAGAACTGATCCCCAATGCGGTCTACAGTCGGATACTGTGGTGGTGACTTATAGGCATAATCCAGAGTTCGAATTTAGCGCAGAGAGAATAACCTGTTTAGAAAATGGCTATGTTATCGATGCCACATTTCCCGATGCCACATACTTTTGGCAGGATGGATCTACAGAACCTATTTATATCACGGATATAGAGGGATACTATTCTGTGATAGTTACTGTAAATGGATGCCGGACTTTTGATGAAATTTCGCTTTCTAAAAATTCGTGTCCTCCTAATTTGATTTTGCCCAACGTTTTCACACCAAATCAAGACGGGATAAATGATATCTTCACACCAATTAAAAGTGAGAATATAGAAGCATTGGAAACTAGAATATTTACCAGATCGGGTGAATTAATTTATCAGACAGATAACTTATCAATTGGTTGGACAGGTAATTTGAAGAACGGAGATAAAGTACCCCCAGGTGTCTACTTTTATTATATTAAATATGTTGATCTAGTACTAACTCAACACCAATTTAAGGGAACAATCACTGTTATGTATTGATTTAGGATTTGACAACCTATTTTAATGATAGTTAATGTTATATATGATTACCATTTAAGCTTTGGACATCTCAGTCTCACTAACTATGGTCAAAATCTCAATTACATTAAGTTTTCGCACTTAAACTGAATGAATAAAAACCATTTACGATATTAATTGGGCATCGATGAAGTCATTTATGCTAAATTCTTTAGTTCAAACTTTTTTGGTCAACTCTTATAAAAATCGTTCAAACATTTTTGGTCACTTGTTCAATCTTTTTTGGTTAACGACAAGTGTGGCCTTTTTGAGTGTCAAAAAGGGCACTTCTACTCATTTCTTTCAATCATCTCAACGAATTGTTTCATGGTTCTATAAGGCCCCTGATCAATAGCTAAATTCACTAACCAGGCTGGAATATCTCCCCCTGGGTCAGAATAAGCAAAGTAATCAATGAACAAAGTACCATCATTTTGAGGTGTAATCTCCCAGGTAGACTCAAAGTATTCAATTCTAACATAGTCTTCCTGCCCTTTATAATATGCTTCACTAGCTTTTGAGTGTGATCGATATACTCCTAAACTATCAATTTCATGAATACTGTGAATAACAAGATCTCGATCAGTCATGGGAAACGGAAAGTTGAGGGTCGTATAGTAGTAAGTCTCCTTATCAGACACTCTATTCAGTAAGATTGAAGTATCACATTTATATACCCAGTCTGCATATTTTGGTACATCAGAAAGAAACGACTCCATACGTTCCATGGTAGTTTTCACACTACATGTAATTCGAATTTCCTTGATAGAGGAGTTTTCAGCAATTCTTGCAAAGACCTGAATATTATCCTCCTCTTTTATCAACTTCCATTCAAGATCATTATTGAATCCAGCAATATTTGGAAGTATTAATAGTAGTGAAAATGTAAATCTCAATAGACGTCCGATATCTATAATAGCACTCATCAATCCTCTAAAGTATAAGCCACATAATAGTTTCCTTCAGGTGTCCCGAGTTTGGTACCTCCACACGCCAGGACAATGTACTGCTTTCCGTTGACCATATAGGTGGCTGGCGTAGCAAAAGACGCCGCCGGAAGTTTGGTTTCCCAAAGCAGTTTTCCGCTTGTCTTTTCAAACGCCCTGAAGTATCCATCCTTAGTTGCAGCAATAAAGAGCAATCCACTTGCGGTCACAACAGGTCCACCATAGTTTTCAACTCCTGTGTTATCGATGCCCTTTTTCTTCAATGTTGGTTCATGCCCTAATGGAATCTGCCAGACATATTCTCCCGTATTCAAATCAATGGCACTCAAAGTTCCCCATGGAGGACCAATGGCAGGCAATCCATTTTGATCCAGAAACTTGTTATACCCCTCACTTCTGTATGGCAACCAGGTCTGTTTGGAAATTTTCGACTGACCTACTTCTTGCTTTTCATCCCCAAACAAGTAAGCAACAAGGGCCTGAACATCACTAGCGGATAAGGTGGTAAATCCAGGCATCATTCCTTTGCCATTTTTNATGATCTCATGGACGAATTGCTTATCCTGTCGATCTTCAATGTTTACCAGGGACGGGTAATTGGAGACTGCATTCCCTTTCCTATCCACTCCATGACAGCCTATACAATAGGAAGTATACAGTTTTTGTCCAGGAGAGAGATTGGACAATTCTTCCTCCTTAGGTGTCTCAATCATTCGGTGGATCCAGGCCATCTCATTGGCATTGACATATAAGATACCTTGTGGATCCGCGGCTGAACCGCCCCACTCTGCTCCGCCATCATATCCCGGAAGCAACACGGCACCATTTAGACTTCCCGGAGCATACACTTCTGTATCATACTGCTCAAACTCTGCCATTAGTTCTTCACGATTGGGAGCATATGGACTGATATCCTCTTTGCTGAGATCGCTGGACTGTCTGGCGAATGGAGCTGGTTTGGTTGGGATAGGCTGTGTAGTCCACAATTCTTCCCCCTCCAAAGTAGATGGAGCCACAGGCATCTCTTCTATAGGAAAAATAGGCTCTCCGGTGATCCGATCAAACACAAACACATAGCCTTGCTTGGTTACTTGTGCTACTACCTCCATTGGTTTGCCATCTCTGTTGATGGTCATCAAATTGGGCGGAGCTGGCAAGTCTCTGTCCCAGATATCGTGATGGGTCGTTTGAAAATGCCACAAGCGATTTCCGGTNCGGGCATCTAATGCCAACAAACAATTGGCNTATANATTCTGNCCTTTACGATTTCCTCCATAGAAATCATACGCTGTAGAACCTGTTGGCACGAATAGAATCCCGTTCTTCTCATCAACAGCCATTCCAGCCCAATTATTAGCACCACCGACATACTCATTTTCATAAGTATCAGCAGGGAACGTCTCATATCCCGCCTCATCAGGATAGGGAATGGTGTGAAAAGTCCACTCCAGCTTACCTGTTCTCACATTGAATGCTCTAATATCCCCAGGAGCAGCATCCGCTCCCTCAGACACTCTAACTGGCATGATGATCAAGTCTTCGAAAATAGCCCCAGGGGTATTGGAGATTATAAATTTATTCTGTGCGATTTCTGGCAGTCCCGTATGAAGATCTAGCTGGCCATTAGTTCCAAAATCTTGTTTGGGCACACCTGTTTTTGCATCCAGACACCACAGCGCTGAACCAATGGTATAGAAAATGCGCTGATCGTCACCCTCACTCCAGTAACTCACCCCCCTACTCGTACTGGCCCAATGCCTGAGTGTATCTCCGAACAACCAGAGCTCTTCGCCAGTGGCGGCATCCAGCGCAAAAGCCTGCAGAGTAGGTGTTACTCCATACAGCACTCCGTCGATCACCAAAGGGTTGATCTGCATCTGACCTACACTGGGAGTTTGATACGTCCAGGCGATTTCCAGCTGACCCACATTGTCTGCAGTAATCTGAGTAAGTTCAGAATAATGATTCCGGTCTGGGCCACCTAAGTAATGTGCCCAGTCGTGTTTTTTATTCAATTCTGAAACACAACTTGTACTTACCAAAAAAAAGAATAAAAGAACAAGGATTGTTGAAAAGTGAATGTTCATCAGCTAGGATTGGATGTGTATCCAATTTACACCATACTTAGTGAAAAAAATAGAGGATCAGGTAATCCCAATCCTCCCTATAATCAAACTAACCGTACTTAGAAGTAAGTAACCTTAATAGTAAATTGTCAAGGTTCAAGGCCACTACTAACCAAACACGACCTTAACCCAGACAATTATTTTGAAACAAATCTGACAATCCTAATCAGTACTATCATTACATAAAAGCCCAGGAGCTGATACAATGCTACTGCATGCATTGTATCAACCAAACACCTTTGTTAAGCATTGATCGCCAAAAGATTCCTCGCACTCAGCATTGGAAACATATCCCAAAAAAGGAATCCAGTGGACTATATCCAAACTCATCAACATAGGTGTTATATCAAAACTGCTACTATGACCAAACCTGGACTTATAATTCTTATAAACATATATTTCGCTCACTCTGTTACCCTCCAGAAAACTTCGAAATGCGGATTCTGTGGCTCCGAAGAATGGCTCTACTCTGACACTATCAATGGAACCTATCTGGTCTTCTTTGACCACATCAATAGCCTCCATAAATGACTTGGGAACGATACTTTGCATGATCTGACATCTAGAGAAAAATAGAAGTTCAGATGTGGACATGTTCAAACCATATCCAGTGCAGAAAATAATATCGACTCTTTCGGCTGGATTAGCACTAATTACCTTATCAATCAATCCTAATGTGTGTCCTGAAAAATCCGTCGGTATTAATATCCTCTTGCTGCCCATCTCATTTAGTCGTCTTCAAATATGACCTCAGTAGGGTTATAGGCAGGTTAGAGACACATTAAGATCTGATTAGAAAATCAAGCATACGGATTGGGTGTTATCGGCAGTGTAACTTTCACTTTTGTTCCAATTTCCTTCTGTGAACTAATAGAAAGCTGGCCAAAATGTATTTTAATAATATTTCTGGCTAAGGGAAGGCCTATACCGAAGCCTTCATAGTTTTGCGCATTGGATGCTCGATAATAAGGATTGTAGATGTATTGCATCTCCTCCTCAGGAATACCAATTCCCTGATCAGAAATGATAATGATAATGTTTTGGTCCTCAGAGCCCAGGCTTATGTTTACTGGTTGGTTGTTAGAATACTTACAACCATTCATTACAAGATTACAAAGTGCAAGTTTTAGCAACTGCTGATTGCCACGTGTTTTGAGTTTCTCGGGCTGCTCAGGCAAAGCACTGAAATCAAGGGTGATTTTGGCTTTGCTATTAATGTTTTCTACCGTTTCCTTAGCGTCCAGCACCAATTGGTCAGTCCGAACAACTTCCTGACTAAATTTCTTTCCATCATAGCCAGTTTGAGCTAAAAGCAACAATGCCCTTGTTTTCTGTTCTAGTTTTTCAGCTTCAGACAGAATGATTTTAATGGTGTCTACATACTCTCCGCTAGCACGCTCTTTTGTCAAGGCCAGATCTGCTTCACCAATAATTGTTGTCAAAGGGGTGTTTAACTCATGTGAGGCATTGCTTATAAAATTCGTTTGTGTCTCAAATGAGGTTTCGAGTCTATCCAACATTTCGTTGAACGTTTGTGTCAGGCGAGATAATGAATCATTTTGCTCAGGCACTTTTAATCTTAAATGGAGATTTTCTAAGCCAATTTTTTTTACCTCCTTGATGATGTTATTTATTGGCTGAACAAGGGTTCTGGAAAACACTAGTGAAATCAGGGTCACTAGAATAAATGTATAAACTAATGAACTGAATAGAAGATTTCGCAAATACGCCACATGGTGTGAACTGAAATAATTTTCCGCTGAAATGATTACCACATACTCATAATTATTAGTGGATTTATAACGTATGCCAGAAAAAAATATATTCTGATTGTTAGCACTGGCTGCATTATTAGTCATTACATTCCTGACCAATTCCTCATTAACATCATCAGGAAGATCATCAATTATCGAATTGTCTTCAATCCTGATAAAGTACTCTTTCTGTTGAGGGAGTTTTTCTAAATACTCTTGATTTAGTTCTTTGATAATACTTACATCCTGTGGGTGTTCGAGCTTGATCTTGGCTGCGGTAATTGCCCGAATCTCAAGTCGCTTATAAAAATCGGTATACGAGTAATTGGAAATCGAATAATAGATAAACCCACTGAACAACAATGTATAGATCAGGAAAATGGTAATTAGCGCGTAGATTATCTTATTGTGGATCTTCATCACTTCTCAGTACATACCCCATTCCTATTACTGTATGAATGATTCGCTTATCATTTGCTCTCTCTAATTTCTTACGTAAATAATTCACGTAAACATCAACCACGTTGGTCCCAAGGTCAAAAGTAATTCCCCAAACCTCATCAAGCATGGCTGTTCGTGATAAGACCTTTCCAGGGTTTTTCATAAACATCAACAGCAACCTATACTCTGTTGAAGTCAATGAAACTACTGAATTTGCTCTCGTCACTTTTTTAGTATGATCATCCAACGTAAGGTCTTCAAAAACAAACTTAAATGCATCAATTGAAACAGAATCCTGATTTTCAGTACGCCTGAGCAAGGACTTAATTCTGGCAAGGAGCTCTATAAACTTAAAAGGCTTGGTAAGGTAATCATCGGCACCTGTTTCTAATCCAAGCACCACATTTTCTGCGCTACCCAAAGCAGTCAAAAACAATATTGGGATCCGTTTATCCGCTTTCCTAATCTCACGACAAACCTCCAGCCCATTGATATCCGGCAGCATGATGTCCAGAATTATCAGATCAAACTTTACCGTACTACTAAGATCAATTCCTTGTTTTCCGTTCATACCTACAGTGACATCAAAGCCATTCTCAACAAGGCCTTTATTCACCATGGAACAAACAGCAGCATCATCTTCTACCAGTAGTATTTTCATTAGGGTATTTACTCTAGGACAAAGTAATTTGAAAATTGTATAATGCAGAGAGCTGCAAATTAGAATCAGATTAGAATTTGTACCATAACAAAAAGCTCCATTTTGTAATACAAAATGGAGCTACACATTCTCTATGAATCACTAACCAACTTCCAGATCAATCTGATCCTGATTGGCCGTACTAAATGGCGTGTGGTAATATCGCTTGCCTGTCGCTTTATACAAGGCATTAGCCAGTGCTCCTTGCGCAGGAGGCAAGCCTGGTTCACCCAGTCCAGTAGGAGAGATCTCATTCTCTACAAAGAAGGTCTCAATCTTCTTAGGCGCTTGTGAATGACGAATTAATTGATATGTATTGAAATTGTTGTGAGTCGGCTTACCGTTTTCAAACTTCATCTCGCTATACATCGCGTGACCAATTCCATCTATCACACCACCTTCGATAATATTGGTTGCCCCTTCTTTATTAATAACTATCCCACAATCAACCGCACACCAAACCTTCTCTACTATAGGCTGTCCTTTATCCATGCGAACATCCATTACTTCAGCCACATAAGAATTGTGACAGAAATAAGCAGCAATTCCCCGATGGACTCCCGGTGATGCTTGTCCCCAGTTGCATTTCTCTTTTACGAGCTTCAAAACTCCAGCATATCGATCAGCATCATAGTCATACTCTTCTCCTACTGGATTGTTTTTAGCTCTTTCGAAAAGCTCTAATCTAAAATCAATAGGATCTTTACCTGCTAGTTCCGCAACTTCATCCAGGAAAGATTGTTCTGCCCCAGCTGTAAAGTGCGATCTAGGTGCTCTCCATGCTCCGGTAGAAACATTAGTTGACGAAGCTATTTTTTCTGCAGAGTAGTTTTCCACTGCACCAGCAGGGAATCTTTTCGGGAAAACCGATCCCTCAGGAAGCCCCACACCCTTCACTGAAAAGGCGATCAGGTTATTATTTTCATCCAAGCCTGCTTTATACGTAGACATGTATGCTGGACGATACGTGCCCTGTGTCATGTCATCTTCACGAGTATAAATCAACTTGATGGGAACACCTGCTTGTTTGGAGATTGCGGCAGCTTCCATTCCATAGTGAATGTATAAGCGCTTACCGAAGCCTCCTCCTATTCGAGTCATGTACACTTCAATGTTCTCAATAGGAATATCCAGCATGGCAGAAACACGCTCTTCCAAAGACTTAGGTGTCTGCACAGGACCAACCAACTCCACCGAATTCTCCTTCACATCTGCATAGAAATTCATCGGCTCCAATGTATTGTGAGCAATGAAAGGTGAAGTATATGTTCGTTCAATAACCTTGGCAGCTCTTGCAAATGCCGCTTCAGGATCTCCATCAACTCTGCTATCAGTCACTTCACCTTTGTAAAGATCTTCTTTGAGTCTTTTGGTATGCAAATCCGAGCTCTCGGGTGCACTCTCCGTATCATAAATTACCTTCAGCGCTTTTTTGGCATTCATCAGTTGCCAGGTGGAGTCCCCAACAATGGCTACAAGCGTATTGAACGCATTGACCTCAGTCCAGGCAGGCTCTTTTGTAGACGAATCAATAATAAAAGCATCTGTCACACCATCCATCGCCAGGATTTCAGCTTTATTAAATTCTTTTACTTTCAACCCAAAAGCTGGTGGATGATGAATCATTGCTAGCTTCATGCCTTCTTTCTTGAAATCCAGTCCAAAAAGAGGCTTACCAGTAACAATTTTGGATCCTTCAACATTCTTCTTGCTAGTCCCTATGATTTTATAGTCCTTAGGCTCTTTCATTTCCAGATCCTCAGGGACTTCTACACTAACTGCTTTGGCAGCAATCTCTCCGTAACCAATGGAACGGGAACCATTCGTTTCTTTAATCACTCCTTCACTTGCCGTGAGATTGGAAATATCTGTCTGCCATTCTTTAGCGGCAGCCGTCAAAAGCATGTATCTTCCAGCTGCACCGGCCATTCTAAGTACATTCCAGCCTAGCATAATGGACAAGCTACCTCCTGCAAACTGTGGATTCTTAAAAGAATCTTCATCCAGCTTTCCTTGCTCCACAATTACTTTTTTCCAGTCCACATCCAGCTCCTCCGCCACAATCATTGGCATGGAGGTCATTACATTCTGACCAATCTCTGGATTTGGTGAAAAGATAGTCACCACTCCATTATTTCCTATTTTGATATAGCCATTGAGTTTAAACCACTCATCTGGCATGGCCAATATTTCTTCTTTGGTTTGTCCTGGTTTACATGATGCCAACCAGCTGAAACTAATCAATAACCCTCCACCAGCTGCGGCAGAAGTTTTGAGAAAAGAACGTCTTCCTACTCTAGTTTTTATGATTGACATGGGCTTAAGAATTTTGGTTAGCTGCTGTTTTAATTGCTTTCTTGATTCTGGTATATGTACCGCAACGGCAAAGATTTCCGTTCATGGCTGCTTCTATCTGTTCGTCTGTTGGTGATGGATTGGAATTTAACAACGAAGCAGCATTCATGATCTGACCTGCCTGACAATAGCCACACTGAGGAACATCAATTTCCAACCATGCTTTCTGCACAGGGTGGTCACCATTTTCTGACAGTCCTTCAATAGTCGTAATTTCACCATTGCCAACTACGGAAACCGGTAACATACAAGATCTGGTTGCTGCTCCATTGAGATGAATCGTGCAAGCACCACATTGGGCAACTCCACATCCATATTTGGTACCGACAAGGTCGAGATGATCACGAAGCACCCATAATATAGGGGTTTGTGGGTCTACATCCACCTCCATGTCCTTACCGTTGATTTTTAGATTAAATACAGCCATAGGGAA
The DNA here is from genome assembly GCA_002729235.1 of Rickettsiales bacterium. Lineage (GTDB taxonomy): Bacteria > Bacteroidota > Bacteroidia > Cytophagales > Cyclobacteriaceae > Marinoscillum. The sequence continues at coordinate 124,985 of PBTY01000022.1, read as the reverse complement.
TTTAGTTTATTGATCAATTTCTTTAAAAAGAATGGGTTTAACTTATAGAAATCAAACTATAAGTTACACAATTCAAACGGGACAAAAAGATTCATATCAAGACTTCTTTACAATTGGTATTATCCAGATGTAAATGGATTTATTGATGTCGGATTTAACAGAATGCTTTTTATCTTGGCANCTAATTAGAACAAATTCTGCTAACAGGAAGTAGCTACAGATATGAAAAAGATAGTACTCTCAAAAGATGCACCNGCGCCAATNGGCCCTTATAGTCANGCTGTAATTCATGGAAACACGTTGTATGTTTCTGGCCAAATTGCCATTGATCAATCAACGGGTAACATGATCACTGATAATATCGAAGCTGAAACAGATCAGGTAATGAAAAATCTGGGCTTTATCTTAAAGGAAGCAGGTGTAGATTATGACCAAATCATCAAGTGTAGCATCTTCGTGAGTGACATGGGCAACTTTGCTAAGATCAATGAAGTGTATGGCAAGTATTTCCCTGAAAATCCTCCTGCAAGAGAAACTGTAGAGGTTTCCTGTTTGCCTAAAAATGTGAATGTGGAAATAAGCTGTATCGCTTATATCTGATGAGTTGGCTTCCTACTAGCCAACAAACCTTTGTTTCTGAATTGACAAAGCATGATGTGCTGGTCAAAATGCACAATTATACCCAGGAGGTTAATTCGGAGTTTATAACAGAAAAGCCGTTATTCAACGGAAAAGTTGGATCTGACGGATTTCGTGTTTCATCGGTCATTCAAACACCACAAAACTCATTGCCTTTAATTGTTGGGAAAGTAGAATCCACGAACCTAGGCTCTATCATTTTCCTGAAATTAAAATTATTTCCAGCTGCAATTTTATATCTAAAGGTGGCTTCTCTATTGTCACTCTTGCTCAGTCTTACATTTCTCTTACTTTCCAAGTGGTATTTGGCAGGCCTGATCAGCTTACTACTAGGCGTACTCAATTATGTGATACTCTCTCTATCGTTCCAACGTAAATGTCAGGTATGCATTCAGTCGTTGAAGAATCTGCTAGAAGGAGATCATAAAAACTGAAAGACTTCTAATAAGTATCGGCTATTTGATAGTTTTGCAGTCCTATAAAATTACCCTATTCATATGGATCAAGTAAGAGTACGATTTGCACCAAGTCCAACAGGTGCGTTGCACATTGGAGGAGTAAGAACAGCTCTTTTTAATTATCTATTTGCTAAAAAACACAATGGCACCTTCATTCTTCGAATTGAAGACACTGATCAAACGCGATTTGTGGAAGGCGCTGAAGAATACATCAAATCTTCTTTGGAATGGTGCGGTATTGAACCTGAAGAGAGTCCATGGAGTGGTGGTGAATATGGTCCATATCGTCAATCAGAGCGCAAAGAAATCTATCAGCAATACGTGCAGAAATTGCTGGATGATGGCAATGCCTATTATGCTTTTGACACGCCAGAGGAGCTTGAAGCCATGCGTGAGCGATTAAAGGAAGCGGGAGTTGCTACTCCTCAATACAACGCTGCAGCGAGAATGACAATGAGTAATTCATTGACACTATCTGCTGAAGAGGTAAAAGCAAAAATGGATGCTGGTGAACCTTATGTGATTCGGTTCAAGGTAGATCCGAAGGAAGAAGTACGTCTGAATGATATTATCAGAGGTTGGGTACACGTACATGGCTCTACTCTAGATGATAAAGTTTTGATGAAATCAGATGGACTTCCTACGTATCACCTGGCCAATATTGTGGATGATCATTTAATGAAAATAACTCATGTAATACGCGGAGAGGAATGGCTTCCATCTGCGCCATTGCATGTTTTATTATATAAGTATTTAGGTTTCGAAGAGACGATGCCTAAGTTCGCGCATTTGCCTTTGATACTAAAGCCTGATGGTAATGGTAAACTAAGTAAAAGAGCAGCAGACAAAGCTGGATTCCCAATCTTCCCATTGAACTGGAACGATCCGGAAACTGGTGACCTCTCGGAGGGTTTCAAAGAAGCTGGTTATTTGCCTGATGCATTGATCAATTTCCTTTCGTTCCTTGGCTGGAATCCCGGTACCGAGCAAGAAATATTTAGCAAGGAAGAATTAGTTGATGCATTTAGCTTGGAGAAGGTAAACAAGGCAGGTACCAAATTCGACATTGATAAAATCAAGTGGTTCAACCAGCAATACTTGAAAAACAAAGACGCGTCTGACTTTGCTTCTTTTATTCAATCGGATTTAAAAGATCAATTCGGCATAGACTGTAGCGATGAAGATGCTGCTGCTATTTTTCACTTATTGAAAGAGCGAGTTACATTCCCTCAAGAAATTGCGCCAAATGCTTTGTACCTATTCCAAAATCCTACTGAATATGACGAAAAGGTTACCAGCAAAAAGTGGGATGACGAAGCAGAAAAGGCTGTAACACTTTATGCTGATGCATTGAACGAAAAGGATTCTATTTCTCCAGAAGAAGCTAAGGAATTGTTTTTTAGCTTGATGGAAGAGCATGGAATCAAACCGGGCAAAAACATGCAAGCATTAAGAATGACCATCACTGGAGCTGGTTCTGGTCCTGACTTGATGGAAATTATTTCTATCATGGGAGGAAAAGCTGTGCATGATCGAATCAAATACTCCATAAATCAGTTAAAGTAGTAGTACTAAGACTGATTCTTATGAAGAAGCACAAAAAAGAAGAACCTGAACAAAAGCCGAAAGTCAATAAAGAACTCGATGGATTTGATGTAAGTATTGACTCTTTTGGAGAATTAAAATCCACCATTGATATTGATAAAATCAATCAATTCTTGAACAATCATGTGGATGATAAAAAGCTCAGAGATCGTGAAGATCTTGATGAGCTCAAAAAAGGAAACGAAGAAGAATAAATCAAAAGAGCCGGAATTACCCGGCTCTTTTTAGTCAACCAATCGGCGACATCCGCCCTTAGTCTTTAGGTTTTCTGGCATCCCTTATTTTCTTGGCACCATAGAGTCCTCCAGCAACTAAAAGTGCTGAAAGACCTCCATCAATTGGTGTGGCTGGTGGGGCCGAAGGTTGGGCATAAGCAAGTGGTGTTACTATCAACAGGAAGAAAGGAATTAGCGCATATATTTTAAATAAGTATTTCATATCAGTAGTGTTAGAGATTATTGAAGAATGATTTTTTGAGAATTTAGTCCATCGGTAACGATGTAAACACCTTTAGGTAGGTTGGAAAAATCCTTCGTAAAGGAGTGATTAACCTGACCTTTCCAAACTTCCTGACCAGACACATTGATCATTCGATAGTTTTTTATTTCACCATTCGGAACGTTGATGGACAACCACCCATCATGAGCATAAATACTCACTTGATCATTCAAATCGCTAGACAGGATGGATGAATTAAAGAATACTTCAAAACGACCTTCAAACACGCCTTCTTGAGAATGGAACTGATAAGGTGCTCTTGACAAATCATGTGACACCTTTAACTGCTTATCGTACAAAACGACTGAACGACCAGCTAAAGTCTCTTCAAGAATTTCCAAACGGTACTCTTCTGCTTCTTTAATATCCAATCCAACAGATACAGCTTCCTGGTAGTCTAATGGCAATCCTTGAATGGCCAATTGTTTATTCTCTAAGGGCATGTAAAGCTGTGAAGCACTATTACCTACCATTTTTCGAGAGTCATATTTGTAATCGTACCCAACTTCAGCGTCTTCTACCAAGCCGATAAGTATCTCGCTTCTCACATCTTTATTATTAATCAACGCTATTTTGATAGTTTCATGACTACTTCTGGATGTTCTGAAATAATTAGCATCTTCATTATTGCCATTCACTTTCATAGCGTCCGTAAAATTCAATTGCGTTGAAGTCTTCGTACACTCCACGAAGAATCCCTGTGCCACTCCGATATGATCATTGAAATCGGTACTTCTACCAGATCCCCCTGAGACACTTCCCAGTGCATTGACCGTTATGAAGTCACTTTGGCTTTTTTCTCCAGCTCCACCATCGTCCCAGAGGTAAATAGTACTTGTGATATCTCCTGTACCATCCGGGCCCTCAGCAGACATCATCGCATCATAACTAATTGCTGCTGTATATGGATTGGATACCAGGTTAAAACCCATACCCTCCCCAGAATTGCGTATGTAGCTAATTAAGTTGCCAGTGGTGGGAGTAATACCGACAAACTCCAGTACATCATTATTCGCAATGGTATACCCCTGACCAATGGTCATACTGGTTAAGTTGGAAGCATCAGCATAGACATTGGAATTCTCCTTATACTCATACTTATGACTTCCAGAGATGGAGGTAAAATCATAACTAGAAAAAGGAGAACCAATAAAACTGTATTTGCCATCACCGACTCCTCCAGTGGTGTTTCTTTTAACTGTGACGCTCGACCCTTCAGATGCTACGAAATACTTCTGAGAATTTAACGAAGCCCCTGACTCTATGGTAATATCTCCAGAGTTGTAAAGATTTGAAGAATGTCTAAGTGTTGCATTGTTTTCAATGCTGAGATCTACACCCGGGTATACATAGACAAGACCAAAATCAAGCACTTCGTCTTCCGCAAAATCATAGTCATCCTTGAAAATAACATGATCTCCGGTTGTTGGTGTACCATCTGCCCATTGGCTACCATCCCAATAATTATATTCGGTGGTAAACTGCCAATCTCCAATACTGGTGTAACCATCAAAGAATCTTGTAGTATCTGCTGCAGCCATAATCAAACCTTGCGGTACCATTATGGTGTAAGTGGTTGCCAAATCAAGATCCACTGTTTTATCAATAGTTAAAGTGGAACCACTCACTTGAATTTGGGCTGTAGTATAGGTTTCCACATTCGTATTGGCAGGTCTTAGCATCAGCCTAATAGCTGCAACTGTAGGATCATATGAGCCATTGAGCAAAATATCCTCATCAAACTCAATGATTATATCTGAATCAACTACCTGGTTGCTTGTAGCATCAGGAGTTCTACTGAGAACTTGAGGTTCGTCCCACGATGCCTGAAATCTATATTCCGTGTTGGAGGTCACCCCGGCAAACGCATTGCCAGCAAGGTCTGTAACTGCTGCAGGGTCTACATAGATATAGTATGTCCAACCATTTCTCATCCCGGTATCATCTACTTGAAAAGTTATTGAAGTAGATGTAACTTCCTCAATCGCATATGAAATGTTGTATTGAACAACAGGAGACACAAGGCCTAATCGGAACATATTGTAGCTTTCATCAATTTCTACGGGTTCTGAGAAATTAATTGTGAATCGAAGCGTGTAATTATCGTAAGTACCCCCTTCTATTTCAGGAATCGATGTGATGGTAGGTGCTACATCATCGTTGAAGACAGTGAAGTCCCAATCATCTTTATCATCCAATTGGAGAAATTGCTCCCCGTTGGAGCTAGATTTCAAAGCACCTACCGGATTGGCCAACACTGCCAAATGAGCTCCGTTGGGTAGTGATGATGTTAGTGTAAGAGTAATGAGACCATCTGAAAAATCCCCACCATCACCCAAAGTAGTAAGATCAAAAGTTTCAAGTGTATCCTCCGAATCATAATCTATCAAAATAAGCGCTGCGGGATCGTTGGCCCATACATGTGTATCAAAATCAATGGACAAAGTACTAGTATTGGCATCCACATCGGTCTCATCATCCGCTGGTGAAAGTGTTTCTATATGTGGCCTGGAAGTACTCGTGAAGGACAAATCTCCTTTTGCTATTGCATTACACGGATTTCCTGCCAAATCAGTCCAGGAACCAGCATCAACAGACACCATATAAACGGTAGCTTCCTCAATTTCAGTTGAAAAATCAATTGCTGTTCTAAAGGTGTAATTAGTAATTCTGGAATCACTTGTTCCGGTAGTAACCGTCTCAAGAGTATTACCATCAGCATCATACAGGATTACATTTCCAGATCCTTCCTGAATGTCTTCATTGAAGTTAATTGATAGTCCACCTGACAAGAAAAAATAATTACTTCCATCATAGGGAGTAGTATTGGTGATTAATGGGGCCACGTCATCAATAGTCGTAAATGCCCAGGTAGTTTCATCACTAAAGCCAGGATAAACAGCGTCTGCTGTACTCAAGATAGCACCGGATGTAATAGTGACATGAAAATCATCTCCAGGACTCATGTCGCTGGTAGGGTCAATAATTAACTGGTTTGAGGAAACGGTGACCTCAGATGCCGAAGGGATCGTATAAGTGGCAAACTTTGGTCCGGTCGATCCTGTATAATTAATCGTAATAGTTCCAGAGCCTAACTTGATGTTCTCACTAAAGGTGGCCACCAGATCAGCGCTGCGATCTACATCGGTTGCTTCATTGGCTGGTGATAAAGAGGACAAAGTTGGAACAGTCTGTGCGAACGATATGAGGACCATCCCGAGAATAAATGTGGCGGTAAAAAGTGTTTTCATAGTTACAATTTTGATTGACGCTCAAAGATTGAAACCATATGTCTCTCATTCAATCGGGAATATACCGCACGCACCTACGGAATTTTACGGATGTATCTGTACTTAGCCTTGAATATTTTGTATTATGCGGAGATTACACCTTGCTTGATAGCTATTCTTACCATCTCTACAATGCTTTTGGCCTGCATCTTTTTCATTAGATTATTCTTGTGAGTTTCCACTGTTCTGGGACTCATTTCCAGCTGAGACCCGATCTCCTTGTAAGTAAGTCCATCAGCAAACCCTCGCAGAACCTCAATTTCACGGGGTGTATAATCTAACACATCATTTAGAACGGTATTGGCAAAAGCTGTGGAGACATACTGGCGCCCTTCGACTATTTCATCGAGCGCTTTGAAGTATTCACATGTATCCATGTCTTTAGTAAGAAAAGCAATGGCTCCTGAAGCTTTAGCCCGCTCCATATCCACTCCATTGGGATCGCTAGTAAGCAATATGCAATGAGCCGACACTTGTTCCTTCAATTCCCTAATGAGTAATGCGCCATTGGCATCCGGCAACTTTAAATCCACAAAGATAATATCTGGCTGAAGAGTAGTAATTTTCTCCTTTGCTTCCTTTGCAGAAGCGGCTTCTCCTACCACTCTGATGTCTGGTTTTGCTAATAACATAGCTTTAACACCATCACGAACCACTTTGTGGTCGTCAATGAGAAACAACTTGTAGGGCATAGATCAGGCTGCTTTAGGAAAACTTATCCTAAAGATAGTACCTTCATTTCTTTTTGAGGATACTTCCATCCTTCCATTCATTCTAACCACCAACTCTTTGCATAATAGCAAACCCAAACCAGTGCCTTTCTCCGTTGAGTTTTGTATATCATGTGCTACTAAACTTCCATTCAAAAGACTATCGATCTGCTCCTGATCCATACCAACACCCTGATCCTGAATAGAAATCACCCCTTTATCTGCTTCACTAGTAACAGAGACATCTATTCTCTTTTGAACGTCAGAATACTTTAAAGAATTACTTACCAGGTTTCTAATTATAATTTCTAAAAAAGCCCTATCTGCTTCGATTCTTAAAGACTGCTCGTGCTCAATATTAATTTCCATCTCTTTTAAAGAAGCCACAGAATGTAATTGACTCTTCACTTTAGTGATTACATCAACTGGATCTAATGAGTGGGGTTCATATTGAAGTTGGTCGGTCTGAGCCAAAGCCCATTTCAATAAGTTATCCATCATGTCACGGACATTGGCCGAACTGTCCCTAAGCGTAATTAAAAAATCCTTTAGCTGATCTTTTTCCAGTTGATCCCAATTGTCAGTCAAACTTTTAGTGATCAAATGAAAACTTGAAAGGGGACTTTTTAGGTCATGAGAAATAATGGAAAATAACCGATTTTTGGTTTGATTGAGTTGTTTTAACTGGTGATTTGCTTTTTCAAGCTTTGTATTGGACTTTGATTTGGCCCTGTACAAGAAAACGATAACAGCAACCACAATCAAAAGCAAGAATAGTCCAACTAAAAAGTACAATCTTTGACGCTCAGCTTGTTCAGCTTTTAGTTCTTGAAACTTCCTTTCGCTTTCAAGCTCTGATATTTGAAGATCTTTGAGTTCGGTTTCAAAAGATACTCTTAACTCACCTAACTCCGCTTCCTTTTCTGCTACAAATACTGAATCAGAAAGCTCATAATACTTTTTTCTCACTTCAGCTGAAGTTTTATAATCCATCAGCTTTTCACTTATGTCTCCTAGCATTTTGTATGCCATTTTCTTGGTTTCCACACCCTTGGACATAGATATCGATCTCAACACCGCTTGCTGCGCCTCATGATACTTTGACTGATGATAGAGTACTTCTGCATAAGTAGACAAGTCCGATGAAAGTGCTACTGTATCTTTAATTTCCTCATCTAGCTGAATTGCCTCTTCCAAATAATACTGAGCAGAATCATACTGCTGACGATGCAAGTGGACCAAGCCTATAGAACCGTATGATTTGGTTAACCCACGGAGATCATGGAATTTTAGTCTTAGCCCAGTAGCAATATTAAAGTAGTACAAAGCTGAATCTAACTCTCCCAATTCTTCATAAGCTATTCCTAGATTATGATAAGAAGATCCAAGTCTGGCTGAATCTCCCATATGGAGTTTATATTTTATGGCTTCAAAAAAATATGATTTGGCTTTATCAAACTCCTCAAAACTATCGAACATGATTCCGATATTATTGCTAATTCCTCCCAGGCGAGCAGTATCTCGAAGGTCTTTTAAAACAAAATACGCTTTGACAAAGTATTCCAAGGCTTTGGCATCATTGAATTCATTATAGTAGGTGATGCCGATTTCAGTAACAATAGTGGCTATTAGAACTGAGTCATTAGCTGATATGGCATCCTCTAAAACAACATTGAAAATTGTACGGGCTGTGTCTAACTGATTTTGATAGACATAGTTAATCCCAATTTTCACATCGATATTGCGTCCAAATTGCTGAAGGTTAGCTTCGGTTGCAAGGGCTCTTGCTCTCAGCATTATGTCTGAAGTTAAGTCACTATCTACTCTCAAATAGACCGGAAACAAATTCAACAAATAAGCAACTTTGGCAGAATCTGAAGTTATCTGATCAAGCTGTTGTTCAAGACTATCTGGAAGTGTCACCTTTTGGGCTATACTTCCAGTTGTCAGCAGGCCTATAAAAAGTGAGATGACAACTAATTTCTTCATAATTGCTTGGTATCCTCGCTCAGAACAGCATAGAGTTTGTCTCGATCAATTGGTTTCAAAAGGTATCCATCAAAATAAGGCTCGAATAACTCACGCTGGTGAGCCGTAATGTCTGCTGTCAATGCATAAATTGGTGTACTTATATTTGGGTTGATGGTCGAACGAATTGTTTTTGTAGCATCAAAACCATCCACTTCAGGCATATGAATATCCATTAAAATATAATCGTAAACCGTTTCTTTGGCCATTTCTACAACCTCCACTCCATTTTTAGCGTGAGTGACGTTAAGACCCCAATTTGTTAAAAGTTTCATTGATACCATAGCATTGATCATGTTATCTTCAGCAATCAACACATTCAAGCCTTCGAGTCTTCTAACGGTCAGAGCTGATTTGCCTGTTGGCGCAGCACATTTTTCAAGACTAATTTGGAAATGGAACGTTGATCCTGAACCCAATTCACTCTCCACTTCAATATTGCTACCGTGTAGATCAATTAATTTCTTTACGATAGCTAATCCCAAGCCAGACCCACCATGCTTCTTGGTAGTAAAGGATCTAGGTTGTGAAAAACTTTCGAATATCTCATCCATGAAATCAGGAGGAATGCCCATTCCAGTATCATGAACAGTAAAGTTTAATTGATCCCTCTTGTCACCTCCTGATATTAACTCCACATAGACTGAAACACTGCCCTCATCAGTGAATTTAATCGCATTACTAATCAGATTGCCCATGATTTGGGAAATCTTGGTAGTATCCATCATGTAGTGAGTATTGACTCCCTTATCAATGGATAACTTAAGTTCTACACCCTTCTCTCTCGCCATGGAAGAATAGGTATTGCATATGTTTTGTAGTAATGGTCTAAACTCTGCTGGAGCAAAATCCAGATGTACTTTTCCAAGATCGAGCTTGCTGAAATCCAGAATGTCATTAATGATCAACAATAGATTGTTGGCAGAGAATTTCAATGATTCTATTAATTGATTTTCTTCACCACTCGCTCGTTCTTCAAGTAGCGAAGTAATAGTAATCACTGCGTTTAATGGTGTTCTTATCTCATGACTCATTGTGGAGAGGAACTCTTGTTTCACTCTTGATGCTTCCTCGGCTCGATTCTTTTTTTCTAAAATTTCTGCCTTTTCACGTTGCATCTGAGCCTCCTTCTGCAAGCGCTCCATAGTAGAGATAGCTTCATAGCTCTCAATTACCTTTTGAGTTTGGGTATTGATAACACCTTCTTTTTGTTCCAGATAAACTTCAAGATATTGTAGCGCCTCAATAGGTCTATCAGTAAGCTTAAGCAATTTGTACATCAAGTAATTACTCTTAAATCGTAGAAGAGCAATATTGTATTCTGATGCGAATTCAATGGAGATCTTAATTGCTTTTTCAGCTCGATCGAAATCACCTGTCTCAATGTAAAGTTCTCCCAACTTCATGTAGCACATTCCACAGCCCAATTTTTCACCCATTTTCTTATGGATGTCAATTGATTCAAGGTAGGTGGATTCTGCCTGATCGTATTCTTTTCTTTTTACAAAAACCTTAGCTCTTCCATACAATGCAAATGCAAGCCCCCGCACATCATTAGTCTGTTCCTTCATCTGAATGGACTTCTCAATGATTTCAGAGGCCTTCTCTATATCATTCCGGTTTAGATAAATACCAGATAATGGATTTAATGCATTAGACTCCAAATTTAATTCCCCAACTTCTTGTGCAGCTTTGATCGCTGCTTCATAAGCTAGAATAGCACTTTTCTCATCACCAAAATATTCATAGATAGTACCAAGCGATTTTTGGACACGTGCTTGATTATGTAGGTCATCCAGTTTTCGATAAATCTCCAGGCAATCAATCAGGTAAATAAGACCTAGGTGAAAATTATCGGTCTTATAGTAAATGCCAGCTATGTTGTACTTGGCATCCGCCATCCCATGTTCATCCCCAACAATCTGAAACAATCCAATGGCCTCTTCTCCATAACACATGGAGGTATCATATTCCCCACGAATCATGTAATAGAGCGATAGATCAGATTTACTTCTAGCTATTAGTGATGTTTCATCGAGTTCGGTACTAATCTCCAGCGCCTCCAGTGCAAGATCTATACTTCTAAACAGATCATTCACACGACAAGTATAGGCCTCGTTAAGTAATGCATTTACTCGGTTTGCTTGCTCAAGATCTGTCTTGTAATTCATCTATTCAGTAATGGAATACTAATCAACAAGAAAAATAACCATTTCTCTTGATTTAGGCAGAAAAACTCGACCAAGCGCACCTTATTAAACACAAAAGCCGATTCTTACGAATCGGCTTTTGTGTTTACTCAATTTATATCTATCTACTTAGATGTGAATCACTTCATCATAAGCTGCAGCAGCCGCTTCCATCACCGCCTCACTCATTGTAGGGTGAGGATGAACTGATTTAATGATTTCGTGACCAGTAGTCTCTAATTTTCTACCTACAACCGCTTCAGCGATCATTTCAGTAACATTTGCGCCAATCATGTGACAACCTAGCCACTCACCGTACTTAGCATCAAATATCACCTTCACGAATCCGTCTTTAGCACCAGCAGCACTTGCCTTACCAGAAGCTGAGAACGGGAACTTACCTACTTTAATTTCATAACCGGCTTCTTTAGCTTGCTTCTCTGTCATACCAACAGATGCAATTTCTGGAGAACAATAAGTACAACCTGGGATATTTCCGTAGTTCAACGGTTGTGGGTTTTCACCAGCCATTTTCTCCACACAAATAATTCCTTCTGCAGATGCTACGTGTGCTAGCGCTGGTCCATGAACGATATCACCGATGGCATACACTCCATCAACATTGGTTTTGTAAAAATCATCAACCAAAACTTTACCACGCTCCGTTTTTACACCAGTTTCTTCAAGGCCGATACCTTCCAGATTTGTAGTTACACCCACTGCTGAAAGTACTACATCACAATCTAACTGCTCCTCACCTTTCTTGGTTTTCACAGTTACTTTACACGTTTTTCCTTTAGTATCTACATTAGTTACTTCACTACTGGTCATTACACCAATACCTGCCTTCTTAAAGCTTCTTTCTAACTGCTTACTCACTTCTTCATCCTCAACAGGAACGATTCTATCCATGAATTCAACAATGGTAACTTCTGTGCCAATAGAGCTATAGAAATAAGCAAACTCCACACCAATGGCACCAGAACCAACCACTACCATTTTCTTCGGCTGCTTATCTAAAACCATTGCCTGACGATATCCTATTATCTTCTTACCATCAATAGGCATTGTTGGCAATTCTCTTGAACGTCCACCAGTCGCAACGATGATATTGTTTGCATCATATACCGTCTTTTTACCAGCTTCGTCAGTAACTTCTACTTTTTTACCTTTCTGTAGTTTACCGAAACCGTTGATAACCTCAATCTTGTTTTTCTTGAACAAGAATTGAATTCCCTTACTCATTCCACCAGCAACATCACGGCTTCTTTTCACCATACCAGAGAAATCTACAGATGCATCTTTAACGTCAATTCCGTAATCCTTTGCATGAGATATGTATTCAAATACCTGCGCACTTTTTAACAATGCTTTTGTAGGAATACAACCCCAATTCAAACATATGCCACCTAGCTCAGCTTTCTCCACCACGGCTACTTTCATACCAAGTTGAGACGCTCTGATTGCAGCAACATATCCACCAGGACCACTACCAATTACTATTAAATCATATTTTGATGCCATATTAAACTATTTTAATCCGGTTATTGAGGAAGCAAATTTAACCCAGTAGGGTTTAGAAAAAAATTAGATTATTCAAATGGCAAAATACCAGCTTCTAATATTGAATTTTCAATATAATGCCCTCCAATAGTCCTATGTTTTGCACTCTGATTACAGGTTTTAGCAAACTATCCTGTAATTTGGCATCTTGAAATTACAGATCGTCTGAACAGACTGACTCGAGAATCATAGAGATAATAAATATGAAGTTACTAGAAGGAAAAAATGCCCTGATCACTGGAGCATCTAAAGGTATCGGTAGAGCAATCGCATTAAAATATGCAGAGCAAGGTGCCAATGTGGCCTTTACCTACCTGTCAAGTGTGGAAAAAGGTGAGGCTCTTGTAAAAGAATTAGAAGCATTCGGCGTAAAAGCCAAGGGGTACAGATCAGATGCCTCAGATTTCTCTGCAGCTACAGAATTAATCAAAAATGTAGTAGAAGACTTTGGCTCTCTAGACGTATTAATTAACAATGCAGGTATTACTCGAGACAATTTACTCTTGAGAATGTCTGAGGAGCAATGGGATGAAATCATCAATGTAAACTTGAAATCATGCTTTAATACAGTGAAAGCAGCATCAAGAACATTAATGACACAGAAATCAGGATCTATTATCAATATGTCATCCATTGTTGGAGTCAAAGGAAATGCTGGTCAGGCAAACTATGCCGCCTCAAAAGCTGGAATCATTGGTTTCTCAAAATCCATTGCTATTGAATTAGGTGCTAGAGGCATACGCTGCAACGTGGTTGCTCCTGGATTTATTGAAACCGAAATGACCGATGTATTGGACCCTAAAATGGTTCAAATCTGGAGAGATGCGATTCCTCTAAAAAGGGGTGGCCAACCTGAAGATGTTGCTAATGCATGTGTTTATTTGGGTTCAGATATGTCCGCATATGTAAGTGGACAAGTACTTCAAGTAGATGGAGGTTTATTGACCTAATATTGAATAAATTTAACAGAAATAATGAGGAGCCGTTTATAGCACAAAGACTGTAAGCGGCTTTCATTTATATATGGACAATAGTTGGTATTCATTTGATATTTCACCCATCTGGGTTCTGGTGGCACTCATTGCGGCCCTGGGAGTTTCTATCCTTTTGTATTCTAAAAAGAAGACTCCATGGTCGAGAACCATCAATATACTATTAGGGTTTCTGCGATTTGGAGCCATCTTCCTGCTAATCCTACTTTTGGTCAACCCTTTATTGGAATACAACACCAATAAAACAGAAGAACCCATTATTGTTATCGCACTCGACAATTCGGAATCAATCGAACTACGAGATTCGGGCACCAATCTATCAGCGCTAAATAAATGGTTGAAATCTGCACTGAGCGCTCTTGAAGAAGAATACCTGGTAAGACTGGAAGGCATTACTCTTGACACAGTCGACGCTACTTCTAAAACCACGGACCTAAGCACTCTACTAAGAGGAATCGAAACAAAATACGAACATGAAAATTTGGCTGGTATTCTGCTAGCGACTGATGGAATTATCACCAAAGGTCAATCTCCAGATTATCAGAACTTTGGAGTTCCTGTTTACACTTTAGGTCTTGGCGATACCATTCCACCAAAGGATATTATTATTCAAAATGTTAGAAACAACAAAGTAGCTTATCAGGGAAACAAATTTCCTGTTGCAGTTAATGTTTTCCAAAAGGGATTTGATGGTAGCCAGGTTAACTTAACCATCAGAGAAAATGGACAACAGATTAGCTCACAAAAAGTTAATTTAACCAGTGCTACGCATGAGGTAAATTTTCTTCTGGAAGCTAAAACCGCTGGCCTAAGGAGATTTAGTGTTTCGATAGAAGAGAGAGAAGGGGAGTCTTCTTTTGAGAACAATCGAAAAGACATTTATATCGATGTAGTGGAAGGAAAAGATCGCATATTAATACTAGCCCCATCACCTCATCCAGACATCAACGCTATTCGAAGTGTACTTGAAGAAACAGAGAATTATGAAACAACACTTTTTATTCCTGGAATTCAACAAATACCAGATATCAAAGAGTATGATTTGATCATTGAGCATCAAGCCTTTAGCGGAGTAAATTATGGAGACTTTAAAGCTTCAGGGAAGTGGTACATTGTAGGTAATAGAAGTCGAATCAACCTATTGAATCAGGCAGTAAACTTTCTAAATATTGCACAAAAAGGGAATCAAAAAGATCAGGTACGAGGAAGTTATAATTCACAGTTCTCCAAGTTCAAACTAATTGATGAGTCTCTGGATAGAATGCAAAACTATCCGCCGATTAGTTCACCTTTTGGCGAGTACACAGTTGCTACCCCAACCGAAATTCTTCTTTATCAGCAGATTGGAAGCATAGTCACCAACAGACCTCTGTGGACATTTTTCGATGATGGAGAACAAAAGACAGGAATTCTCTCCGGAGATGGAATTTGGCAATGGAAACTCCAGGAGTCCGCTTCTAATGGAGACGCCAGGTTATTCAATGATCTTGTATTAAAAACGGTTCAGTACCTGAGCATTAAGGTCAATAAAGATCGGTTTATTGTTAAACCAAGACAGGCAGACTACCAGATTGGTGATCAAGTCATTTTAGATACTGAGGTTTACAATGAAATTTTTGAGCGGAGTTATGGAAACACCATCGATTTGACAATCACGGATCAAGAAGGAAACATCAAGACTTATCAGTTGATTGATAACCCGGCAAATAGCTATTTCAAGATTGGAGTTCTAGAACCAGGGATTTTTACATTCAAAGCTTCTACCGCCGTTGGTGGTAATAAATTCTTTGAACAAGGGTCCTTCGCTGTGAGAGACATTCAAATTGAAGGAATCAATCTCACTGCTAACCACAATCTATTGAGACGATTATCAGAAAATACTGGGGGAAAGTTTGAGCACTTCAGTAATCAATCAAGATTGATAGATGAAATAAAAGAAGCCTCTTACAAGAGTACAATTAGTACTTCTCGCGAAAAGCTCCCTTTAATCGATTCTATTTGGGTCATTCTTCTTATTGTTGGCCTCTTAGCAGTAGAATGGTTTCTTAGAAAATACCTCGGTGCATATTAAGCTTGATATTCTCATGATCTTTCAGTTAATAAATATCACCTGATTCCTTCCGAGTATTTAACCATATTAAAAGTTGATCTGTATTCCAGCATAAATCATTCTTCCGCTGAAATACTGAGCGGTTGAATTAGTGTAGTCAAAATTATACCGGTACCCACGGACATTTTCGTGATCGGTCAGATTATTGATAGAACCAAAAGCTACCATAGTTAAGTCCTCACTAATTGGTATCAACTTACTAATTGACAGGTTGATAATGAAATAATCATGGTATTGGGAAAGATGATCAGAATAGATTGGATAAAATACTCCAAGTTCTGAATCGTTTTGGGCATTGATTACGCTGAAATAACCAAGTCCTTCACGAAAAATACTATTGGTAGCCAATGTCCAGTTGTTCTTTTGATATTTCAGATTTGATTTGAAAAAATAACTGATATCAAAAGCTGACCCTTCCTGAGTAGTCAGATAAGTATAGGATACATCAAAGCTCCAACGAGAAGATAATCGTTGATCTAAGAACAATTCGAGACCACTCACGGGCAGCTTCACTCCATTAAGAGTTGTGTGTTTATTAAAAAAGGAAACAGAAGCATCTGTACCTGAGTGCGCATAGAATATGTCTGCCGATAACTGATCACTTCTCACAAAAACTAATTGTCCCTGATCTGTATCTACCCCATACTTGTGGAAGCGGCCACCACCCAAAATCACCTTCCAATTATTATCTAGTAGATAAGTCATGTTCATCTGTGCACTCAAATAATCATGAATCTCTCGATTCAGGTTTTTACGCACTCCCCCACCCAAAATCAAATCATCAGTGAAGTAGTACTTCCCATAAGCAAAAAGCTCTACTGTAGATGATTTATTGCCATGATCAATAGTATTTAAAGGAAATGACGCTCCTACTGCATATGGGTATTGGAACAAAACTCCTTGAATCTCCGAATGATTAATATCTAATTGCAACCCACTTTTAACCTGCCATTTCTCCATTACTTTGGAATAAACAAATCCTTGAAAAAATGTCCGGTAATTCACATTAAAATCAGCCAAACTGTAGGTGTAATTGCCTGAGGTAAATGAGTAACCTTGATTCCAGGAAAATGTACCAATGGGGGTGTTCCAGTAAAGATTAGATACATTTATAGCCTTTTTTCGTTTTTGCAAAATGGACCCTTCAAATGTCGGGTGAAGAAACTGATAATCGTAATTTTCTAACAACACATAGTTGTAGGATTTGTAATTCAGTTTAGTTGTTAATTGTCCATAAAGGTAAGCCCCTGCATCTATTGATCTGAAAGAATTGAGTTGGGGAAGAGCCTTAGGATTTATCCATTTGAGCAGTGTACTCGGCTGATAGTTGCTGAAAAGCTTCAGGTTCTGTGATCCTAAACGCTGATTTCTTTGTAACCCAATGCTGGCAGGGCTGATGATTAGGGAGGAGTTGCTCGATTTGATTGCATCATCATCAGTCACAATAGAAACCACTCCAGCGGTGCTATTACCAAACTCTAAAGGTGGATTACCTGGAAATACGGTTACATTTTTAATGAGTGCCGTATTGAATAAGCTAAAAGCTCCCACACCATTTAGCTGACTATAGCGAATTACATCATATACAGGAACGTTGTTTAAAAAAATTCCAGTCTCGATAGAACTGCTACCTCGCAAACTTATAGATGCCGATTCATCTGTAGTAGTAGACGCCGGCATGGAATTTACTGCCAGCAGTGGATCAGCTTTGGAGGCAGGATTGGTGTAAATTTCAAGTTTGTTGACTTTTTCGAATTTAAACTCCTCAGCAATCAAAGGTTCTGCCACTACTTCTATTGCGTCCATTTCTAAATCTTTAGCCTCCAGGTAGACAGTCTCATCCAGTTCACCAACCGAAATCATCTGCTCCTTATAGCCCATGTAGGAGAATAGTAGGGTGTCGGTCATTTGTTCCTTCGTTACCGACACCTCAAATTCTCCATTAAAATCCGTGGTAGTTCCTTGAGAATAATCCTTGATAAAAAAGATATTCACACCTATCAAGACCTCTCTGGTCTCTCGATCTAGCACCTTGGCTCTGATAGCTGTCTGTGCATCAGCGAACCACCCGCAAGCCAAAAGATATACCACTATCAGCAATTTCATTTGGCAGCAAGGGCTTTTTCAGATGATGGCTTCAAAGCGTATTTAATCCACCCAAAATCAGGCTCCATTTTTAGCGCTTTATTGAATACAGTCAAAGCCATATCGTGATTATCCACTTTTTGATATGCCAAACCCAGGTGTGCCAGAGCATCCAGATAAAACCAATTATTGGTGGTATCTCCTTTCTCCTCGTATAGCTTAATACACCGATCAAACTCTTTGACAGCCAGATCGGGATCACCACCAAAAATCTCTGGAGTGTATAACTTGGAGGATGCATACAACTTCACGACTAAAGGATTGCCATTTTCCATTTCATAGGCATCCTCGATAAGAGAGGTACTTTTGGGACCAAGAAACATTCCCTTGTAACTATTGTATGCAAGTTCAAGACCATAAATGGATGACTTTAAAGCCATACACTCAGCAATATTTTTTTCTGCTTCGATTAGCTCATCGAGAAGATCGATGGTCTCATCATAATAACGATGAAAAGCCTCATCATCTTTACTCGCCATAGTAGAGTTAAGAAAACCATACTGTGCCATGGCTCTTGCAAAAGTATTTTCACTAGTAGAAGCAATTTTCTGCTCCCATATAGTTGGACTTGTCGTAGTGTATGCTCTATAACTCATGGCATCACCTTGCGCAACACAAGTAATAGCCCGGGCGATACTAAACAATGTAACGATTAATGTGAATTTGATATTTTTCATGATTTTAATATTTATAAACTAGTTTATATTATAAACTTAATAGGTAAAAAAATTATTCGATATAACCTTTCAAGGCATTCACATATGCTTCAAATGCTTCAACACCTTGCTTAGTGATTTTACAAGTAGTTACGGGCTTCTTACCCTTAAAAGCCTTCTCTACATGAATGTATCCCGCTTCACTCAATTTGTCCAGCTGCACACTTAGGTTACCTGCTGTAGCTTGAGTCTTTTCTTTAATAAAAGTAAACTCTGCTGACTCAACACCTAACAATAAGCTGATCACTGCCAAACGAAGTTGTGAATGTAATAATGGGTCTAATGGCTTGAAACCACTCATTTCTCTTTACTCTTTAATAAGTATCCGGGGATTAAATATCCTGCGAATATACCAATTCCACCAACGAGATATTGATCAGTAATACTCACATTAAAACAAACAATGCTGGTAATTCCTAATACTACTCCACCAATCATGAGAGGTTTGAACCTTAGCATCGCTCCGGACATATACGTACCAATTCCAGAAAACAGCATGATTACCGCGTTGTGATTGTATTCTAAACGCCTCATGAAAATCAACAGAATCACCACAGCAACTCCAATAGCCATCCAGATCTGGCCATACAAACGATCCAGGTGACTTACCACTTGCGCTCTCTTACTTTGGTAACTACCATATATACCAGAAACTATCCCTGCAGGAATGGTAATCACCCATACTATGTAAGGATGCTGATAGTCAGTAAACGCGTCTAAATAATAATGTCCCAAATTAGCAGCAAGCACAACCCAACCCCAAAGAAGGAAATAAAAACTTCCTCCTTTCTGGTAGTTACTTTTAGCCTGACTGATCATACTCGTAATCAGATGCAGACTCTCTTTTCCAGTTAATTCTTTCTCAGTCATAATGTAAATATAAATAAGTTTATATTATAAACTACTTTATGATGACAAAGGTTGCACTTTCCAAACAAATAATCTCCCAAATCTTGCCGATCACCGAAAAGGGTCAGCCAAAAATCGTAATTCAACCGAATCAGAATACCTCCAGCGCTACTTTTGAATTGTAATTAAGGAAAAAGAAACATCAACTAAGCTTTATCAGAAGAGATTGAAAATCTAACGAGTTTAATCAAAGATGTATAGAGCCAAGTTTAATAGATTGAAACAAATAGACCGAGCAATAGCTCTACTATTTTGCAAGAATTTTCGAGATTCAACATTGAATCTAATAGGTATTATTTAGGTGAGTTTTTTGATGATTAGGTTGGGTAAGAGATGAACTTCATTAAGTTCATCTCTTCTTTTTATTTGAAATATTTACAAAGGATACTAATGAAAAAGGCCTCAAATGAGGCCTTTTTCTATTTTTCTTTATCTTCTTGTTTTACTTTTTTCTTCTTCAGTTTGAAATGAAGCTCTTCTGACTTCCCATCCCAATCTGCTACTAAAGTATCTCCTTCATTGATTTCTCCTTTCAGGATTTCTTCAGCGACAGGATCTTCCAGGTATTTCTGAATTGCTCTATTCAGTGGTCTTGCACCATATTGCGGATCATAGCCTTTGTCTGACAAGAAGTCTTTAGCTTTCTTAGTCAACTCTACATTGTACCCGATGTCCACAATTCTCTTGAACAATTTCTCCAAAGAGATATCTATGATCTGATGAATATGTTCTCTTTCTAAAGAGTTGAATACAATCACATCATCCAATCTATTCAAGAACTCAGGACTAAATGCTTTCTTCAAGGCATTTTGGATAGTAGACTTCATCGTATCATCTGCATTGTCTCGTCTATTAGCAGTGGCAAATCCGATACCAGCTCCGAAATCCTTTAAATCTCTCACTCCAATATTGGAGGTCATGATGATAATTGTGTTTCTAAAATCTACCCTTCTACCCAATCCATCAGTTAAAACACCATCGTCCAGCACTTGAAGTAAAATATTGAATACATCAGGGTGTGCTTTTTCGATTTCGTCCAACAGAACGACTGAGTATGGCTTTCTTCTTACCTTCTCAGTAAGCTGTCCACCTTCTTCGTATCCCACATAGCCCGGAGGCGCTCCTACCAGTCTTGATACCGAGAATTTCTCCATGTACTCACTCATATCAATCCGGATCAATGTATCATCCTTATCAAATAAGTACGTAGATAGCATCTTGGCCATTTCCGTTTTACCAACTCCAGTAGGTCCCAGGAAAATAAATGAACCAATTGGTTTCTTAGGATCTTTCAATCCTACTCTTGTTCTCTGGATGGCCTTAGTTAACTTAATAACTGCATCATCCTGACCAATTACTTTTTTCTTCAGATCCTCTTTCATAGCGAGGAGCTTCACGCTTTCATTTTGCGCAATTCGTTTGGTAGGGATACCAGTCATCATAGCAATTACTTCAGCCACGTTTTCTTCGTTTACTTCGTATCGCTTGGTTTTGGTTTCCTCCTCCCATTTGTTCTTCTCCTCATCTAATTGAGCAAGAAGTTTCTTTTCTTTATCTCTAAGCTGAGCAGCCTCTTCGTACTTCTGACTTTTTACTACTCTATTTTTCTCTTTTTTGATTTCTTCAATCTGCTCTTCAAGCTCCACGACTTGTTTTGGCACATTGATATTACTAATATGCACCCGTGCACCAGCCTCATCCATCACATCGATAGCTTTATCTGGAAGGTATCTATCACTGATATATCTATCTGAAAGTGCCACACATGCTTCAATAGCTTCATTGGTATAGTTCACATGGTGATGATCCTGATATTTATCTTTAATATTTTCAAGAATCTGTACCGTTTCTTCTGGCGTAGTAGCATCAACCATCACCATCTGGAAACGTCTCGCCAATGCACCATCCTTTTCGATGTATTGTCTGTACTCATCAAGAGTTGTTGCTCCAATGCATTGGATTTCACCTCTTGCAAGCGCTGGTTTGAACATGTTAGAAGCATCCAAAGAACCAGAAGCCCCGCCAGCACCAACAATCGTATGAAGCTCATCAATGAACAAAATCACATCTGGTGATTTCTCAATCTCATTCATCACAGCTTTCATTCGCTCCTCAAACTGCCCACGATACTTAGTTCCAGCTACAAGTGATGCAAGGTCAAGTGTTACTACTCGCTTTCCAAAAAGGATTCTTGAAACTTTTTTCTGTACAATTCTCAATGCCAAACCCTCAGCTATGGCTGTCTTACCAACACCTGGCTCACCAATGAGAATAGGATTATTTTTCTTTCTTCTACTAAGAATTTGAGCAACACGCTCGATTTCTTTCTCTCTTCCTACGATTGGATCTAGCTTGTCATCTTCAGCCAACTTGGTCAGATCTCTTCCAAAGTTGTCCAACACTGGAGTTCTTGACTTTTCGTTTCCTTTAGATGCTTCACGACCACTTCCGCCAGAAGAAGAAGATCCACCAAACATTTTTCCAGTATCATCGTCACCATCATCTGTATCAGACTGTGCCAATGGGTTTTCTGTTTGATATTCTAGAAGTTCTTTTACTACGTCGTAGCTCACATCAAATTTGTCTAGAATTTGAGTAGCCAGATTATCTTCATCTCTTAAAATCGACAACAATAAATGTTCGGTACCAATTAATTGGCTTTTAAAAATTTTCGCTTCCAGATAAGTTATTTTCAACACTTTTTCCGATTGACGGGTCAATGGAATGTTGGCCAAATTCTTAACATTGCTAGTAGCTGTTCCTTTAGTGGCTTGCTCAATAGCTGAACGAAGCTCTTCCAGAGAAACTCCTAATTTTTTCAACAGGCTCACTGCTACTCCTTCTCCTTCACGAATCATACCAAGTAGCAAATGCTCTGTACCGATGTAATCATGCCCAAGACGCAAAGCTTCCTCGCGACTCAGTGAGATTACCTCTTTTACTCTATTTGAAAATTTAGCTTCCATAAAATGGATTATATGATATTGAGTACTCTATTAGTAAATTTAAAATTTATATGAGTTAAATCCTCGGCATTTCCGAGTTTTAAAACACATAATAAATTGGATTTGTTCAATCACTCAGTGCATTGATCGCGTCAGCACTTCTGAGGCCCTCGAACCCTCACATAAAATGAGGTCTATAATGCTCAAGTTTGGGACAAAAATGTTGCCAAATGTCTGGGTATAGGGAAAAGGTAGATATAAATTTCTTTCTTCAAAAGTCTTTTTGGGAAGTATTCGTTCTCTGAGGTCTTTTAGTCGATGATCGGGAATTTTATCGTATTGTTCTGTCAGTATTATAGACCTGTCAATTTGTAAGATTTTCAGACACATTGTCATCATCTCCAGGCTTAAGTCAAGCAAAAACTGATGCTGCTTGTCCCAAATTGCTTTAAAATAATCTTCAAAAAACTCAAAATAAGGAGCTTTGCCATAAGCAGAATAGAATGCCCCCCAATGATCCCGCGACCAGGATTGACTGTGATCAATCAATACGTCCTTATATGCAGTTCTATTATTGAACTTCACAGGCACCATTAATGGCATCACACCACTGGCAGATAAAATGTAGCAACGATTTTTATAGGTCTGTTTGGTGAAATTCTGACAGATTTCCAGATGAACTTCTTGAGATCTTATTATCTGGGAATAATACTCAATACTCCCCAAATAATGGGGTTCGATAATTATTTTCTGCATTTATATATATTGAGAAATGTCTCCCAGCCCCTCTCTAATTATTTCAGGTTCATCCGTTGTACAATCGATCACAGTACTTGGCTGATTGTTTCCATACCCTCCATCAATAATGACATCAACTAGATTGGCAAAGTCATCATAAATCAAACTAGGATCCGTGGTATAATCAACAATTTCATCTTCGTGATGAATAGAAGTAGTGATAATCGGGTTCCCTAAGAACTTCACAATATCTCTCGGAATATTATTGTCTGGCACCCTAATACCGATCGTTTTCTTTTTGACATTTAAAATTTTGGGCACCTTGCTTGAAGACTCCAAAATGAATGTAAATGGACCTGGCAAACACTTTTTCATCAGTTTAAAAGTGGGTGTATCTACATGTTTGGCATACTCCGATAATTGACTCAAATCATAGCAAATGAAAGAAAGGTTAATATTCTTTCCTTTGATCCCTTTAATCAATTTCAGTCTCTCCAGTGCTTTTGTGTTAAAAATATCACATCCTAACCCATAAACTGTATCCGTTGGATAGATGATTAATCCTCCATCTCTGATCACTTCAACGATCTGAAGAATTTTGTCTTCTTCTGGATTTTCAGGATATAATTTGATGAATTCAGCTGTCATGATGTTTGCTAATGTAGAAAAAAGGAGCGTTCAAGCGCGATTACATTGATTTTACTCAGATGTTGGTGATATGTTATGCTTCGACGACTGAAATTTATTTAATTTGCCTCGAATTTTTAAGAGATATGATTAGAGTTGTCATTGTGGGTCTGGGTAATTGTTCAAGTTCTTTCATACAAGGAATTGAATTCTATAAAAATGAACAAGAAACCAAAGGCTACGTACGAAGGGAAATTGG
Source organism: Rickettsiales bacterium (assembly GCA_002729235.1). GTDB lineage: Bacteria > Bacteroidota > Bacteroidia > Cytophagales > Cyclobacteriaceae > Marinoscillum. Next base: position 100,564 of record PBTY01000022.1, on the reverse strand, counting down.
TAACTACTTAATTAAAGATGTACAAGTCGTCGGTGCAATCGACGTTGACAAACGATTGATTGGCAAGGATGTTTCTGAAGCCATCTTCTCTGGAAGCAATACAGCTGAGAAATTTTCAGAAGTTCCGAACTACAATGTACAAGTCGTGAAAGGTCCTGTACTTGATGGTGTGGCTGAACATATGCACAACTCTTTTCAAGTGGATGATTCACAGGCACCAGTAGATATAGCTGCTTATCTAAAAGAAGTAGAAGCAGAATTCGTCATCTGTTACCTTCCTGTGGGCAGTGAGAAAGCTGCAAAATTTTATGCAGAAGAAGCATTAAAAGCTGGTGTTGGGTTTATTAATGCCATTCCGGTATTTATCTGCTCTACCCCAGAATGGAGTAATAAATTCAAAGAAGCGGGATTGGTGTGTGCTGGTGATGATATTAAATCTCAGTTTGGTGCTACTTATCTCAATAGAGTCTTGGTTGAGAGCTTGATGTATCGTGGTTTCAACATCGACAATTTATATCAGCTAAACGTTGGTGGAAATACTGACTTTGAAAACATGATTGATGAGTCTCGACTTCAATCTAAGCGTATCTCTAAAACTTCAGCAGTTTCCACTTTATTCAAAGAAGGCAACGAGCCAGCTCTTAGAATTGGGCCGAGCGATTATGTACCTCACTTGAAAGATGCCAAAATCTGCTATATCAATGTGAACGGTACTCAGTTTGGTAATCAAAAATTTGAACTTGAGCTTAAGTTAAAAGTTGAAGACAGTCCAAATAGTGCTGGAGTCATGCTGGATGTAGTTAGATTGGCAAAAGTGGCTAAAGAAAAAGGTCTGACAGGCAATATTCCAGTTGTCTCTGCTTTTGGGTTCAAGTCCCCAGCCGATAAAATGAGTGAAACTGATATTCTTCGTAAAATTGATGACTTTCTGGCCTAGGCCAGAACGATCTCCAATTTCTTGAACTCTTGATAAATTTTATCAATAGCCTCATCTATTTGCTCAAACGAATGAGTAGCCATCAGGCTAAACCTTATTAAAGTATCCTCTGGAGCTACTGCTGGAGAAATGATTGGATTGACAAACACGCCGCTTTCCAATAATTTGGTTGTCAGCTGAAATGTCTTCATGTAATCCCGAACATAAATTGGGATAATAGGAGATTCGGAACTTCCTGTATCAAATCCTAACTCTCTCAACCCCTTCAATGCCCGGTGAGTATTTTCCCACAACTTCAAACGATGTGAATCGTCTGACTCTATGATATCTAATGCTGCCAAAGCAGCAGCACAAGAAGGAGGAGTAATACTTGCACTGAATATCATAGATCTGGAATGATGCTTTAGATAATTGATAGTATCCTGATCACTAGCAATAAAACCGCCAAGTGAAGCTAAAGATTTACTAAAGGTACCGCCGATAAGATCTACGTCATTCGTTAGACCAAAATGCGAAGGTGTTCCTGCTCCATGATCTCCAATCACTCCAACAGCGTGAGCACAATCCGTCATTACCACTGCGTCATACTTCTTGGCAAGCGCCACCACCTCTGGTAGTTTTACTATATCACCTTCCATACTGAAGATGCCATCTACCACAATCAGTTTAAAAGCATCTACAGGACAATGTTGTAGTTTTTTCTCCAATGACTCCATGTCATTATGGCGAAACTTCAATTTGTTAGCTAAGGACAGACGTGCTCCTTCAATAATCGATGCATGAACAAATTCATCCATTATAATGTAATCTCCTCTGGTGGTCAAACAAGGAATTACTCCCATGTTTACCTGAAAACCAGTACTATACATCAAGACAGCCTCTTTATTAAGAAAATGTGCTAGTCGGTCTTCAAGTTCTTCATGAATATCCAACGTACCATTCAAGAATCTGGAACCTGCACAGCCTGCTCCATACTGATTCATAGCGTTCTTAGCAGCTTCGATCACTTTAGGATGATCTGTCAGGCCCAGGTAACTATTAGACCCAAACATCAGCACATCTTTTCCGCCAACCTTAACAACTGTTCCTTGCTCGGACTGTATTTTTCTAAAAAAAGGATAGTACCCTAACGCTTTCACACGCTGTGGCTCTGTATATAATTTGGTTCGATCCCTTAGTCTACTCATAAATCTGTTTTGCTACGCTAAAACCTTTTCTCCACTACCTATGTGTTCACCCCCCAAGAAGGCAAAACTACAGAACGCCTGTGAATCAAAAATCTAGTTTGGAAGTATTGTCCAGATCGCTAAAATTATCAACATCATTCCACAAATGCCCTACAATATCCAATGTTGTCGCCTGATCCTGTTGAATTAGCGTTGAAACCATGTCTGAAATGGTAAACTTCCCATGTTCAAAACATGATTTAAGTGCATGAAAAACTCCCGGCTTCAAATAGAACAAGCCTGTATCATATCGATTATATTCAAGTAGTCCCTTTCCGATTTGTTTTATGCTACCATTTGTCTCAACAAATACACGTGTCACATCATCAATATCTATATGCTCATTAAACTTAGATGGCACATCTACTGCGAGGCATAATTCTTCAGTGATTCCCTTTTCTACTCCTTTGTGAAATGCCTGGACAAAGGATTGCTGAAAAATATGATCCCCCATCGTCAAATAGAATCCATCAATAGAACTTTTATTCACCCAATCCTCAGCCACACTCACAGAAAAGCCATTTTCCAGATCATATCTTTCATTATGGACTGTATCTATCTCCACAGAATACTTTTCTGACAAGACAGCAATAATTTTCTCAATAGGCTCGGGATTGTGACCTGTGACTATACAAAACTCTTGACACCCTACCTTATTAAACTGTTGGATATGCCTCTCTAAAAGAGAAATTCCATTGACTTGCAGTAAAGACTTGGGCATACCAGTATCGAGGCGGGTATTTTTGCCTGCGGCTAAGATGACACACTTAATATTCATACGAGCTGCAAAATTATGATAAGTTTGCGATTACAAGCAGCTATCCTAATACTAAGTTAATTTAGATAAGATGGTAGTACTTTTACAGACGCAAAATAATTGCCAATGAGCATTACTATATCTGAGGTTACCAATAAAAAGGACCTGAAAGCATTTATCAAGTTTCCAATGAAAATGTACAAAGGGGTGTCTTCTTATGTTCCTCCTTTGATGAGTTTCGAGCTTAGTACACTTGATCCCAAAAAAAATCCAGCATTTGAAAATGCTGAGGCAAAGTATTGGGTAGCTAAAAAAAATGATGAGATAGTTGGTAGAATAGCTGGCATCTTACTTAACCAGGAATTTGAAGAAAAAAAACTTATCCGTTTTGGATGGATTGACTTTGTTGACGATGAAAAAGTTTCTGCTGCTCTTTTTGATACTGTTGTGGAATGGGGCCAACAAAAAGGAGCCGAAGGCATGCATGGCCCTATGGGCTTCACAGATCTTGATTTTGAAGGAGCTTTAATTGAAGGATTTGAATTTACCGCTACTCAAGCCACGATCTATAATGCACCCTATTATCAAAAACACTATGAGAGTTTTGGGATGGAGAAGGCTGTAGACTGGTTCGAAGGAAGAGGAGATATACCATACACTACTTCCAAAAAGCTCGCACGGGTAGCCTCAGTATGCGAAAGCAGATTTAGACTAAAATCCATAAAATTTAAGAGAGATAAAGACATTAAAAAATACGCTCCTGCAGTATTTGATTTACTAAACAAGTCTTACAGCAACCTGTACGGGTATTATGCGCTCTCCCCAAAACAGATCGAGTACTACATCAAACAGTATTTTGATTTTATAAAAAAGGAATTTATCAGCATCATCGTAAATGAACAACAAGACGTAATAGGTATGGCAATTGCTCTGCCATCCATATCTGAAGCACTAAAAAAAGCCAAAGGATCCCTTTTTCCATTTGGCTTCATCCATATTTTGAGAGATTTCAAACGAAACAGTTTGATGGACCTTTTTCTGATTGGAGTCGATCCTGACTATCAAAAACTCGGAGTTCATGCCATAATATTTAATGACATTTGGAATAACTTCATTAAGCTTGGTGTCACCTCGCTTGCTACGGGTCCTATGCTGGAAGAAAACAAAGCCGTGATTAATCTTTGGAAGGAATACGATACCGAAATAACTGGTATTTTAAGAAGAAGGTGCTACAAGAAATCAATCTAATTACTCAATTAAAAAGAAATGACAAAAAGAGCTTTGATATTAGGTGGATCGAGTGGAATTGGTAAAGCAACGGCCAAGAAGATCGCCGCTACCTTTGATGAAATCGTCATCGTACATCGAGACCGTAGGCAAGGAGTCAGTGATCTGGAAAAGTTCATTGAGGATGTTTCAACCACAGAAAACTGCACCTTCACCACTCACAATATTGATGCGACAGACAAAGAAAAGATGCTTGAAGTCATACAAGCCAATGACAAACCTTTTCAACTTGTGCTACATGCCATTACTCGTGGCAATCTGGGGAGTCTTGACATCACTCAGGACAAGCCGTTACGGATGGACGACTTAAAGCTTACCATGGATGCCATGTGTTTTAATGTGCAATTATGGAATGAGCTGCTGCATTCAAATGGATTACTCACTAGAGGAAGTCGATTTATTACACTCACATCAGAAGGTAGCACTCGATCATGGCCTGGCTATGCCGCAGTAGGAATGGCAAAGGCTTCTCTCGAAACACTAACAAAGTACCTAGCTGTAGAGATGAGCTCACATGGAGTATTATACAACTGTATTCATGCTGGAGTCACTGACACCCCATCTCTCCGATTAATTCCTGGTTACGATGAATTAGTTGATTTTACAAAAAAGAGAAATCCCTACCATCGACTTACCCAGCCGGAAGATGTAGCCAACGCCATTTACTTGCTGACACAACCCGAAGCGAACTGGATCAACGGCTCAATTATTCATGTAGACGGAGGTGAACACTTAGTTTAAAATGACAGATAAAATCCCACAAATCCTCGAATTATTGCCTTACAGTGATCCTTTTTTGTTTGTAGATGATATCACAGAACTAAATGAAGATAGGATCACGGGAAATTATACCATCAAAGAGAATGAGTATTATTTTCGAGGGCATTTCAAAGAAAAGCCTATTGTTCCGGGCGTGATCATCACAGAAATAATGGCCCAGATTGGCCTTGTATCATTTGGCATTGGTCTATTATTGAAGCAGTTTGAGGATAAACCGGAAGATGCCGACAAAGAAATCTTACCTGTGTTTAGCAACTTCCACGTTGAATTTGTCAATGCGGTAGGTCCAGGTGCCAAGCTGGTTGTTGAATCGAAAAAAGTATTTTTCAGGTTAGGCAAACTATTTTGCAAAGTAAAATGTACTCATGAGGGCCAGGTTGTAGCGAGAGGTGAACTGGGAGGCGTATTAATCAGAAGGTAAATGGAGAGAAAAAGAGTAGTAGTCACAGGTATGGGAGTAGTCGCTGCCAATGGCGTTGGTGTAAAGGAATTTTCAAAAGCACTGTACGAAGGTAAATCTGGGATTACCTTTCAGGAGGATTCAGCCGAGCTTAATTTCAGATGTCAGGTAGCCGGAGTTCCACCGGTTACAGAAGAATATCTTGACAAGTATTTTCCCAATATCTTCAAAGAAGTACTCAAAAACAACGCCATCAGATATGGTTGTTTAGCTGGTCTAGAGGCCTGGGAAAGCGCGGGGCTTACCAAAAGCAAAGAAAGAAGCTCCAGAAACGGGATGGTGTTTGGTGCTGGTGCTCCCGGACTTGATCAATTTATTTTAGAACCTATCAATAAACTAAACATAGGAAAAGGTAAGACAGTCGGTACAACTCTGGTACCCCAGTCTATGAATAGTGGAACTGGAGCTTACCTCAACCAACTTCTAGGTCTGGGTGGTCCAGTGATTAGCAACTCTTCGGCTTGTAGCACTGGCAGTGAGGCTATATTGATTGGATATGAACAAATCCAATTAGGTAAAGCAGACATCATGCTTTGTGGAAGCACCGAAGGTATTGGTCGATTTATTTGGGGTGCTTTCGACACCATGCGAATACTCGTACCAAACTCCAATAATGCTCCAGAAAAAGCAAGCAAACCAATGAGCAAATTCTCCTCGGGGTTCGTTCCATCAGGTGGAGCTGGAGCCGTGGTAATAGAAACATTGGAATCCGCTCAGGAGCGGGGAGCAACGATTATCGCCGAGCTGATTGGTGTTTCACAAAACTGCGGAGGTCAGCGAGATGGAGGATCAATGACTGCTCCAAACCCTGAGGCGGTAGTTGAGTGTATCCAGGCTGCTCTGAGTCATGCTGATATTGACGCCTCAGAAATTGATTTGATTTCTGGTCACCTCACCTCCACAATGGCCGATCCTTTGGAAATTGAAAATTGGGTGAAAGCATTGAATTTACCATCGGAAAAACTCCCAATGATCAATACGGTAAAGTCAATGATCGGACATGCCATTTCGGCTGCTGGATCTATTGAGTCTGTTGCTTGTCTCATTCAGCTTAATGAAAACTTCATTCACAAAAACATAAACCTGGATGAAGATTCTGTTCATGATAAGATCAAGGAAATTTATCCAACAGAAAAGATTCCATTCCAATCTAAAAAACAAGAAATTCAAACGATAATTAAATCCAATTTTGGTTTCGGTGATGTAAATTGCTGTCTAATTTTCAGAAAATTCACCTAAGTTGTATGGACATTCAAGAAATACAGAATAGAATAACACCTATCATTAGCAAGTACCTTCCTGACGAAGTTAAAGTGGAGGATATCACACCTGAGAAAGACATTTTAAAAGATCTTCAAATCAATTCTGCTTACCTCATTGATATCGTTATTGCCATTGAGGAAGAATTTGATATAGCCATAGATGATGACTCTATTGGAAAAATAAACACAGTTCAAGAAGCCATGGAAGTGATTGTTGGAAAGATTAATGAAGCTGCTTAACTCATGCAGCTTTTTTCCTTTTCACACGGGCATTCAACCCAACCTTTTTATTGGTAAGGAAATTTAAAATCACTCCTGTCCACGAATTATAATAATGCAGGTCATCATAGTACTGACCTGCTACTTTTTTCAATTTAGGCAACCTGGAACCCGGTACATTTGGAAAATCATGATGCTCATTGTGATAGCCTACATTGAAAACTATTTTGTTGAGCGGGCCATAATACGAATAGGTCTCCTGGCCTTCTTTGGTTACATAGTGTTCTGATACAAAATGTCCGCCGAGCGGATGCAATCCCGTTGCCAGTCCTATAGAAAAAAACATATACAGCAATCCTAACCAACCAAAGAAATAAAAGTAAATACCCACAAAGCTCAGCTGAGTAATCAGATTGATAATTTCCCATTTGTTTGGCTTTCTAGGATAAATAAACAATGGTCGGATGGCATAAAAAGAGGTTTGAAATATCATCCAAAACAACTTTCCTATAAATCCTCTAAAGGCCTTCACCTCCCACTTACTTGGCAAATCTGTATCTATCTTGTCTTCACCTTGTTTCCAGTGGTGTTCCAGATGATAGGTCTTAAATGCCATAGCAAAAGGAAAGAGCAAAGGCAGATTCACAATTATAGCCAACCAATTATTCTTCGCTTCAGAATCAAAGGCCAAATCATGTGATAGCTCATGTACCGCCAAGACCAATATATGAACAAGCGTGGTACCCACAAGAAGAGTAACCGCAATAAACCCCCAAATATTCTCCGGGACAAAAAAGGAAACACCCAAATGCAGGAAAGAAACAAATAGCACTTTATACTTTAGCCATGGATCTATTCCAAAGAGATCTTTCACTTCAGGAACCTCCTTCAAAATTTGTTTTCGCCGATGAAAATGCGGCTCTTTATCTTCCTTCCAAATGAATTCGGTAGTTCGCTCCATATTGGCAAATTTAATCATAAGTGCATTAATCGGAGTAGCTCTTAATGCCAATAAGATTCATAAGATATGTCAAACATATTACTGTTCAGCGCAATAAAATCAGCTCCATGTTAAAATACTCTCAACACATCTTGCAGATTGATTAACTTTGTAACAACTATAAAGAAGTATGCTTCGATATAAATCTGACATTAAAACGCTTATATATCTAGTTGTCACCACTGCTCTGATGATAAGCTTGTTTCTGTTTCACGATCAATTAGAGAATCCATGGAGAGGTGTGCTCTATGCGGCTGAATTGATCATGGCAATTACTGTAGGAGTCATTGTTCACAATCACCGCCATGTTCCTACTTGGAAGAACAAAGGCATGAATGTATTCATGGATTGCTGGCTTACTATGCTTTATGGGTATCCTGTGTTTGGCTGGATTCCTACGCACATACAAAATCACCATACCTATACCAACAAAGAACCCGACTATACCAAAACCTATGCCTTTTCAGAGAAAAACAATCTCTGGACAATTATCTACTATCCAATGTATAGTGGAGGTATTCAACAAAAAGCTATTTGGGCATACATGAAAGAGTTGAGGAAAAAGGATAGCAAAAAATACATGCAACATCTACTTCAGGTTCTAAGTATTCTGGCGGTGCTGGTCACGGCATTTATTATTGACTGGCAGGCAGCATTGTGGTATGTCATATTACCTCATCAAATCTCCCTAAATAGTGTGTTGGTTTTCAATTATATACAACACATTCATGCGGATGAAGAATCTGAGTTCAACCATTCCAGAAATATTGAAGGTTTTTTGAACGTGTTTCTATTCAACAATGGTCTGCATACAGCTCATCATATCAAACCCTACCTACACTGGAGCAAACTACCGGAGTTTCATGCCGAAATACGAGATAAAATAGATCCTGCTTTGAATGAAAAAAGTCTTATCTGGTATTTAATAAGACAATATGTCTTGTCTCCATTTTATTCTAAGTGGTCTACCAAGTCAATGCGAGTAGTGCGTGAAAAAGTATCATAACCATGTTGACGTTAAAGTATAAAGCCGATCGTAAAACACTTTTTGTGGTTTTGCTGTACTTCGTGAGCACAGCATTCATTTGGTATTATTTTCCAGTCATGAGGATCTGGCTCCAAATACCTGCTGTAGCCTATCTCTGCACGCTATCATTTATGTGTGCTGTAATTGTGCACAATACGGTTCATGTGCCCATTTTCAGAAGCAAAAGAGCCAACAAGATCTTTCAAGTCATACTATCTATGACTTATGGTTATCCTGTAAGCCCTTTCGTCATTGGCCACAATCTAAGTCATCATCAGCATACAGGTAAAGATCAGGACATTGCCAGAACTGACAAACTAAGGTTTCGTTGGAATTTCCTTAATCAGGCACTCTTTTTCTTCATTACTTCAGATAGTATAATGAAGTCAGAATGGCTCTGGATTAAAAAAATGTGGAAGGAGAAACACAGAAGTTGGGTCATCCAGTATTTCCTGGAGTTAATAGGAGTTGGCCTCATTAAACTTCCTTTATTAATCTTCAACTGGCCAGTAACTTTACTTACTATCTGGCTGCCACACTTATGGGCACAATGGGGCATTGTAGGCACCAATTACTGGCAACATGACGGATGTGATGTATACCATGAGTATAACCACTCTCGTAATTTCACCAATAAAATTCTTAATTTCCTTGTATTCAATAATGGTTATCACGGACTTCATCACAACAACGCCACGCTACATTGGAGTGAACTACCAGAAGTTTATGAGAAAGAATTCAAACCATATTTGCACCCAAATCTCAATAGGAATTCACTCTTTCGCTACCTCTGGGAAGCTTGTGGATGGCCAGGCAAACGTTTGGACTATCTAGGAAATCCGGTCCAACTAGACCCGAATCCAACGGCAGATAGCCTGGAGTGGATTAACCATAAAGAGTACAGCAAAAACAAACAGCATCTCGGAGCTGAGGTTTAATGACTATGAATTCCCCTAAAAGCAATTTTCTAGTCAAACATTATCAAGAGGTTTTGTCATCCATCAAAGAAATGGATGTTGAAGAAACGTTTGATCTATACTTCAGTAGATTCTTTGGGTTGTTTTTTGCCAAATGGGGCAAAGCAATGCACCTTAATCCCACCCATATTAGTTTTTTGAGCCTGTCTGCAGGAATACCAGGAGGAATACTGCTATACTGGCAGTCAGAAATATGGATTGTGGCAATAGGTTGCTTCCTAATTAGTCTGGCAGGCGTATTGGATAGTGCAGACGGCCAATTGGCCAGAATGACTGGCTCATCTACTGAATTTGGCAGAATGGTAGATGGTACCATCGACAACATGGTGTTTATGGCTTGCTACTTCGCTGGTTTTCTGTCTTTTCTGGATAGTTACGGATTCTTCTACATTGGTGCACTTGCAATGATTGCTGGCTTCTTGCACAGTGTGAAATCATCTGTTTACGAATTTTACAAATGTGAATACCAGGAATTAATGGAAGGAAAGGTTGAGAGCAGCATTCCTTATGAAGCCAAAAATGTGGAACTCCAGGGTCCTAGGTGGTATCACAAAGTGATTTATTACATTATTCTAGACTATACCAGTAAACAGCTCCGTTTTGTAACCAGGAGCATCCAACAGCGCCGACAAATGCGATCATTAGTCAGTGATAATGAAGCAAAAGATGAATTTTTAAAAAATTACCGTAGTTACAACAAGGTGATGCTGAGCTGGTGGGCATTGTTTAGTGGGACTAACACACACCGAACGGCAATCATGGTATGCGCACTCTTTGGACGATTGGACCTGTTCTTTTGGGCCAGCATTGCATGGACTGTATTTATCCTACCAATCTCTTACCATCAATCACTCAGAGATAAAAAATTACTTCAAAAATTCAACTTACAGTTAACTTCATGATCGTGGTGACAGGATAGTACTCGATGCTACCCTACAAAACAAATGCAGAAACGCCATAATCATTTCTGACTTGATGGACTTGGAGGTTTCTGAAGGTGTATACTCAACAGATTCATCTTCCATCGGCACCAAAACCTGACTTTTGAAAGCGTCTACCAATTCCGATTCTTCCGAAACCAAGACAACTTCCTGCTCGAAGTAATAACTGATTAGATCAAAATTACTGCTTCCAAATACCATTTTTTTATCATCAATCAAGATAGCCTTCAAATGAAACATCCCTGGATGATGCTTCAGGATAAATGAAGCTTGAGTACATTTAGATATGAGGAAATTATAAAAAAGTCCCTTGTTATTTTCACGTGGCGAAATGATCTTCACATCCACACCTCGCTGAGAGGTCTGAGACAAAATATTCAGCAAAGGTTCCGAAACATATGGAGATATTACAGTCACGGAACTTTCAGCTTCCTGAATCAAACTAAACAGCTCCTTATATAAAGTCTGACTCTTACGTCCATTCATCAGATAAAGATCACCTGACTCACATTTGACCTTTTTGGAGTGATTGTGCCTATTCCAGGTGTTTAAAAAGTCATCCACAAGAGTTTTTGCCAACGATACATCTCTGATTTCCACCATCATATCTTGCCACCCAAAGTTGTGATCGCTAAAATTGATCCCGCCTATGAAAGAAGTCTCTCCATCCACGATCATCATTTTCTTATGATTTCGCAGTGGATAGCGCATCATCAATGGCCACGTCGGGTTCACGAATTTTACTTGAACACCATTTGCACGAGCTTTTTTGATAAGTTTTTGGGTATTTTTGACTTCTGCACGAAATTCACTGTCTTTAACATACCTAGTACCAAAAACAAAGTGATCGCTCACCACTACTTTGGAGAATGAATCCACAATCAATCGTTTATCCTTGGCAGGGCTATTAATCATCAAATCTATCAACAACTCTCCAGCGACATCCCCCTCAAAAGTCATTGCCTGGATGTACAAAGATTCCCTGGCTTCATTGGCTCGAAGGCTTAGAGACTCCATAAATGTCTCAGCACCCACTAAAATCTGAGATGACTTCAAACCTCCAGAATCCTCCATCTAGAATTTAACTACCGCATTTTTTGCTACTTGCTTCACCCCTTTCGTAGAATAGGCCACATTGAGCATGATCGTGTTCAACCAGGAAAACAATAAAGGAAGCTTTCGTTCAATATCTAACCAAAGAATCACACGGATCTCGTCAGAAGAATTAGAAGCATCGTGTGTATAGTTATCATTGAATATCACTCCTTCTCCATTTTTCCAGTAATAGGTATCTCCAAGTTCAGCCATTTTCTTTTTATCAGACACACCATTTGTTACACGTATCCAACATTCATTGTTGGCATTATTGTCAGGAATGATGACACCCAGGTGATACCTCATATATCCATCATAATATCCTTCATGAGGTGTTATGTATTGATTGGGGTCAAGTATACTGAAGAAGGCAGTACGTACCTTAGGGATTTTAGCAATCAGGGCTGCGGTTTCCGGGCAATGTTTGCAATTTTCTTTCACCATCACGCCAGACTTAAACATGAATGACTTCCACTTCACTACGTGGATTCCACCAGCGGTCTGGTTACCCATGAGATTTTTCACATCAGTGATCTGATCTTTTTTACTCAATAGCTGTTCACACTCTTTTCGAATAACCTCGTAATTTTCCTCGAGTATTCGCAGATGAGGGTAATCCTTTTGATAATCCTTGATAATATTGGGCGTCTTTTTTATCAGGTTAACCTTTTCCAACCATCGATAAAAATTATTTGTTTTGTAAACGATTCCACGATTTGCCATTCTCAAAAGTTTGATTACAAAATTAAACAATGCAAGAAAATAAATATCGAGCAACCGAAATAATGACCTGATTCCTTGACTTTAAAATTGTTCTAATTTCAAATAAATGATTCTCTCTTCATAGAGAGCCTAAACACGCATGCTATACAACCTGATAAAAGTTCTATTCCAAAAAATTCAGAATAGAAAAAAGGATTTCTTTCTTACTTACAAATATGATTTATTACAGGAACATTACGGCAACAACTGTCTAGATGTGGGTTCTGGAACTGGCAGGTTTGGAAAATTTCTTCAGGATGAAGGGCATAAGGTTCAATGTACAGACATAGTCAATAAAATGGAGACTAATGTGCCATTTAAACTATTCAACGGCGTTGAACTACCCAATGCTTCAAAATCAATTGACACATTGATCTTGTTTTTCGTGTTACATCATACCGATGATCAAGAAAAACTCCTTCGTGACTGCATAAGAGTCACTCAGGGAAGAATAATTATTGGAGAAGATATTATCCATAACAAATTGGATAAAATAATGGGAAAAATTCATCTAGGAACTTCTCCATGGTCAAAATCAGAAAACGGATTTCGGACTGACGAAGAATGGAAAAAACTATTTGAAAAACTCGGGTTAAAGCTAATCGATGAATTGGAAATACCTAGAAATATTTACCCGGTTTATCCAATTTCAAGAAAAATATATATTCTTGAAGGAAATAATGAGTTCTATCTAGCAAACGACCTGTATGAAAATCGCTCAAGTTTGTCCTTATGATTTTTCCAGACCCGGAGGGGTAAAAAATCATATCGAGAGCTTGAGTAAGCACCTTCAAAAGAAGGGCCATCATATGAAAATCATTGCTCCAAACCCGAACGTGAACCAACCTAATGTTTTTCACTTTGGTGGCAATAGAAGCCTCAACCTTGGCGGTACAAAAATCGATATCAATATTGCCCTGGGAGCTGATCGCAAAGCACTTAAGGCATTCCTCAAAGAAGAAAACTTTGACATCATCCACTTTCACACGTTTTGGAACCCCGCTCTTCCTATTCAAATAAGACGATTTAGTAAAGCCAAACATGTGGCAACTTTTCACGACACTCCGAAAAGCCAGTTTGTAGGTAAGAACATTATGCCTATTGCTGCTAAAGGAGTCTTCCAACTCATGAATGCCATCATATCTGTCAGCGAAACTCAAGCTTCTTACATCAACCGGTTTTCCAGACGCGAGATTTCCATCATCCCAAATGGAATCGACCTGGAAGATTACAATCAGCCTATTCAACCTTTGGAAAAATATTCTGACGGAAAATTCAATCTACTTTTTCTTGGCAGACTTGAAGAACGCAAAGGTTTGATTCACGCACTGGAAAGTTTCAAAACGATCAAAACCACTCGCCCTGATAGCCGGCTCATCATAGCCGGAGATGGAGATGAACGCATCTTAGCCGAAAAATTCATTGAGCAGAACTCTCTTGAAGATGTAGAAATGCTTGGTTTTGTTTCGGAGGAAGATAAGCTTCAATTGCTAAAATCAGCGGATCTGTATATAGCACCTGCTTTATTTGGTGAAAGCTTTGGCATCGTATTGTTAGAAGCCATGGCCATGGGCACTCCAATGTGTGGGTATGGCAATGAAGGATACCTTAATGTGCTTTCAGGAACTCAACAAGAGTATTTCGCCAAACCATACGATATTGGCGGGTTAACATCCAGAGTTGAATCTCTGATCAACGATGAAAGAGTCAGATCAGAGTTAATAAGAGAAGGTAATAATGTAGTTAAACCGTATGATTGGACGCTATTGACAGACCAAATCGAGCAAGTTTATCATGGTATTTTATCACCAGGCAGGATGGTTTAATAAAAACCAGCCCTCACATATTTGGCAAATGCATCCTTAGCCACTTCTATTATTTCGCTAAAATCCAGATCTTAGCACTTTTATTAACTCTATGTTAAGAAGGGAAGATACTGCTCTTCTAAAGTAAATTTGCCTCGCTAAATGCTTAAGAAGTTTGGACTATTCCAGGTTATTGGCACTTTGTTTATAACCCGTGTAATCGTTGAATTAATCATGCAACTGAGCTACTCCATGGACATCTCATGGGTGAGCTTTATTGCCAAAAATGTATGGACAGCAGGCGAACTGATTCTGTTTGGATGTGTTCTCGATATTCTACTAAGGTTTCAGTTTCTGCAAAAGTTCGTACGACTGATTCTTGTACTGGCCTTTATATTTTTCATTAGCTGGACCGTAACTGATCCAATTGTCATTTCCCTGGCAGGTGATCATCTAACCCCTAGCCTCTTAAGCCACTTTGCGGGTCCCAAAATATTTGTAGGTGACGAACTGTGGCTTCCTATCAAAAAACACTGGATAAAAATAGTAGCCGGATTGGCAGTAGGTGCGCTGCTTATTGCCTATTTCATGAGACTGATAAAGTCTAAAGTGAATAATAACCAAAAGCTCTCCCCAGCACAGTTCATTGCACTTGGAGTAGTTGGTCTCATATTGATCGTCCTTCCAAGCAAAGTTCAGGGTAGATTTTTACAATATCCGGGCGAAGCATTATATGTCAGAAACTGGTTGGGCTGGGATGTCTTTCAGGAGAAACCGGAAAATATTGCCAAACTTCAGGCATTTTTACGGCTACCATCCACTCCACAAGCAACCTATCCTCTACTAGAAGAGATCAAAGGAAAACCTGATTCGCACCCCAACATTATTCTCTTTGTAATCGAGTCCTTACGAGCTCAGGAAATTAGCACTTTTCATGAAGATGGAGAACTCCACATGGATGCACTCGATCGATTTGCTAACCGTGGCATATTGTTCAAATCGTTCATTTCTAATGGTTACCCTTCCACGGAAGGCTTTCTCTCTCTCGCTATGGGGGTGTGGCCGCATTCCAAAGAACGAATGGTCATCAGCAGGCAGGACAAGGCTATGCCTAGTGTGGCCAGGAGTCTGGGTGAGAATGGTTATCAAACGTACCGAATAGAAGACTGGACAGATCGCGATGAAGAGGGTTTCTATGTACGTAAGACTTTTAGCGATTGGGTTAACTTCTTTGTGGAAGGGCATATCCCTTCTGAAAAGAATATGGTTGACACGTTAATGGGCATCATGAAACACCATGAGAGGAATGGAGTGCCCTATTATGTTCATTTGAAAACCAGAAACCCCCATTATCCTTACCAGACTACTGATGAAGAGGATGACAAGTTTTATGAAGCCGGAACAACGATCAAAGAGAACTACTATTCCAGTCTGGCTGTGATGAACAAAAACCTTAACCGACTCTATGACTTCATGGAGCGTAACGAGTTGTTCGAAAACACCCTGGTCATCATCACTGGTGATCACTCCAATATTCTAAGCAGACTCCACTTCAGCGCGTTACCCTTCAATGAAACCGTATGGACTGGAGCTATTATAGCAGGAGATAGTTCGCTAATAGGTCCACCCAGAGTAGACAACAGGCATGCAAGCCAGGTGGATCTGCCTGCAACAATTCTAAAGCTGACACAAGGCAACAAAGAATGGGTTGGTTTTGGTAATGATCTATTCCAAGAGTCTGGCTCTAAGTACACTGTAGCGGTACGGCCGGCAGGTGTACGACTTGACTACAAAGGCTATAGTTTCATCGTTGACCGAACTAGGCCCTATGACTATATAATCAAACCGGCATTTCCTCATCTCTCACCTGATGAAGAACCGACACCACCTGTTTCGAGCCTGGAACTACTGGACATTGTGGACACTTATACCTACCTGATAGAAAACAACAGAATATATTATCCGGATTGATCCTTTTGCTGCTTCAAAGCCAAAAAGGTAAAATAAGTAACCCAATAGGGCATTTTGAAAATCAGAAGAAAAGAATATCTAAAAAAGTCTGTGAGTTGAAAAGGTTGCTGCCATGCCAATCTTAAGTACTCATTGAACTTCTCTGTAATACCATTCTGATAAGATGCGCTGCCTAATGGTCCCGTCTGAATGGCTCTTCCAGGCACCAACGCATAAGCTTTATTTGTGCTGGACCTCAGCAGACGATCACCAAACACACCAGACCAGGGCTTCTCAGCCATTTTCCTGGCAAACTTGTAATTCATGGCATAGGCATGTCGATCATTAGTGCGGACATGAAGTATCCCTGGAAATTCTGTTCGCCGTGCAAACGTATCCTGACGAAAATCCGGCTTGTGCCCGAAATAAAAAACATCCCAATCCTGATCTGTTAAAAATCCATCATAGGATTCTGAACGGACCTTTTTTAGAAAATACACATCATCTTCGAAAATCAAACAATTGTCCAACTCGTTTTCAGCGATGTAACAATAGACATCATAATGTGCATTGAAGCACCCTCGTTTGGAGTCTTCCTGATCAGGATCATTCTTAAAAACCTCTACAAAACCAGCCGGGAGACCCAAAGACTTTTCTATATGGGCACACTTCTTCATTAAGAATGCATGATCATTCTTAGTCGTTAAAAGTATGGCTTTAGAGAAATAGCTCATTTAGTTGAGATTAGAATACATCTGGCAAAAGTACTTTCAAAGATGCAATAGTCGTATAAGATGGAATGCCAGGCTATGATTTCTGGTGCTCACCAGCACTATTTATTCTTTTATATATGGAATACATGGTCATGTAAAAGGCATCACCAAAAACAGGCTTTTTGTGATAAGCAAAATGCTTTAAAGCTACTTTCAAATGAGCCCTTTTATCCTGCCATTCTTCTCTGGTAATCTGTTCTAGAATAGCATAGGTTTCTTGTATTTGGTCCATGTGAATAAGTACCGCAAATTTTGACCAGTCCAATACGTCTGAAAATGGCAGTGTATACTGATCGTAAAGCACAACGGGTACAGCTCCAAACCACATTCCCTCAAACAACCTAGGGGACCACTCAGAACTCCCCGGGAAGTGAAAATAAAACTTACTTCTGGAATAATTGGCCAAATACTCTCCAAAGGGGACGTGTCTATCTATCCAAAGACAATTTTCCGTTCGCTTTTCATGAACCCAACCACGCTGACCATAGATCATACCTGCATAATAAGTATAATACTCCCGCTCTTCATAGGATCTATCAAAAGCCGCGATATCATATGCATATTTGGGGATTTTGTAATCTTTCATACAAACACTGGATACATCTTTTTGTGGATTGAAGTATCCTCTTTTTGCGTCTGCACTGTTAACAACCAGCACACCATTTTTAAAAATGGGTTCGTTCACTTGCTCTATAAACTCCGTCCCGAGTTTCGATGAGAAATAGACATGGTTTTGGCCTTCCTGAAAATAAGGCGATTTCAGAGGTTTCTTGAGAGCCTCTAGAAGTAACTTACCCTCCCACTTCCGCCTTTTCAAAATAATCTCTTCAGAGTTTACATCAATTGATGGCCTAATGAGACCCCATAAATTCCAAATTTGCTGAACCAAAGAGTAATACATAAGTGGAGTAGCGGGAATTACAAAGGCATTCGCTTGATCTGGCTTGTCAACAACCAACGGTGACTTACCAATCACTTTGAGAAAATAGCTCTCTACTAAGTAGCCCCGATTAAAGCTAATGACAAAAGGAATCTCAAGAAGTGATGAATACTTGTAGATGCGAAAATTCTTCATCATTGAAGCTATTTCCTTCTCCAATTTCGTATAACCTTCACAATAGATATCAACATCAGGTCTGTCTGCCCCAAACTTAATCAATCCATATTCGTCCACTTTTTCATCAGGTTTCCTACCCTTTGGACGAAACATCAAATAGCTAAAAAATTTTTCCTTTATGGCCACTCTAGATCGTTTTTATATCCACCTGCGCACCGCAATATTAAACACAAACAAAACGCTGACATGTTTTTTCAGTCTAATTAACAACGTCTCAATAAAATGGTAGTTTTGCCCCAGTTTTTATTTGAGTGATGGCGGGTTATAATAAAGTGGGATACATATGAAATTTGTCTGGAAATACCTTAAAGGCAATTTAGCAGGGCTAATTTTTGCCACATTGATGAGCACCCTTTCCGGTTTGGGAATTGTGTTTATCATGCGCAATTTCCATCAGGCAGTCAAAAAGGGCATAGACGATCCAATTGTCTTTTCTATATCTGTAGGTATTGGTCTGCTGGTTTTTATATTTTTCGGATTATTCTCAGAAAAAACCCTTTCTAAAATAACCAATCGCATTATTTTGGAAATGCGCATAGAGTTTAGTGAATTGATCTTCAAGTCTGAATATGAAGAAGTGGAGAGTAAAAAGAAAGAGCTATTCTCTAGTCTCATATCAGATATCAATGGCCTTGCCAGAATAATAGAAAAGCTACCGGGAGCCAATAGGAATCTGGTGATAGCAATTGCTGGAATAATTTACCTAGTCACAATAAGCTGGCAACTAACCCTGGTAATGATTCTGTTTTTCGGTATCACTTACCTTATCATTTTACGGAGAAATGTGCTTTCGTATAAAATCAACATGGCTTCTCGAAAAAGTTGGGATGCGGTATATCACAACATTCACGATATCATCTATGGTATCAAAGAACTCAGTCTTAACTCTAACCAAAAAGACACATTTATTGATAACCACTTGAAAAAATCCGGACAAGAAGAGGCCGAAAACAAGATTAGAATGCGGTTTTTCAATCAAACGACTAGCAAAATTTCAGAGGCAGTGATGATCTCAGGTATTTGCTGTATGATCTTGCTAAGTATCTCGGTAGATTTCATCAGTATGTCAGCATTTGCTGAGTTTTTGACCATTTCACTTTTTATTGTCAATCCGCTCTCTAGCGTTTCCAATTTCACTAAAGAAATGGTACCTCTGAAGGTGTTCACCACCCACATTCAGGAAATCGGGATTCAATTATCTCAAGCCAAAGATGACTCACAAAACCAACGTGTAGCCATCGAAACCAGCAATCAATCTATCGTCTTGGAAAATGTAGAGTACACTTATAAAAGAGGCGATGATGACACACACTTTCACCTGGGGCCACTTTCCCTCGAAATTCCTGCTAATCAAATAACCGTGATTTATGGAAGTAATGGGAGTGGAAAAACCACACTATCTAAAGTCCTAGCTGGTTTGTATAAGATAGAAAGAGGTAGTCTGAGCTATGGCCAAACACAAATCAATAAAAACAACCTACAGAGTTTTCGAAACAAAATCTCGGCTGTCTTTGCAGACAATCACCTATTCCGAAACAACGATATCTCTGAGGACAAGCTACCACGCATCGAAGAATTGCTACAGTTATTTTCTATAGAGAAACATGTGAGCATAAAAAACCAAATGGTGATACATAAAGGACTCTCAACTGGTCAATCGAAACGCCTGGCTTTGGTACTCTCCATGGCCACAGATAAAGAGATATACATTTTTGACGAATGGGCTGCCAACCAGGACCCACAGTTCAAAAAGGCTTTTTATCATCAACTAATCCCACAGCTAAAAAAAGAAGGGAAAACGGTCATTCTAATCACCCATGATGATCAATATTTTGACATAGCTGATCACAGAGTGCACTTACAAGAAGGAGTGGTAATTTGATCAAATTAGTTTTTTAGCACAATTAATTCTAAGTTCTTTTTGAGTTGAGCTAAATCAACTGACACATCTGCATTTTTTTTAACATTTGGATTTTCACTTTTACTGAGCTGGTAAAAGTAATGATGATCCAAAGCAGAGGCCATTGAAAAATAACAATTGTTGTGGTTATCATTAGCGTTTCTGATTTCCAATATTTTACTACCTTCTGGCATGAATAACATATTGGTTAAACCCGCTCCATGTAAACCGGCCAGAATTTGTGTATTAGACATAATTTTTAATTGATCAGCCCAGCTATACTCCTCAAAGTGATGTATTTCGTAACCAAAATGCTTAAACATCATTATCACTTCTGCCTCATTATTAATCTTTCGCTTAAGGGCTCTTGACCTACTAATGTAAACTTTGCGAAGAGGTTTAAGGCTCGTGTTAACTGCCAGTTTAGATCTTAACTCATTGAGTAATTCCTTATTAAAGTTTCCCGGCTTGGCGGTATAGCTAGCCATGATCAGCTTATCAAACTTGTAGGCTCTCTTAGAACCAGTAATGACTACCTTAAAACCAAGGGCATTTAAAGACTCACGAACAAAAGGGATTTGATAATATTCATTGGGAATCACAGCAGGAATCTGTTCAGATTGTGCATGAATCAATAGACGAGTCAAACTATCTGAAAACCAATGAAAATAATTAGCACTTCGATTATCCAAAAACCATAAACCTTCAGGTATTGATTTCCACCTCCTCCAAAGCAAAAAGAATTTAACAAATATTTGAAAGTTCGATTCTCTGCGAGCCATATAATACTTGAAATATTTCGACAAGTTCCAAGGCTTAAACAAGATGTTGTTAAGTAGAAAAACGTTCGATAGCTCTATCGAGTAAGACTTAGATATTCGCTTTTCCAGCTCGTGTTCAAACAACCCCCTATCCTTCTCTTTAAAATTTATCGGAAGTCTCCTTATTGCAATATGTTCCTCAAACAGAACTTTCATTATTTTATCTAGGATATCATTTCTTTTTAAATATTGAAATCAACTTCAGGATCCATGTTCTTGATGATTTCTTCTTCGAGTGTGTGAGAAAATCATCAAATGAACACACTGCCCATTCTGCTGCCTCCTTTTGATTATTTTGCAAAACATCCAACTGAGATTTTCGTAGCTCATTTTCTTCTTTGATAAGTTTCAAAACCTCGTCTTTTTCTATTCTATGATTGGTAAGCAGTTCGGATTCTGGAATACCATATCTCTGGCTAAAAGAAAGAGTTTCTGAATAATTCTCACCATCAATATAAAGGCAAAGACTTTTGAAGAAATTCGTATCTGAAAGCTCAAGATCATTCATTTCTGCAGAAAGCTTCCTAAAGAAATGATTAAAGCCATGCTGTCCAACACGATTTTTAAACTCATTACTTGTTCTATAAAAAGATTCTACCACTATCTCGCTAAATGATGGGTTTATCACATCAGGAGAATAATTTTCTTTACTCAAGCCTGCCTTATCACAAAAGTCTACAATCAAATCATAGGAACGAACATTACTAGGCAGGGCGTTAACCTTTATCTCAACATGATCATATTTTAGCAGACTTTCCAAACTACCATATTCCTCACTCCAGTTATAAGGTCTGAGAACCAACTTTTCTGACGCGAGTATAATAGCCATCAAATAAGCTTCTACTCCTAGGAATAAGTTCGAGTCAATCTTGTGAGTTCTGAGTATTCGCTGAATGTCATCACTCATATCTGGGTTTCTAAACTCCCACTGATTAAAGGCCGCAACTAATACATGAGAGGATCGACGTACGTACCCGATGATTGTAATTCGATCAACTTTGACCTGATCACAGATATACTTTATAGCGTAGTGGCATTCAAAAAAATACTCATGACTGAGAATGACAACCTTATCTGACTTAACCAACCTGTTTACCTCGCCTATAAATTCCACTACCTTCTGATCCATCAGATCAGGCTGCTGATTCATTAGGTCAATCAATGATGGAGCCACATGCCGATATTGAGCACTGCACTCACTTTTCAAATAGTTCTGGATGGAGGAGGATCCACATTTTGGTGGGCCAATATGCAAAATCAAGTGACTCATATATCCATCGCTGTTTTACTCATACCTACCAAATCTCCAAATCAAACAATTCTTGTTACACCATTGGCAAGCTTACCAAATGCCCCTTCATTGGCAACTAACTTGCCAGCTTTAATCTCCAATCTGGATAGTCTCTGATTGTGTTCATTCATTCGCTTCCAGGTCATGTCTTTTGGTCGAAACTTATCGTGTTTGATAGCTGCATTGTAGAGCGGATTTCTATCTCGTTCTATTTTGAGGCCTAAGGCTTTTGCTCTTTTGATGAGGTCCCCATCCTGAAACCCCATAGGAAGAAAGGATTCATTGTATCCTCCAAGATGGTAAAAGGTATCTTTAGCTATGGCGATACGCCCGAAGCTACCATCTAGCTTTCTTCTACTGTACTGCCAAAGGACTATTTCGTGTGGGGCTTCTAGAAATCTTTTCACTAGAAAAGAACCTCCATCAGGACCGGTATAGTTATCACAATCCAAATTGACCAGAATATCTCCTTCAGCCAATGCATGTGCACAATTCTTAGCTTTTGGTGAGTGCCACTCATCTAAGTCATCGCTATGATAGACTTTTAATCCTCCATTTTTTAATTCTTCCTTAAACTCACTTTTCAGCCAATCCACCGTACTCATATCATCATCAAAATCTACCAATACAAAATCAACATTTGGATTACTCCGGTTGTCTGATAGGTTTTGAGCTAAGGTTTGCTGAAGATATTTAGTTCGATTTTTATGTGTGACACAAAATGTCAACCGTATATCTTTCGGATCTTTATTAGCAAAAGGGTTTGGACGATATTTTTTTCTTTTTAAAAACACTGTTGTTCCTATGCATCATTTAATAATTCCTGCAACTCAGCCAGGTCAATCAACTTAGTGCGCTCATCCTCATACTCTTGAACACTTAAAGATTTCAGCCTTTTTTTCATCGTATTTAATGAGTTACTTTTTCTCCTCACATCAAAGAATGGAACTGACACACACATCTGACTTTCTCCCGAATCAAAGGCTCTTCGTCTTATTTTCCCTAAAATAAAATCAAGAAAATGATAAGAAACACCTTTATCTAACAGTAGTTGTTTGAAGACCATTTCTGGATTCCAACAGCTATATCTAGCCCAAATCTTTCCTTTTCTTTTTAGATATTTCCGATCATTATGATAGCTAGGATACCATACCTTCAAAAAATATTTGAGGATATCCAAGCGCTCATCAATCACCTCAGAACTACCAATGCAGAATCTATCATTCAATCCTCCATGTCCATCTATAGGAGGCACAAATAGGCCGTATGAAGCTTTACTGAAATCAAATTTTAACTCATTAAAGAAAAAAAGATCCGGTCTGGACCAAATAACCCAATCATATGGCTGACCATTTTTCTCTTCCATTTGCTTTTTTAAACGACCACATGAAGCCATAGAGTGCCATTGTAACAAATTGCCCTTAATTCCCTGATTACCGATCAAATTAACCTGATAGTCCAACTCCCAGGTAAAAGTGGGATCTGCCTCTACTTTAACCAGATGTTTATCTACCAAACTAATTATGCTCTTCAGAGCTTCACCATCTGGTTCTGTAGGAAAATGTGCTACTAAATCAATGGTATAAGGAATTTGGCTCAGAACTTTTTCTTGGAAACTCTGAACAAAAACATCAAAATGCCTCGGAAGAGATGACAAACAAACCAAAACCCTCATAATTACAAACCCCAAGCCTCTTTTAATGTCCGCCAATAATGAATCCAGTAACGTTGTTTACTGTATTTACCCACCAACCGTTCATGAACTGCTGGATTCATTGGTCTTTTCTTCATATCCACGTCTTCTTTCCGGGCCAAATTTATTCCTTTACCTTCCAATTTATGGATGTAGTTTGCTTCTAAAGGAAGCATGGTCACACCAAAGCTCTCAATGGTCTTTCTGACCCCACGAGTTGTTAAAACAAATTGGGTGTTTTCTAAAAAACTTTGTTTCTCACCATAAAGGTCAAATTCCAAGCTTTGATATTTCTCTTCTTTTAGTCCAGTCCATTCAAAATACACATCATAAACCGCCGTACTCTCCTCAATGAACGAAAACCCGTATAATTTACTTCCCATTTGCAAGGGCACCTGGTATCGAGCGAATCCCCCTTTGTTGTTAACACCCGCATCTCCAAAATTGGTAGTATGAGATACTCTGGGATAGAAAAAATAAAGATCATTTTCCACCAAATACTGCATGTAACTTTTCTTCCAGGATTGGTCCCCCCATTTACTTACCGGGGTTGGCAACCTTACAGCGTCATGTTCTTCTACTTGCAACCAGTTCTCAAACTCTGTCCACCAATCTTTGACCCAAATCTGACCCCATGAAGAAGGCACTTGTAAATAATAATTATCAAAGCCATCTTCTAAAGGAATAAAAGGTAAGTGTTTGAACTCTTTGGTTTGATACCCAAATAAAGAAATTCCTGCAACCTTAGATGCTGTCTCGCAATGATTCAATGAGGCCAGTGAATATGAGTAATACTGAGGTCCAACAACTAAATCATCTTCAAGAATAATAACTGCATCAAACTCACCGGTTAGTCGTCCACACATTAAGACATGCTCCCTCAGCCCAAGGTTGCGCTTGTATCGGATTAGCCGTTTCTCACCGTGGGCCCATTCAAAAGTTTCTGCAAGCTCAATAACTTCCTCTGCCGCCCCTCCATCAAGGCTGATCACCAGAGGTACCATAGAGTTTTCATAGTCAGCCTGGCTCAGGGAATTGAGCAATCTAGCCAGAGAACCGGGTCTATTGTAAGCCACTATGACTACTGCAGGGTTTTTCATATTAACTATTCTCCCGATGAGTTTATGCTCAATTTACGCAGATCAAATTTACGAGCTTTCAAATAGGTCACTCTAAAATTATCAAGAGCAAACTTACGTAATGCTTCAACTTCTTCCCTGGAAGACAAATCTTTGGAGATGAATTTAAGGCGTTTTGACAAGTATCTGGCATATCTAATCCATCCGTAGCTATTGTTTGGTTCCAACAGTTTCAAGAACAAATCCCTTTCTAATCTCTTGAAAGGATCAAACTTAATCTTTGAAGGAGGGCGATCGTCACGATCATGTACCACATAAGTCTGATTAACCAATCCTACTCTCAAACCTTCATACCTCACCCTTTGTACATAATTCAGGTCTTCGCCGTAGTGAAAAAATAAGGGATGGAATATACCGACCTTTTCCAGGCACTCTTTTGAAATCATCCAGGCTGCCGCATT
The DNA here is from genome assembly GCA_002729235.1 of Rickettsiales bacterium. Lineage (GTDB taxonomy): Bacteria > Bacteroidota > Bacteroidia > Cytophagales > Cyclobacteriaceae > Marinoscillum. The sequence goes on along the minus strand of PBTY01000022.1, from coordinate 74,944 downwards.
CACAAAATGGACTTCTTTCACTTCTAGCTGACCTTCTACCTGATTTAAAAAAACGTCCTCTACATCGTCGGAAACAAACTCGTAAAACAAATCATCAAATTTGGAGCGATTGGACGATAGATGAATTGGAGACGTTATACCATAGCCTTTATCATCATCCATGATTTTTTTTAGATTACCCACTGTATTTTCATCCACCCAGGCATCCTGATTAAGCAAAAAGAAAAAATCGTACCCTTGACTGTATGCATACACCAGGCCTTGGTTATTTGCTCCTCCAAAACCTAAATTATTGTCATTGATAAATAATTTTACTTGAGGATAATTATCCTGTACATGAGCGACAGTTATGTCATTGGACTTATTGTCAATCACAATTAAGTCTGTTTTCAATTCCGAACGCTCCAGGGAGCCAAGGCATCTATCGATCCATTCCATAGCATTGTAAGTCACAATAATGGTGCACACGCTTGAGGCTAATGGAGATCTCAACTCTGACATGCTGCAAACATATCTCACTCATTTCAAATGATCTTCAATTAGCCTTAAAGAAATAAATTGGATAAATACGACTAGTTGGTATACTCTTTGTTTAACGTTCGTCGTAATAATTTATCAAGTAAGGACATTTCTTATTTATTTTGCCCCATGATCATCAAAGTCTCAACTGCAGCGTTAAGTCTCTTGTGCTCACTCAGTGTCATCTGGCCATCTTTTAATGTGACCAAAGACGAATACACTTTTGCTTTTTACCGAATTGATAATATGGTAGAAATCATTGTCAATGACTCCCTGATTTATTCTAGTGGGGAGATGAAAGGAAATCCTGATCTTGAAGGAAATATCACTTACAGTATTGGCCATCTTTTAACCGATAATGAAGATGTCGTTATTGTGAAACTATACAATGGATATGCTCCATATTATGATTTCAAAAAGGATGAACACTGGGAGATCGATTATGCTATTTTCAAAAATGGACAGGAAATAGAGCAAATGTGGGACGAAGGTGACGATTATAGAACTGGTTTGGTTTTTGAAGAAAAGTACATTTTCTGACTTCTTACAGTAACAAATCTCTCCACCTATAATACCGTAACACCCTGCTATCTACATTTATAATAGCCCTCCAAAATCCGACTTTCTTAACGTAATATTTAAGCAAAGGTCGTAGAGATTGAAGACCTGACTTACCGAGCATATCACGGATGTTTTTAAAAAAAGGAGATTCCAAAATATCCAGAATAAGTAGAACACGATCAGTGTAAGTAGGATTAGGTCCATTTGTATTAAGATTCTGTGAAGACACAGAATCTTGATGTATTCGGAACATATTCAACTTCTGATGGACGAATGAAACCGGTTCATTGAGAGCAACTCTTAACCAATATTCAAAATCAACAATCTGTCTATATCGCTCATCAAAAACTCCGTATTTATCAAATACAGTTCGGTTAATTAGTCCAACTATTGGTTCCCCCATAAAATTATGCTTTAGTCCATTAGACATCATAATCTCAGCTACTCGAGCTGGAGTAATTAACACCTCGTCTTTCTCCAAAGCCTTAGCAAGCGTCTCAATACCATTGAAAAACTTCTGTCTCTCGATATCGGCACATTTATATTCTCTATCAGACAACACCAGATTAGTGTTGTGCATCCTACCAACATTGTACATTTTCTGAATACAATCGGTATCCATCAAATCATCCTGAAACTGAAATTTAATCCATTCACCTCGAGCTTCTTTCAAACACTTGTTCCAATTGGGCACTAATCCCAATCGTTGGTCGTTGATTATCAAACGTACTCTGGAATCCTGATCTAAATATGACTTAATAATATCAATGGTACTATCTGATGATCCTTCGTCAATGACCAGTATTTCAATATTTGAATAAGTCTGACTAATCACAGATCGCAAACAATCCTCGAGATATTCCGCACCATTATAAGTAGGAATACATACAGAAACTAGATCATGCATCGCTCGAATATAGAGCAAAATCCAAAATCACTCAATGTACCAGTTATCACTTCTTATGATTTACCATATTTGCACTATTAAATTAACGCTATGTCAAAAAAATACGTTTCCATTTTCATATTAGTCCTGATCACTTCAGCTTTATCGGCCCAGGTTTACGTACCTATTAGTATGATCAAGGGTCTTGACATCTCACGTGATTCAACAACTCTCGGTTTCTATCAGTCAGTACACTCCAGTGAAATCACTGAAGCCTTTGAGCTGCCGGATCCAATGATAAGAACAAGTCTTAATTCAGCTCACCCAAGAGGATTCAATGATGGGGCGGTTTGGAAAGGCAAAGGAATTACTACTGAGATTCATGCCGGTATTGCTGGTCGTTTTGGAGCATTTTCTTACACACTATACCCAGTGGTTTATTATTCACAAAATCTAGAGCCTGAAATATTCCCACCTAGTTTAAGAAATGGAATTAGCCAATATAATTATCAATTCACTGCAAGGCTTGGCGGAATTGATTGGGTACAGAGATATGGATCATCCTCTTTTGCCGCATTTCACCCGGGGCAATCAGAGTTGAAACTGCAGATCGATAAATTTATCACTAGTGTTTCTACTCAAAATTATTCCGTGGGGCCCTCAGTTTTCAACCCCATTATTTTAAGCCGTCAAGCTGGCGGTTTTCCCCATTTACGAATTGGGAGTACTCCTTTTGACATAAAGATTAAAGATGTATACCTGGGAAAAACCGAACTGAATTTTGTTGCGGGATTCCTACAAGAATCAGATTATTTTGACGAAAACGACGAGAATGATCAAAGCTATTTCAATGCTTTATTTTTCACTTACTCCCCTCCTTTTTTTGAAAACCTGACGCTAGGTTTTAACAAAGCACTCTATAAACAAACGAACAGGTTCTCGGCTCAGGATTTAATTTCAGTAATTCACATATTAGATACCGTCGGACCAAATGATCAATTTGATCAACTCGCTTCTGCTACTATGGAGTGGAAGTTTCCTGAAGTTGGCTTTAGAGCTTATATGGAATTTGCGTACAATGACTTTGGTGGTTTTTTTAAATGGATAGAACCTGAACATAGTCGGGCTTACACGATAGGTTTTGAAAAAGAGTCTACAATGAAAAATGGGGATGAGATTCACATTACATATGAGCACACCAACTTGTCACGAAATCACACCTTTCTATGGAGAGCAGAACCTACATATTATATTCATAGCGTCAATAGACAAGGGTACACGAATAGGGGACAACTATTGGGAGCCGGGATTGGACCAGGAAGTAATTCTGATATCCTGAAAATTGATTACACACACAAAAAAAGTGTGATTGGTTTCTTTGGATCTAGAATTGAGTACAACAAAGACTATTTAGTTGTTAATATTGGTCAGGGAACACACGATATCGAATACGGTTGGGGAGGCCACATTACCCATAATTTCGAAAAGTTACAGGTATTTGGTGAAGGGATCTATAGTAGAAGTAGAAACAGGTACTATATCCAAAAAACGCATAATTTTTATCTTAGTCTCGGAACGCTCATCCATTTGAATTAAGAGTACAGTGATAAATAACGAAATCTCCTTTGACAAAAAACTCGCTGAGTTAATACCCTCTAAGGAAGAGATAGTAAAGCTACTGTACCGGAAACCTGGTTATGCTCTCCATCCCAACATATTGTGGGCGAACCCGGATACACCGTCTATTTTAAAGCAAATCTCGGAAACCGCAACCACTCAAAAAAAGACTCTAGTTCTCATAGTCGATGACTATGAATATAAATACAAGAGGTACAAAAACCTTGTCTTGTTTAGAACCAGCCTAAGATCTTCAAGAAGAAGAAATAACGAATATGTGCTACCCTATGTCTGGGAATGTTCTGAAAAAGCATTTTCTACGTCGCAACCATCTAGCAACCCAGTAGTAGGATTTTGTGGCTTAGTCAATAAGCATAGAAGAAAAATTATTAAAACATTCCAGGAATCAAACAAGATAGAAACCAATTTCATTATTAGAGACAAGTTTTGGGGTGGTGATCCTCACAATCCTTCTCTTATCAATGAATACGAACAGAATATCAAGAACTCTCAGTTTGTACTTTGCAATAGAGGCAATGGAAACTTCTCCATGCGCTTTTATCAGTCCTTAGCTTTTGGAAGAATTCCGGTTTTGGTAAATACAGATATGACACTCCCATTTGCTAATGATATCCCATGGAGAGATTTGATTGTATTTGAGAAAACTGAAAAGAGATGTCTCGAGAAAGTAATTGCTATTCATAAATATGATGAAATCGGTCACAGACAAAAACTATGTCGAGAGATTTTTGACAAATACTTCCATAAAGATGTTGTTTTTCCAAGACTTATAAATACCGCTCTAGCACCCAAAAAGACTTCTTGGTTATCCAGAATTTTAGCTAACACAACCTTGAGTAATTTCTAATCTGTTAAAAGACACTTCACTACCTTTGTGGTCCATGTCGATTAAAAACTCATGAATAAAAAGAACTGGATAGGAGCGGCCCTGATCATAGGCACGATCATGCTCTCTTCATTTGCATTTTATACTTATCAGATTTTATTTACCCCAAATATTCTGGTGGATCAGGACGACAGGTTTTATGCCATCTACGAGGAAACGACCTTTGAGGAACTCAGAAATGACTTGTATGACCAGCGGATAATCAACGACGCTGTTTCATTCAGTTTTCTTTCTAAACTCAAGAAATACGATCAAAACGTCAAACCTGGAATGTATCTATTCAAAAAGGATATGAGTAATACTGCCGCCATCAATATGTTACGGGCAGGACTGCAAACTCCAGTTAAAGTGACTTTTAGCACTGCAAGAAAAATCGAAGAACTGGCAGGCAAGTTAACCAATACGATCATGATGGATTCAGTTGATTTAGCTCCATTGTTGATTTCAGATAGTGTTGCAGAAGCTTATGGATTTAATCAGCAGACATTTATCAGCATGTTTTTACCTAACACTTATGAAGTGTACTGGACAATCTCTGAAAAGGAACTTCTCGATCGACTAAAAAAAGAATATGATAAATTCTGGACTGCAGAACGTAGAGCCAAAGCAAAAGAAATAGGACTCTCACCAGAAGAGATTACCACCGTAGCTTCTATTGTTAATGCAGAAACCAATTTCAGTGATGAAGCTCCTATCATTGCTGGTGTTTATTTAAATCGTCTGGATCGTGGATACAAACTTCAAGCTGATCCTACCTTAAAGTATGCCTTGAATAACTTCGAAATTCGTAGACTTTTGCTCAAGGATATGGAATATGATTCTCCATACAATACTTACAAATATGCTGGACTCCCACCAGGTCCAATCAACATGCCATCAATCAATATGATTGAAGCTGTTTTGAATTACGAAGATCATTCTTACCTTTATTTCTGTGCAAAGGATGATTTTTCTGGTCGTCATGTGTTCGCCAAATCACTGGTAGAGCACAATGTGAATGCGAGAAAGTTCCAAAATGCGCTAAACCAGCAGAGAATATACCGATAGTTAATGTATCAACATGAAGCAAAAACCCGGGTCAGGTATGCAGAAACTGACCAGATGGGTTATGTATACTATGGCAACTATGCTACTTACTATGAGATAGCGCGAGTTGAAGCTTTTAGAGCACTGGGCTTTCCCTACAAGAAAATGGAGGATATGGGCATTGGTATGCCTGTACTTTCATTGAATGTAAAATATCACAAACCAGGCAAATACGATGATCTTTTAACGATCAAAGTAACGATCCCAGAAAAGCCCAGGGCTCGAATTTTATTTCAGTACGAGGTTACCAATGAAGCCGGCGAACTAATTAACACTGGAGAAACGGAACTAGTATTCATTAAAATGGACTCTGGCAGACCTACCAGGATGCCAGAAGAGATGCAGAAATTGTTGGAACCCTATTTTCAGTGAGAACAAGAGAAAAACTACATAAACATCTTCTATACACAAGCTGGTATCTCCGGTTAATAAAGGTGCTGCGCGCCATCAAAATCAGACATGGTAAAGCATCTCTCTACAGAATACTGATCATATTTATTGATAAAGTTGGTGACAATAAGCTCTTTGACAGAGCGTATGGAGTAGCTTTTAACTTCACTTTATCGCTATTCCCTGCCATCATATTCCTGTTCACATTAATTCCATTTCTCCATGAATTCATTCCATCTATAAGCCAGGGTGAAATTCTTCATTTCTTAAAAGATGTGATGCCAGACACTGTTTTTGAGGTGATGGCAGAAACGCTATACGACACTACACAAATAAGACGTGAGGGACTGATGTCATTTGGGGTGCTCTTCGCATTGTTCTTAGCCACGAATGGCGTAAACTCTTTAATGCAGACCTTCAATATGAGCTATAAAACGGTTGAAAATAGGTCTTTCATCAAAACACGAATTATTGCCCTTTTCTTGACCATTCTATTAGCATTTGCCTTGATTGTGGGTGTAATCTTTTTGATCGTTGGTCAAATCATGCTTAACTGGGTAGTCGAGATTGGTGTGGTAACCGAAGATTTGCTGGTCTGGATTATCCTTATTTTACGATTTATAGTTGTTTTCATCATATTCTATAGTGCCACCGGAGCTATCTATTATTGGGGACCAGCTATTCACGACAAATGGCGATTTTTTTCTCTGGGATCTATTCTTGCTACAGCACTATGTTTGCTAGTCTCATTCGGATTCTCTTTTTATGTGGCTAATTTTGGTACTTACAACAAAGTCTATGGATCCATCGGAGCACTTATCGCTTTGATGATCTGGCAGTGGCTTATGTCGTTTATTCTCCTGTTGGGCTTTGAGTTCAATGCCAGTATCGACCGAGCTGCTTCAAGTACAGTCTATGACATTGATAAAGATTAATAACCTCACCATAATGATTCAACTAAATACTTTTAACACATTAGGCCTTTATTCACTTTTAATCATCTTGATCACCAGCTGTTACCCAAAAATCAATGTTCAGCAGACAAGTCAAGATCCATTAGCTTTCATAAATGACACAACTTATTTTGATGCGAACTGGAACACTGTCTTGCCTATTTCATCTTATGCAAAATACTACAGAACATTCGAACGTATAGATGGTGAATTATTTGTTCATGACCATTACCTATCCAATAACCAGATTCAGAATAGAGGAAAAGTTTTTGCTGTCGATCCCTTAAGATTTCAGGGAATGGTATTGTGGTATCACGAAAACGGCAACCTGTCAAGGAAAGCAATTTATCAAGCTGGTATAATCACCGGAGATGAAATTGTTTATTATCCAACAGGAAATCCAAAAGACCACTACAGGCATGAGAAAGGAGAACGATTAATCATACAATTATGGAGTGAAGAAGGTGTCGAATGGCTAAATAATGGGGCCGGGTCAGTCACCAGATTGGGAGAAGGAAACATTCTCACTGAACATATGGTAATCAAAAACAATCAATATGTAGAATATTATACAGTTCGAAAAAACGAAATGGACACAGTTTACTCGCATGTTGAAACTCCAGCAGAATACTCGGGAGGAATGAGACTATTCTATCAAAATATTGCTCGAGAAATGAATTATCCAACAACCGCCCGTCAACAAGGTATTCAGGGCAATGTATACATTCAATTTCTAATCACACAAAAAGGAGAATTAACCGAAGCTAAAATCACAAAAGGCATTGGAGGAGGATGTGATGAAGAGGCTTTACGTGCAATCAAATCAATAAAAGGCTGGAACCCTGCCATTCATAAAGGAAAAAAAGTAACAACAAGAATGGTGTTACCCGTAATATTCAAATTAACCTGACAGGGACATTGGATAGATGAAAAATAACTTTACTCTAGCCTTACACTCTCTATTGCTATTTCAAATGAACTCGTGAGCACTTCCTTGGAAAGTCCTGGACCCAGTGATATCTGAACAGTCTCAACCTGCTCAATGTCAAATTTAGATACTGCACTACCTTCAAAATAATATGGTAAAAAAGAGGGATAAGGTCGTGGAAGAGTGACCATTTGAACAGGTTTTAAGTCATCAAGTGAAATGGAATAGTCTCCCTTACTACTCAGCCTAACTATTCCTCCATAAGTAGAAGCATCTTTCATAATCAACGCCACCTGCACAGGCACTTCTCCTTCCTGTAGATTTCGCCCATTAAGCACTAGCTTTTCATAAGATCTCAAAGAGGTTTTTCGAGCTTCAATTCGTTGCTTGAAATTATATCTGAGAGAATAATCATAAACTGGATTCCCTTCTGGATTCTCTGGATCAGGTGTAAATAATTGATCAATTTTCAACACTAACTCCCCCCTATCGGGTTGACTTGAGGGAGAAATGAAAGATCCTGGCTTCCATTCTCTTGAGACCTCCTCTTCATCCCGAAAGGCATTGTAAAGGTAAAGTGGCTCTGTAGCTGCAATCACTGACACGTCGAAAGGCTTAGAATCAAAGTCCCAATCACTGATTGACGCATGGATTCCTTCGGGGAAAACCTCATTATCTACTTCTATGAAGTATTTAAGGACGCCTTTCTTCAATAAATCTGCAGGAATCGTTGCACTGTAATCGAATCCGTGCTTCTTTGACATTTCGATCTTAACTGGTTTCCATCCAACATAAGTTACTAAAGTTACCTTTTCAGGTAATTCATCACTAACCACCTTTACCTTCACCTGTAACTCTTCACCCTCATTTGCAAACTCAACTGGATCATGAAGAACATAAATTTGATCAATAGTCTCTTCATGAGCCACAAATTCATTTAGTCGGATATTCTTCCAGGAACCATTTGGATCAATTTTCAATCTTAATCCATTCCTTACCAAAAGGTAGGTTCCTGGTTCAATAGTAAATGAATTTCCTCTCACCTCCGGCTTCATCAAATTTCCATCGTTGATTGGTGTAATGCTAAAATCAGCACCCAAAGAAGGCAACTCAACTGACATCTCCCTTGATTGCCAGACAATCTCTGCCAACTTTCTATCGAGACTATTTTTTCCAAATGGGTCACTCACCCATACCGCATCGGGCAACACTTCCAACCTCCAAATTCCTTTAGAAATTTCATCTAGGAAATAAGCTCCAGTACCATTATACTTAACAACTTTAGAATTACCCCAACCTGCTATACTTTTCAACTTTTTAATGTCTTTCGGAGCAGCCTCATTATGATTGGTGTAAATGAATTCTTCATCACTGTTCATTATGGCCAAGTCCTTTTCATAACTCACCAAGAAATCACCAAAATTTGAATTAGCAGGATATTGACCAAAGTCGGTATATACTGGTATTTGGTGAAACACCTCCCCGGCAATTTTGAGTGCTAAGGCCTTCTGTGGAGTGTATTGCAAATTCATGTAATGGGTATTGTATTCGGTATTGGCGTATGCCAAAAAGGTAGGATCATAAGCAAAATGGGTTGCCCACTGAATACCAGCAGTCCTAAAACTCCTGGCCATAGCCGGATAAATATATGACCTTCCCACATCTGCTGCATCAAACTCATAAACCACTTTTGCTCCTCCTTTGAAACTTGTGTGATCAGCAAATGGGATTTCATAATGATCCACATGGGGAAGAAAATTACCTTTCAATTCTTCTCCTGCTCCGAGTCCCGTTGGATACCACTGGAATGTGCCTCCATCTATTCCGACTTCAAAATATTGATCCATGTAATTAATGCCATGACTGATATTGTAAAAAATCGGCTTTTCACAACCTGTGCTTTTCATTGCATCCACCATTTTTTTCACGTACAGCTTCACAGAGTCTGGAGACTGTCTATGATGCGGCTCATTACTCACTTCGAATGCCACAATATTTGGGTCATTTTTATAAGCCATTCCAGTATATGGATTAACATGATTCAAAAACTGGATCAAATATTTTTCTTGAGCTTTGATAGCCTCCTCATTCGTCAAGCAATTGTCTTTCCCATATTTATGCGAGAACCCAGGAGTCCAGGAGTCTCGTTCAGGCCACCCATTGCCCCAAAAAGCTATTGGTGTGATTAGCATCTTCATTCCTCTATCCTGCATCTTTTTCAGCATGTAATCGAAGACTTCCAGATGTTCATTCTCCAAAAGATTACCAACGGAATCGCTTATTTGCGTATCCCATACATGTACTCGATAAGCATCAAAACTTAACCGTGCAAAGTGATAGACATCCTCATCTATGACTTCTTTTGGATCGACTCCTAGTTGCTGAGCAGACCGATATGCATGCGCAAATGGAACGGTATAATTCACTCCAAATCCCTGAACTTCCTTCCTAGTATCCGTCCAGCGCATCAAACCTTGCTCATCTACATATACACTTGGCTGTGCCATTAACACACCAATCCCAGCTACTGTCAGCAGTAGTGTTGCTATCACTATTACTTTTCTCATTATTGCTTTCCTATCAACTTTTTGGTTGCATCTACTTGCCTGATAGTGACGGTATGTTTCTTCAACCCCGGCGAAGTGGCTGTTACAAGAACTTTTCCAGCTGTTTCACCCGATTGCAAAATCATCTGTCCTTTACCATTGAAGAGAGATCTTCGATAAGATTTGTCGGGTTCGTGAGAACTCGGGTCTCCATTACCAACTCCGATAATTTCCGCATCTCCCACAATTTCAAATCGTATTGGATTATTAGCCGTTGGGACTTCTCGTCCATTTTTATCGACTACCACCACATTCACAACCGTAGCATCCGTACCATCAGCCAGAATGATTTCTTTATCTGCCACCAGTTTAATTCCTACAGGTGCTCCAGTGGTAAATTGTGATGTTTCAAAAGTTCTCTTACCTTTTGTGGCTACAGCCTTTAATTCTCCTGGCTGATATTCCACTTCCCACTGCAGGTGACTATTTGATTGCATTTTCTTTGTGCCCAGACTCTTGCCATTGAGAAACAATTCCACTTTGTCAGCATTGCTATTCACCCATACATCTATTTTCTCTCCTTCTTTTCCAGTCCAGTTCCAATGTGGAGAGATGTGTAGCACATCTTCTTTAGACCACCATGATTGGTAGTAGTAGTAAAGGTTCTTAGGGAAACCACAAACGTCCATCACACCAAAATGGGAATTCACATTTGGCCAGCTAAACGGAGTTGGTTCTCCACGATAATCAAATCCAGTCCAAATAAACCCACCAAGCAACCAATCATTGTCAGCGGCAATTGGCCACCAGTCTTCAGCTAGAGATGCCCACCAAGGATGACTCATATCCTGATCAGGTAGGTAACCTTTAACACTGTCTACCTGGTAAATCCCCCTGGTAGTTACCGTACTTCCCATCTCAGTTCCTATAACCGGTTGGTTAGGATGATCTTTGTGATAGGGTACCATGCCAAACTCACGATAATTAAACCCTCTAATAGGTATCACGGTGTTGATTCCATTATATACATTGGCCAGGTCAGCGGCATAAGTACTTGTTCTGGTTGGGTCTAACTCCTGCTGCTTGGCCAACATTGTTAATGCTAATCGTTTACCAACACTTGTCTGCTGTATCCAACCCTCCTCGTTACCTATACACCACATAAAAACCGAAGGATGATTTCTATCTCGACGAATCAATTTCTCAAACTGATCCATATGCTCTGGACTACTATTAAGCAATCTTGTTTCATCCAGTACCAGCATCCCAAGACTATCGCATGCTTCTAACAATTCCGGAGTTGGAGGATTGTGGCTTGCACGGTACGCATTAGAGCCCATTTCTTTGAGCAACTTGATCCGATAATACTGTAGATAATCCGGCAATGCACTGCCTACTCCAGCATGATCCTGGTGATTGTTAGTTCCTTGAATTTTGATTGGATTTCCATTTAGTAGAACTCCTCTCTTTGTGTCAATTTCAATGGAACGCACCCCAAATTTTTCAATTTGCTCGTCGATAAGAATACCCTGTGACACTAAAACCGCCTTGACCCGATACAGATACGGATTTTCTAAATCCCATAGGTTAGGCTTTTCTAATGTTAGGCTAAATTTTTTAGAGCTTTTCTGATTAACTGCAATATCAAAAGTCTTAGATGCTGACTTGATTATTTCTCTTCCTTCCCTATCAAGGATTGCTACATACACTTCACCTGCCGTATTAGTTAGCGTTTCATTGACAACTTCTGTTTCCACAAAAACTGTAGCACTCTCATCAGACAATTCAGTATAAACAAACACCCCTCCATCATTATTGAAGTGCAAATTATTGAATTGCTCCAACCATACGTGGCGATAGATACCAGCTCCTTCATAAAACCAGCCTTCATATTGTGTGGCATCTGCTCGAACCACTAGATAATTAGTTTCACCAAATGTGATGTAATCGGTGATATCATAGGTCACTCCCATGTAACCGCTTTCATTATTTCCCAGATAGAAACCATTCAGCCATACTTGAGCATCTCTGAAGATACCATCAAACGTTACAGCGTAATGCGCACCTGAATCAGCCTTTGCAAAAGAGAGCTCCTTTCTATACCATCCGACACTCGTCTCTGGGAATAATCCACCTACAGGCTTATATCCATGAGACTGTACATCGAAGTTATCCACTTCTACAAATGGCAACTCTACTGCCCAATCATGAGGTAAATTCAATACCCTCCAGGTAGAATCCACAAAATCCTTATTCATTGGAGTGTCCTCTGTCTTACCTGACTTTGCAAAGACATTAGCTATACCATAGTTAAAATCCCTTACTGGATCTGATGCATGACCCAGAGCAAATTTCCATCCCTTGTCGATGTTGATTTTCTTCCGCTGTGACTGCTGGGCGTACAACCCAAAAACAGTCACAGTTAGAAGAAGTATGAAGACAGTTATCTTAATTCTATTCATTTGAACTATAGTCGTAAGTCATGAAGTCAATGTTGGTCATGACATTTCCTTCAAAATCAAAAAAAGTGTTGTTTTCCCACGAAGAACCTGTTCCCCACTGATCCTTCATTTGTGAAGAAATCCATGCAGGCTCCCAATACACGACTCCAGAAGCACCAGCATCCACGAGCTTTTGTGTTAGCTCAACCAAAAAACTGGTTTGACCTTCAAGAGTGTACGGATATCCTGAAATGGGTGACTCTCCACCAAAAAGATTGTTGTAATCATCGGCCCCATTTGTGGTCCATGGATAAGCCGTCTCTAGAATAATAATCTCTTTATTGAATCGCTCTTTGAATCCTTTGATTCGATCCTCCAGTTGGTTAAATGAAACTCCAGTGTGCCAAAGTGGATAGTAGGATATCCCTACAAAATCAAAATCAGTCGTCTGCTCCATTAACTTATCAAACCACCATTCCACATTGACTGGGTCTGCAACGTGAAAAGCAATCTTAGTATCCACAGTTGAATTTTCTGCAGCGGCTTTTACTGCTTTGATTGCGGCTTTTACGACTATACCCATATTCGACCATCCAGACTCACATACATTCATCTCAGGAAAAGCATCATTCCCACCAGAAAGCATCATTCCACAATTGGTCTCATTACCTATTTGGACCATCTCAGGCATCAATCCTTTATCATCCAGATAGCTCAAAACCGAAAAAGTATAGTTGTAAATCGAATCGGCCAATACCTCAATATCTGTAATATTTACCCACGCGGCAGGAACATGTTGCTTAGCTGGATCTGCCCAATCATCAGAATAATGAAAATCCAACAACACATCCATCCCTTCCGCTTTTGCAAGACGAATGGACTTCTCAACATCATAGAGATCATTGTATAGTTGAGTGCCGTTTTCATAGACTTCTTTGGTCCAAACAGGATTGTGCCACAACCTAAATCTGGCCAAGTTAGTCCCATGATCGGCAAAAATTTCATAGGGTGATTTCTCATCTGCTGCTTCCTTGTATACCCCTCCATGATCCAATATCTGATTGACATAGGAAAGGTCAGCTCCAAAATAGAACTTGTCTACAGTCACCTCCTCCTCTTTGTCATCAGGATCCACACCTCTTCTTGGCTCATCTTCACAAGCGATCAATACAAGAAAGGAGAATATCAATGAATATAACATTTGCCGATTTGTCATTTATGTAAGTTGAGTTTTAAAGACTCGGAAATACCTTAAATGCACCTCCGAGTCTGCTTAACCTTTGATTTATTCTAATGAAAGCGATTTATTCTCAAAATCAATTGTCACCTTATAGGTACCTGTGGTTCCGGTAAAGCTGATATTGTCGTCATTATCGTTAGCAGCTGTAACCAATTCATCCAACCCTCCAGTAAAATAACTACCACCGTAAGAATCAGACCAGTTATCTACTTCTTCAAAGAATCTAAAAATAGATCCATTGGTAAATGTCACATCAGTTGCTTCGAAAACTCCATTTCCTAAATCAGTAAAGTTTGGAGAGCTACCAAAGGACCAACCCTGGTCATCCCCGACCAGATAGACAGCTGATGGATAAGGAGAATAAGGCTCTACATTAACTGACTTTTCACTGAAAGATACAGTAATGGTGTATTTTCCGGTCTCCGCCACAAAAGAGAAATTACCATCTCCATCACCAACAGCTCCCAAATCGCTATCCACATCAGTGAAATAATCATAATTGTAATCGTCTGACCAATTGTCTACCTCTTCAAAGAAGCGGAAAGTTGATCCATTAGTGAAGTCGGCTGTGGCTTCAAAAGTACCACCTCCCAAATCAGTGAATGTTGGTGAATTACCAAAGTTCCAACCTTGATCATCTCCAACAAGGTATAGTGATGTAGGATATGCTGAAGCAACTTCAATAGCCACCGTGAAATCATCCAGATCCACTGTCACCAAATACTCCGCGGTTTCTCCAGCGAAAATGAAGTTGTCGTCATTATCACCAGCCTGAGTAAATGTTTCTGGTAAAGTCCCATCTGCAAAGAAACCAAATCCATATTGGGTGGCTCCCCAATCTGCTTTTTCAAAGAATCTGAAATATCCATCTTTTTGAAGGACTGCTGTTCCTTCATATTTACCTCCTCCCAGGTATTCCAAAGAGGCAGCCTGTTGAAGATTCCATCCCTGTCCATCTCCAATGACATATAGAGTTGGCAACTCGCTTTCTTCCATGGTGATGGTTTTCGAGTTCAGATTGATGACGATCTTATAAACCCCTGACGTACCGTCAAAGATGAAGTTTGAGTCATTGTCTTCTCCGCTTATAAGTGTTCCAGGAACAGTTCCGCCTTCGAAGTAACTCCACCCCCACTGCTCGGCATCCCAAGAAGGCGTTGCAAACATTCTAAACTTACCTCCATTTACAAACATCCCAATGGCTTCATAAGTACCCGGGCCTGTGCTGCTCACTTCTAAAGCTGCACCTAAATCCCACCCCTGAGCATCTCCAATGATATAAATCGGTGGGAACACCGCTAAATACGGAGTAATGCTCGTTGAAACTACATTGGAATAAATCGGGTCCACATTGGTATTGACAGAAGAACGAACACGAAACTTCACTTCTGCAGCTACATCCGGATCAAGTCCTAAACCGAGCAATGCGTTGTTGACTACTTGAATTGTAGGAGAGGCACTTAGGTCCTGCGTAGTGGATAAGGTAATTGGCGAAGAAAAATCACCAGTACCAAGATCCATCTGCAAAGTGTAAGTAACTGAAGCGTCAAATCCATAATCTGGAGCATCCCAGGTAAACGCATTGAAGACCTCTGACCTGGTATCAAACGTAAATACATAGTTATCTGAGGAAGTGTTAGCTAACGTATTGGCTGTAACTTCTTCCTTGAGAGTAATTTTTTCAAAGTCTTCCTCACAGGACATCCCAATGATTGATGTCACCAAAAGCAAGACAAATGCTTTTATATAATTAATCAGTTTCATAATCTAATTGGGTTAAATCAATAATCTGTGTTTTGTTTAAGGTTAGGATTGGCTCCTATTTCTGTACTTGGGATTGGGAAAAGATCCCTATGACCGGCAGATGACGCACCTTCTTTCACATTTCCTTTCCATGGCCACAAATAGTCACTACCTGTAAACACTCCAAATCGAATCAAATCTGTTCTGCGATGGCCTTCCCAAAACAGTTCACGAGCGCGTTCATCCAGAATAAAATCCAATGTAAGTTGACCAGAAGTGATATTACCCGACCCATCTCCATAAGCTCTTTCTCTCAAAGCATTCACATAGGTCAATGCCTGAGCAATAGATCCTCCAGTTCCTCCTCTTAGTACTGCTTCTGCATACATCAGGTAAGCATCAGCAAGTCTGAACATTGGCCAATCGGTATCAACCATCACTGGTTGATCAGAGTCAGATGGCGTACCATCTAGTTTTCTATTTCGGAACTTAGTAATGGCATATCCATCAGTAAACAACCCAATGTCATTGATTTCCAGAGACTGTCCATCGGTCCAGAATAATGCTCTGCCGTCATTATCCATATCAAACTTGTTGACCAGCGCTGAAGTAGTTCTCAAACCTGCCCAGGCCTCTCCTGTCCCCATCAAATCATAAGTAGGCATGGAACCTCCAATCTGTGCATGGAGTAAGTACACCATACCACCATAAGTTTGTGTATTGATACCATCATAAGTAATCGGCAAAATCATCTCCGGGCTAGTCTGATTGTCCGCTACAAAATTGTGCATGTAATCAGGGGCCAAACTGTAAGCAGAATTGTTGATCTTATCCAAAACTGCTATAGCCTCCGTGTATTTTGGTGTGTTGATATATACCTCGGCATTTAAGTATAGTTTGGCCAGCACCATCCAGGATGCTGCTTTATCTGCTCTTCCATACTCGAACTGTGGATCTCCCATATCATCTTCGATATCGATCAGCTCGGATTCTATGTAAGTAAACAAGTCTGCTCGCTGTATTTGCTCAGGGAAAAATGCTCCAGGTAAATCCTCCTCAGTCACAAACGATGGGTTGCCAAACATATCGATGGCATGATAATATGCCAGCGCTCTTAAGAACCGAGCCTCCGCATGGAATTTCGAAATATCAGGATCATCATTCCCTGCCGTCGCTCGGATGTACTCATTACATAAAGCTACGGAGTACATTATTCGAGAGTACATGGCTGCAATAAATACGTCAGTAGCTGTCCAGGTATGCCAATGAAAGTCTTTGATGGTAGCGTCATTCCATGAGAGAACGGCTTCATCGGTTGTCAACTCCTGACAATTCCAGTATTGTCTCAGGTAGTTTCCAAAACCCTCATCGATACCTTCAATGTCCGGCTGACCTGCAGGACCTTGCTGCCCACTCAATGCAAAAGTTGCATAAAGCTTAGCAAGACCTTTTTTATAATCATCTACTGTTTCATAAACATTGGCAGATGTAATCAAATTTGGATCTATTGGCTCCACATCCAAGTCATTCAAACACCCCGAAAGGGAAATGAGCGTGAAAACCAACACTATTTGTATGATATATTTTTTCATGATTCGTTTCACTTTTGGATTAGAAATTCAGATTTACACCTAATAGGAATGTTCTAGGTCTTGGATAGATATTGTTATCTATACCTCCACTCACCTCTGGATCTATACCCGTATAATTGGTAATGATGAATGCATTCTGTACAGTTGCACTGATCCTTGCTTCCAGGGCACCAAGGTTGGAGAAAGTATATCCAAGACTGATGTTGTCCATTTTGAAGAATGAAGCATTTTCAATGAACATATCTGACCAGTACTGAGGATTGGTAAACCCTCTTTCTGCTGAGGCAGCATTGATGTTGGTGAAGTATCCTGTGCTCACATATAATCCAGAAAGTGTTGCTCCAGACTGGACATTGTTGTAGACATAGTTGTTGATGCTGAATCTACCTGAGAATGAGAAATCAAACTGTTGGTAATTTGCCCGAGAGTTAATCCCTATCAACATATCTGGAGCAGGGCTTTTATAATGGTATTTGTTCAACTCATTACTGATCACTTCTCCAGATTCACCAGATTTATTTACATATAATCCCTCAATTGGATCACCATTGCTATCATAGACCTGCTGGAACACATAAAAAGAATTAGCTGGATATCCCACAGTATGGATCTGCACATTGTTACCCACACCACCACTTATTCCACCAACGGCTACCCCCTGATAATCAGGATCATCAGTTTTAGTTAGCTTGGTGATTTCATTGATATTTCGAGTGATATTCACACCGGCATTCCAGGTAAAATCTGTAGTAGAAATAGGTACCCCAGATAAAGTCACCTCAAAACCTTTGTTTTCCATGTTACCAACGTTGGTCACCAAATAGTTAGAGAAGTTGCTTCCGCCAGCAATTGGTATTCTGTTGATCAAGTCTGTAGTGTTCCTTTGATAAACTTCCACTGACCCGTAGATTCGATCTTTCAAGAACCCAAAATCCAACCCTACATTAACAGTCGTGGTTTCTTCCCATTTGATATTAGCATCATATGGGTCAGGCCTTAGTGTTGAGACGAACTCATCACCAAACTGATAAGAAGCACCACCCGTGCTTTCCCTGTAAACCGGAAGTGCAGGGTATTGATTATCCGTTACATCTTGTTGACCAGTGATCCCATATCCTGCTCGCAGCTTCAAGTCAGAAACAATCGATGCCCCAGACATAAATGCTTCCTGGTTAATTTTCCAACCAAGAGCAAGTGAAGGAAAAAGTCCCCATTGATTATCCCCTATAAAACGGGAAGAACCATCGTTCCTAAGTGTAGCTGTAACTAAATATTTATTCGCCAGAACATAATTCAATCTTCCAAAGAAGGAGATCAGATAGTTCTCATTTTTAAACTGCGTATTCTGACGGACTTGTGTCTCATCTCCATTTCTGTCATAAGTGGAACCCTCCCTGGAGAAGTGTTGCCACGAGTAACCTGTGGTAAACTGAACATCATGTACTCCAACTTTCTTTTTATAGGCCAAATAAAAGTCCAACAATTCAGAAGAGTTTTCCGCAGTATAATCCAGTAATCGCCCATTTCCTCCGGTATAATCTCTGTAGGTCCAAGTCATGCCAGGAAGTGCATCATCAATGCCATCAGTATTTGATTTATCAAGACCGAGATTTAAATTGGCACTAAGATCTTTGAAGAAAGGTAGAGTATAATCCAACTGAACATTTCCGATGAAACGATTCAAGTCAGCTACATTATTTCTCAACTCCAGCATGGCTACTGGATTGCTCACAAATGTGATTGGTAAACCATCTGCATCCGTAAAGGCAAAATAACCTCCAAATTCTTCGTTACCGCTATATATAGGTTGAGTAGGATCAAATCCAACTGCAGATCCAACAGCTCCTTCATCTCCAAAATTGGTCTCTGAGAAAGTCTGCTTCGCGTTGATATTCACTTTAAGGGACTTATCGAAAAACTCTGGGCTCAGATTCACCGCAAATGAATGTCTCTTGGTGTAAGTGGTTTTCAGAATCCCCTGCTGGTCAGTATATCCATACGAAACACGGAAAGGAATCTCTGCCACAGTTCCCGATGCATTGAGATTATGATCATGAGAGAAGGAGGTCTGGAAAATCTCACTTTGCCAATCAGTGTTGGCTGTACCAAGAAGGTCTATCGCATCCTGGTTGATTCCACTAAATCCCTCATTATACAGACCTGTAACCAACTGCCGATATTCATCTCCAGTCAACACATCCACATATTCTATGGGCTGAGCGATCGACACTTTAGCATTATAATTGAACTTCGGTTTCCCACTTTGTCCTTTTTTAGTGGTGATAATGATAACACCATTGGACGCTCTAGAGCCATAAATAGCAGTAGCCGATGCATCTTTCAACACTGTAAATGTCTCTATGTCATTTGGGTTGATAGATGCCAGCGGATTTGAAGTTCCACTCACATTGCTATTGTCTATAGGAAATCCATCAATAACAATCAGCGGGTCATTGTTAGCACTGATGGATGATCCCCCTCTAATTCGAATTGTGGCTCCAGCTCCCGGCGCACCACTGTTAGTGGTCACTTGTACCCCAGCTACTCGTCCTACCAGTAAATCTTGAGGAGAAGAAAGAACTCCTTTGTTAAAGTCCTTGGAATCTACCGTGGCAACAGCTCCGGTAAGGTCTTCCTTTTCCACCTGACCGTATCCGATAACGACAATTTCGTTCAACTCCGTAAGATCAAGTTTTAACGTTACGTCTATTACTGAGCTACTCCCCACTTCTACTTCATAGGTCTGGTATCCTACAAATGAAAAAGAAAGGATAGCTCCATCTTCAGGAACAGAAATAGTAAAATTACCCTCCACATCAGTGATGGTACCATTGGTTGTTCCCTTCTCCAGAATGGTTACCCCGGGTAGAGGGAATTGATCATCTGAAGAAATAACTTTACCAGATATTTGTCTCTGAGCGAAAAGCCAGCTACAACTTACCAGGAAAAGTGTAATTAATAAGGTATACTTTTTCATAAGCCATCATTTGGTAATCTGTTGCAATACTTTAGGTTTGAATTGTGTAGATAAAAGTAAAAGTGCCTGTGTTGAGGGTTGGACAATTATCTTACACAGATTAGCACAAATCATACATCCCCATGAAAATCCTTCATTTTAACCACTAGAAAGAAGATTTATTTACAAATTTGAAGAAACTGAACACTGTATTTTTAAATTTTCGTGATTCATCTCTATGAGATTGAAGACCTACATAAACTCCACTTTTCTTATTCTGGGAATCCTACTTTCGAGGAATCTTTCAGCGCAAGAGACGTCTACATTCTTCACAAACCTAAGTGTACGAGATGGCTTGTCATCAAACATTATTGCGTGCATTGAACAAGATCAATATGACTTTATATGGATAGGCACTGGTAGCGGACTCTCCAGATTTGACGGCTCACAATTTCTCACTTTCAAAAAAGAAGCATCGCCAAACAGTCTACCGTCCAATGAATTGAGCACCCTTCTAGCGGATGGTGATTATCTATGGGTGGGTACGTGGCATGGGTTGTGCCGTCTAAATCTAAAAACTTTTGAAATCCAACGGATAGACCTGGGCGGTGATATTGCGGTAAGAGCACTCTCCAAATCAGAAAATAGTCTCTGGGTTGGGACCAATTCAGGATTGATACAGTACCACCTAAAAGAACAGTCATTCACCAAATATTCCTCACAGGAAAATCTCCTGAGTCACAACACTGTCCGAACAATCTACGAGGACTCCCTTTCCAATTTATGGGTTGGAACTTACGATGGACTGAACCTTCTACCTCAGGGTGAAAGTAAATTCATCAAAATCGACTTACCAAGAACAGATTCTAATGGACCAAGCAATCTCCTTATCCTTGACATTAAAACTTCTAATAAGAAGCTTTGGATAGGTACCGAAGTAGGGCTTTTTGAGTTAAATCAAGAAGTAAATACTACAAAGAAGATAGAGGCAGAGTTCAGTAATAATGTAATCAAATGTATATACGAGGATAAGCTTGGTAAACTTTGGTTAGGTACAGATTTTGGGCTGAATATTTTTGATCCAAACAGCAATCAGGTTGCCACGCAATTTCACAACCCAAAACTGAGTTTCTCAATCGCCAACAATGTGATTTGGCAAATCTTCGAAGATCGAGCCGGTGTTTTATGGTTTGTGACCTCTAATGGACTTAGTCGCACCAACTTAAATGGCAATTTCTACTCATATCACGAGATTTCAAGGATAGTAGAGGATCAGGTTATAGGCAATCAAGTAAAAACCATACTTCCTGGTATTGATGGCAACCTCTGGCTTGGCACACAGGATGGAGTCATCAGATTAAATGACAAGTCAGAAGAAGCGGTGGTCTTCGATGCCAATACAAATAATGACAGGCAACTTCTTCTTAACAATGTATTTGCCCTGGAACAAGATGATTTGGGAAGGATATGGATTGGCTCTGCTGGCGGCATTAATATTTGGGATGATGAAAAGGAACAAATGGTGGAAATCACTGCTAGTAAGCAAAATGGGCTTTCCTCCAATTACATCGCTCATTTCATCAAATCCCCAGATGGTACTTTTTGGGTAAGTGCCTGGGAAGGAGGACTGTTTAAAGTAAGTGGAGATTTATCAAATCCACTAGCCCTACATTTCGATGCTGTACCCGGCATTGATGGAGTTTCTGAAAAGATCGTATATGGCGATCATGCAATCTGGCTTATCGAAATGGACCAACTCTACCGTGTGGATGAGCAAACCTTATTGAAAGAATTAATTCCATCTTTCACTGAGACAGCACGGAACCAGATGATTTATAGTTTATACTATTCAAAAGCGGGGGATGTCTGGGCAGGAACATTGAATGGCTTAATTCAGTACAACACTAAAAGTCAAACGTCCAAATTCCATAAAGTTATTACAGGTACTGATGTTATTATCAGCAGCATTATTGAAGATTCTGAGGGAAACATCTGGAGCACCACCAACACTTCCACCCAGAAACTTACTCCATCAGGAGAGATGATCATTTTTCCTCTGGACAAAGACTTGCCATTGAAAAGCTTTTATTATGGCTGTGCCTCTCAATCCAAAGATGGTCACTTATTATTTGGAGGGGATAATGGTTACATTTCAATAGACCCATTCAAAGCTCTTCCTAATGACTATATCCCATCCACATACATTACATCCTTGCAAATCAATAATTCCAAAATCAATGTTGGAGACAGCCTAAATGGACACCCGGTACTCAATCAAGACATTAGTTTCACTAACGAAATAGAATTAGACTATGATCAGCGATCCATAACCCTGGAGTTCTCTTCGCTTCACTATTGGCAACCAAATATGAATGTCTATGCTTACCAGCTAGAGGGTGTAGACAATGATTGGAAGTATGTCTCCGGGAGAAAGAATTTTGCGGTTTACTCCAGCCTACAACCGGGTTCGTACACCTTTAATGTGAAAGGCAGCAACAATTTTGGCGTGCTATCTAATCAAATAGCTACTCTCTCTATTACGGTTCATCCCCCACTTCTTTTGAGCAGAACTTTCATTATCCTTTATATGATTCTGGCTGCAATAGCCACTTTCTTCGGATTACGATTTTATTCAGCCAGAGTAAAGCTTCAAAATGAACTTAAAGTGGCCAAACTACAAAAAGATCATGCAGAAGAACTGGAACATACCAAAGAGCAGTTCTTCACGAACATTTCACATGAATTAAGAACGCCTATAAGCTTAATTCTTCCCCCTATTCATGAAATCCAGCAACATGGCAAATTGGATGATCAAAGCAGAAAACTCATTGCACTTGCAGAGAAAAATAGCCTACGCTTACTCAAACTTGTCAATCAAATACTTGACTTCAACAAACTCGAAAGCGAAACGCTACAATTAAAACTGGCTCAAATTGAACTCGTTAGCTTTAGTAGAGAGGTATTTGACTTGTTTAAAGATCAAGCCACCAGGCATCACATTTCTTTTGAATTCAAGACACAACTTGAAAGCCAAACAGTATGGGTAGATGTAGAAAAGGTTGAAACCATTCTATTCAATTTACTCTCCAACGCATTCAAATTCACTCAAGACGGGGGAGAGATTATTTTAGAACTATATCAAGATACCTCTCAGTTCAGAGAAGGAGCATTGGTCATCTCTGTAGAGGATAATGGTATTGGCATTTCTGCCGAAGACCAAAAACACATTTTTGATCGATTCTACCAGGCAGAGGAAGGTAAAAGGTTGGACTCAAGCAGTGGCATTGGCTTGACACTTGCTGCCGAATATGTTGAGCTTCATCATGGCGAAATCACGGTACACTCAGCGATTGGCCGGGGGACCCAATTCAAAGTTATGCTACCAATTGGCCGATCGCATTTGCCTGTAGCCGAAACATCGGATAAACCTATTCAACTAACAGCCACCAGATCAATTTATCCTAAGACTGAGGTAAACAAGTCTTATTTACTTGATTTGGACACCGATAAACCAACCATCCTACTTGTGGAAGACAATCCAGATGTCATTGATTTTATCAGAACAAGCCTGGAAGAAAAATACAACTTTGTCACTGCCACAAATGGAGCTGAAGGTCTGGAAAAAGCAAATAATTTTCTACCAGAACTAATTATTTCTGACATCATGATGCCAGTGATGGATGGGTTAGAATTTTGCAAACGCATTAAGAGCAATCCCAAAACAAGTCATATCACGCTGATCCTACTTACTGCTAAAAGCCTGGAATCTAACAAACTGGAAGGTATCAGACATGGTGCAGATGTCTACCTTACCAAACCTTTCGAAATCCCCTTACTCGATGCTCATATCAGCAATTTGATTGCTAGAAAAGAAGAATTAACCAATTATATCAAGACTGAATTTACGACCATTCATGACACTCCTGATAAACAGGAAAATCGTGATACGAAATTTCTAAAAAAGGTCATTGACCTAATCGAAGTAAATATTAGTGATCCTGATTTTGGCGTGGAGGAAATCAGCAAAGAAGTGGGCATGAGTAGTACCCATTTATATCGAAAGCTGAAAACACAAACCGGTCACTCAGCACAGGATATTATCAAAAAATACCGAGTTAAAAAGGCCTCTCTTCTATTAAAGAATAACGAAGGAAATGTTAGCGAGACGATGTACAAAGTAGGTTTCTCCAGTGCTTCGTATTTTTCAAAATGCTTCAAAGCAGAGTTTGGTATAACACCTAAGGAATATCAAAAGCAAAAGAATCCTTGAACTAACTAAAAAAATTTTATCAATTCCTCCGGTCGGAAAGTTGAATTAACAAATACTCCATTATCTGCCTGGTATCGACATAAGTAGTGAGGAGTTCCATAAACATCGAATACCTCCTTGATGTGAAGTTTGATCGCCGAATTCTTCGCCAAGAATACCTCTTCTCCAGCAATAAATGATTTTTTTCTTGTCTGAAACATGTTTAAAAAATTTCGTAACAAATCCAAGACATTTTGTTGAACTGAAATTGTTTTGAATAAACCCATTTTTATGACAATAAAAAAAGCTCAGAACCTATGTCCCGAGCTCATTACAAATTGTAAATAATCCCTTTAGAACAGAATAAGTAAAATAGTCAGCACCAATCCTGCCGCAGTAAAGTATAGCCCTTTCTTGAAAATGCTGGTACCCGGTGAGAACATCCAAAAAGACGAAATCACGAAAAACAGTAAAGACAATCCAAAGAATATATTCAGAAATGCCAATGGTCGACTGCTTTTCGCCTTGTGCAAATTTGTCATCCGGTCTAGTAGGTATGGTAACTCTTTTACCGTGTATGTCGCTTTACCAGTAGAAGTGTCAAAGCTGCCATTTTCAAAATAAGCAATACCATTCTCTATCTTATCTACTTTTAGACCTCTTATTCTTAGAGCTTCCCCCAAATTATCCACTGTAGTACCTGCTGGTAATTCCTTTTCTACCGTTTTTTCTTTTTTGAATGTGTCTGTATCTCTAAATACCAACACAATCCCACTAAGAGCATAAACTGCCATTATCCCCACCAAAAAAAATCCCAGATATCGGTGGTAAATTCTGAATTTCATATTCATCTTTTTATCTATTTGATCTTAAAACTTATCTTCTCCCTCCAGAGTAAGTCATGGCTTCTCCTTTACCAAAACCATAACTAAATCCAAGGGTCACAAAAGTACCCCTTAAAGACCTACTGTACAGCTCATAAGTAGGCTGATACACAAAATTTCGTTCTATTCGTGAAGCGAATACATCTCGCACACTAAAATTGATAACACCTTTTCCATCAATAATCTTCTTACGAGCACCTAGGTCCATAAACAATTGATCACCTTGTTCGCCTTGCACGGTTTCATATTGTGATCGATAAGTGCCTGTTACCTCCACATCAATATCCGCTGGTAATTTGAACTTTGAGTTAAGTTTGGATGACCATTGGTTAGCTTGAAAATCAATAGTAGTCCCTTCCAACTCCCCGCGTCGATCATAGTAGTTGTAATTAAAGTCTGTATTGATGGTCACCCATTTCACTGGTTCAAGCTTCGCATTAACTTCAAAACCTGTGGCATTATTGGACCCAATATTCTCAGGTTGAGTGACATTCACATTATCCTCATAGAATGAAATTCGCTCCACCACCCCTGTAGTATATCGATGGTATATCGAAGAGCTCAACGAGATGTTATTGCCATTGAATACTGCAGCAATTTCATAGGAATCCGTAAACTCTGGCTGCAAGTCTGGATTTCCCTTTCGTATATTGAAGTTATCCCGAAGATTGAAAAATGGATTTAAATCCCATAACCTGGGTCTGAAAATTCTTCTGGAATAGCCAGACTGAAGTGAAAAGGTCTCTGTCAATTTATAACTAGCATGTGCTGAAGGGAACAGGTTATTGTAGTTCTGAGTGTTTCGTTCATCAGTAGTTGTAAGTAAAGTTTCCAAATCAGTATTCTCTACTCTCAATCCCAATTTCATACCCCATTTATCCAACTCATAAGCTCCCGTAGCATAAATACCTAATACATTCTGCATGTACTCAAAGTTATTAGTCTGAGACTCGTCAAGAACCCAAACCCCATCTTGTAAATTACTGACAGAATAATCATTGCCTACATCATTGATCAGGTACTGCGCACCAGATTCAAGGGTAAAAGATTCTGAAAATGGGCGTGTATAGTCTAATTTGAAAGTGTATTTACCTTCATCAAATGCAGTGGCTGTTTTCTGTTGTGCATCCTGAAACGAAGCACCAGCGGTTGTTTCCGTTATGAAATCAGAGGATTGAGTCTTGCCAAAAAAGCTTCCTATCGCCGAAAAGAGTAAATCATGGTCTTCATTATCCTGAAAATCACGCTTGTATTGCAACTCAAACTGGTATTTTGGATTAGTAGCTTCAGTTGTTTCATTACGTGTCCATTCTGAAATCACACCATCTGCATTCTCCATTACATAATTGGTCGTAGATGGCTGATTCTCCAACTCTAAAGCAAAATTCCCAGAAAGGGTTAACACATTGTATTGATTAATATAGTAATCACTACCTAGAATGAAATTATAAAACTGTTCGTTTCGGTACTCCTTTCCTACGGTCGAAATGGTCGTATCAGTCACCAGGTTGGTATTCTTACTTCTTCTCCTATCTGGAAGCTCACGATATCCTGCACCTATTTGTGTGAATAAATTGAATTTCTCAGTACGATGATTCAAACTGAACCCAAGGCTATGATTATGTGGAACACCGGTATTCAAAGAGATCGACCCATTGGTCCCTCGTTTTTCTTCCTTCTTTAGTATGATGTTAATTATTCCAGAAGTCCCTTCTGCCTCATACTTGGCCGAGGGATTGGTAATCACTTCCACACTCTCGATCATATCAGCAGTAATCGTTCCCAGAGCATTCCCATTGTCACTAGAAGTAAGTACCGAAGGCTTACCATCGATGAGAATTTGAACTCCACTACTTCCCCGTAAACTGACCTGACCTTCTATATTGACATTTACTGATGGCACATTTCCCAATACGTCCAATGCACTCGCACCAGCAGAGCTTAAATCTGCTCCTACATTGAAAACACGTTTATCTATCCGAAACTCCGTAGAAGATTTCTCTCCTTCAATAACAATTTCATCAAGCTGTTTACTATCGACTCCAAGTCTGATAGTTCCCAGATTGATCGATTGCCCAGATTGATTGAAGCTCTCTATTTCTGACTTTTCAAAGCCTATGAAACTGATTTCTATATAAAAATCCGCAGCACTTGTCTTAATCAAAAAAGTACCATCCACACCAGTAGTGACCCCTGTAATTGGTGAATTATCTACTTTGTTCTTTACGGCCACCGTAGCAAACTCTACAGGGTCATTCGATTCGGCTTCAACAACTTTGCCAGTGATGGTAAGTTCCGTTTGAGCCTGAACAAACGATACAAATAAGACTAATAAAAGGTAAAAGAATGATTTCATCAATTTGAGTTTCAATGAATGAACACCCAAAGAAAGAACGGATTTCAATGTTCGCATAAAATATTCTTTGAACGACATGTTCATCCATATGAACGACATGTGTTTTGCATCATGCCAATTAATGAGTTAAAAAACCTGCAAGATGTCGTTGGACTGGAAAGTTTGGTAGATCACCTAATTGATTTGGTAGGAACCTATTCAATTGGTAACATTGATTGTGATTGACCTACAACAGAAAATATCGAGCAGCAAATGGGAAATCCCTTTTCAATTGGGGTTAAATCTGATCGTGTTTCTGTTTTTCTCTGTTCAAACCAATGGCTATCACGAAGAAATCCCAAAAGTGGAAATGTATGAGCTAGCATTCTTTGCCAACTATGCCCTGGCTGCTTTCTTTATTAATTATGTCTTATTCCCAAAGTTCCTATATCAGAAGAAATACTGGCAGTTTATCGCACTATTCCTCGTCGTTGTTTTCATATCCATTTTTATAGAAGAGTTCATTCTGGAAAAAATCTATTTTCCATCAACTAGAGGAAGCAGGTTTGGCAAAATCATGTTTAGCTTGATTGATGTATTACCTGTTACCATCATTTTGTGTGGTTTCAAACTTGCATGGGACATCATTAGAAAACAACTCCAGCTAGAAGAACTATCCGCCTCGATAGAACAAAGTGAATTGAAATTCTTAAAATCCCAGATCAATCCACATTTCATGTTCAACAACCTGAACAACATCTATGCATTGGCTCTTGAAAACTCACCTAAAACCCCTGAGATCATTTTAGGAATGTCCTCATTTATGCGCTATGTATTGTATGAATGTAAAAGCCAATATGTACCACTAAAAAACGAGATCCTGCAGCTTGAGAACTACATTGAGCTATACGAATTGCAAATAGAAGGACGGGGGTTTGTCACTTATGAGAAAAATGGGACGGATGAAGCAGCCCATCAAATTGCTCCCTTGATCCTAATGGTATTTGTAGAAAATGCTTTCAAACACAGCGCCGAAAAAAAGTCAGAAGGCATAGAAATTAAAATAGACTTAAATCTTAACAATAGCGTATTGGAGTTTAATTGTTATAACAATTATGATCCTGAAGAAGGAATTGAGAACGAGCAAGGTATTGGTTTAGAGAACGTAAAAAAGCGCTTGAATTTTATCTATCCCGACTCGCATCGACTCAATATCAAACAATCCAACACGGAATATCATGTGCAGTTGATGATCGACCTAAACCCATGAAATTGAAATGCATTATCATCGAAGATCAAGCCCCTGCCCAGCGAATTCTTATGAAATTCATTGGTGACCTGAAATTCCTCCAGTTAAATGGCACTTTTTCGGATGCCACTAAAGCGTTGGCATTTTTAAATACTGAAGCGATTGATTTAATTTTTCTGGACATCCATTTACCGAAGATGTCAGGAATGGATTTCCTTAAAATAAAACCAAAGAATAGTCACGTAATCCTTACCACAGCCTACAGCGATTACGCTCTGGAAAGCTATGAATATCACGTGGTAGACTACCTGCTAAAACCATTTTCCTTCCAGAGATTCGTCCAGGCCGTGACCAAAGTTCAGGAATTAATTACCCCTCAAAAAACAGAGCCAACTATTTCTAGAAATGAGGTAACTGAAGTTTTCATTAAATCTGGATATGACCACATCAAACTCGTTATTGACGATATTCTGTACATCAAATCTGATGGTGACTATACAGAACTGCATTGCATCAGTAAAAAACACCTGTCTGCAGAGTCACTTAAGTTTTGGATCAACTTTTTAAATCCAGACAAGTTCATACAGGTCCATAAATCCTACTTGGTGAACATCTCTAAGATTAACAAAGTATCAGGAAATCGCATCTTTTTGAAGGATCAACAAGAATTGCCAATTGGACGGGTTTATAAAGAATCCTTTTCAGAAAGATTCTTGAAATAAACACAATCGCTTACTGATTGTTAGTATTCTACTGACAACCAGTTTTTATGAAAGAGCGATTTCAAAAGATTTATCATTTTATCAAGCATATAGTTGAAATCTATAATGAACAAGATCCCGTCGTATACGCCGGAGCAATTGCCTTTTTTACGCTCTTTTCTCTCCCATCTGTATTGATGATCATCATCCAATCACTTGGGACAGTGCTCAGTGAAGATGAAATTAGAAGTCAACTAGCCAATCAAATTTCAGGATTGATAGGTGCAGCAAGCACGGAGGAAATTTTGACGATTGTAGAAAACAGAGGATGGGAATATTCATCACTAATTGGCAACATCGTAGGAGTGGTATTCCTTTTTGTCAGTGCTACGGCTGTGTTTAATTTCATTCAAAAGGCTCTAAACTCCATTTGGAATGTTAAGCCAAAACAAAAGAAAGTAGTAAAGCGCTTTCTTATTGATCGATTATTATCCTTTTCCATCATCATAGTCATAGGATTCCTATTGATGGTGACGCTGGTGTTAGATGCCGCACTGAGCATCTTCAAAGACTTTCTGTATAATCTCATTACCAAAGACTTTGGGGTCTACATTGTGGAAGGAGCCAATTTGATCATTTCATTACTGATCATCTCAGGCATATTTGCCCTGGTTTTCAAATTCTTGCCAGATGCCAAACTCAAGTGGAAGGATGTTGCGGTAGGTGCATTAGTTACCGGTGTACTTTTTATGCTGGGGAAATTAGGCATTGGATTGATTCTATCCAACTCACAAATCACCTCCACATATGGCGCTGCGGGCTCACTAGCCGGGATTCTGGTATGGGTATTCTATTCCTCTATTCTGGTATTAATTGGAGCGATATTCACACGAGTTTATGCTGAAGAGATTGGCCACGACATCCAACCTCAGAGTCATGCAGTGCTGGTTAATCAACCAGAAAGTGAAACAGTGGAGGCTTAACCGATTTTCTTGGGAGTACTACCACCTACCCTTCTCCAGCCTTGAGTCACAATTTTCTTGGTAAACACTTTGGTCACTGCGCTAATAACTCCTGTAGTGATGGAGAACAGAAGCACCTCTCTCAAATTGTAATCCTCGTGCTCTGGATTGTCAGTGAGTTCTTTGGACGTAATGGCTGTATAAGATTTAGAAACTGCCGACTTGATCAATGCAGCTCCGAGAAATGAGAACACAAAAACTGCCAGATTGAATTTGTTTTCATCTAATGTAGAATTGGATAGTTGCTTCATAAGATCGTTGTTGGTTCAATAAACTAACAGATTGGAGCAGGAATGGTTTGAATAGGGTATCGTTAGGATTGCCTATTGTGATCCCGTGAGGGGGATGTGCAAGTAAAAGCCCTAAGAGCTTTAATCAAAACCCAATATGGCCGAATTTATATTAGAAAAACCAATTTCAATTAGGGATTACCTGCGGTGATCCCAAGAGGGGGAGTCTCAAACAAAACCCTTCTCATTACATTCGAAGTTCCTTTTTCATTGTTATCCTCCCCTGAACAAGTTCAGCTCGTCCTAAAATGAAAAAACCCTGACAATTTTGTCAGGGTTTTGTTTGCAGAGGAAGAGGGATTCGAATCGCATCGGCGAACCGCCCCGGAACCTCGCGGTACAACGGCTTTCAAGAAATAGTGGAATAGTTAGGAGTAGAAAAGACTTAATGTGGAGTCGGCTAAAACAAAAAAAGCTCGACATGATGTCGAGCTTTCAGCAGAGGAAGAGGGATTCGAACCCCCGGTACCTCGCGGTACAACGGTTTTCAAGACCGCCGCATTCGACCACTCTGCCATTCCTCTGTGTGATCTTACACCCTATTTGAGTGCTGCGTTTATCAATTTTCAGGATGTTTCACCCGAATTGGATCGCAAAAATAACGGATCAATTGAATCTACCAAACCCGCCACCAATATTTTATTAAATATTTCTAAGATTAGAGAACATTTTCTCTCCAACCTCAGTTTTTAAAATTCAAACCCCGTTGCCATGAGTATAGAAGCTACCTGGATCATGTTAGTACTCACCAATTTCTTTGGTGCAGTCATGATCTTTGTAACCTTGTATATTCTGAGAGCTGGCCGAAAGAAAAGAAAGCTTACCACCTACTCCAATCATCACACCAAGGAAGAAAACGGACCAACTCTGGAGTTGCCAGAAGGCGTGACCTTACCCAAATCAGAAACTAAAGCTTAATAACGACTCCTTTTTCGTAGCTTTCGAAAGCCGCATCAATCACCTGCATCACTAGTACCCCATCACTGGCCGTAACAGGTTCTGAGGCACCTTTTCTGATTGATTGATAAACTCCTTCATAGAAGTCCATATAGTTTCCTCTCTCCGTTGGGATCTGTCCTTTTCGGGTATCGATATGCAGAACACCTTTCTCATCAACTGACTCAATACCATACTCCTTACTGTCTGGTGTCATCCCAGCTTGCAGTTGGTCTTCCTGTACGTCTGCTCTGGATTTCAAAAAACTCCCTTTGGTTCCATATAAAATGAATCCAGGCAATTGGTCCTTAAAGAAATATCCTCCATGCACATGCACTCGTGTCTTTTCATACTTCAATAAGATATCAAAATAATCGTCTACCTCGGTTCCTTCACGGGTCATGCCAATATCCGCAAAAACGCTTTTTGGAGATCCAAACAAAGCAATCGCCTGATCGATGACATGCGCACCTAAATCTTTGATAATACCTGCTCCACTAGAGGGTTTCTCTTTGTGTGTTTTTGGACTGAGTTCTGGTCTCCAGCGATCAAAAGCAATCCTTGCCTCAACAATATCTCCGAGTTGACCAGTGGCTAGCAATCTCTTGACGGTTTTAAAATCACTATCGAACCTGCGGTTTTGAAAAACTGAAAGTTTTAACCCTTTGGCCTTAGCTAAATCTCTTAACTCCTCTGCCTCAGCCGTAGAACCTACAAATGCTTTTTCAACAACAGCATGTTTTCCAGCCTCCAACACCTTTTTGGTGTATTCGTAATGAGTGTAAGTTGGGGTGTTAACAATCACCAACTCAATCTGATCATCCTTCAGAATTTCTTCAATCGTACCAAATGACCTAACACCTGGATAGTGACCTTGAATGACCTGTTTAGATCTCTCCCAACTTCCCACCAAATGAAAGCCTGGATGCAAGTGGATAAACGGTGCGTGGAATACTCTTCCAGACATACCATAAGATAACAGGGCGGTTTGAATTGGCTCCATGATTTTGAACTTAATGACTTGTAACTATTTATAAATCAGATAGAAATGAGTATATTCTCAATGAAACAAAATAATTCTGTTTGATCGACAAATAAACCAGTTCCATCCATTTTTAGGTGATTCGGATTGTTTGCCAATCTAATTTTGAACTTGTATTAACTACCTGAAACAAATGTATAAAATTGAAGCCGACGTAGAAAAGAACCTTCTAATATTACACCTGGAAGGATTTATGAGCGATGACGAATTAAAAAAAGGATCACAAGAAGTCATAGACTGTGTGAGCGAATTAAAGCCTGGCTTTATCGTAATTAATGATATCGCCAAAATGAAGCCTGCCAGCCAGGAAGGAACAGAGTATATCAAGAAAGCGCAAATCCATGTTGCTCAAAATGGAGTTAGCAGGATTATTCGAGTTACTGATAATCCGATTTCTAAAATGCAAATGAGTAGAACCGCCAAGTCTGCTGGCTATATTGCTGAAGAAGCCAAATCAATGGATGAAGCACTAGAAATGGTCAACTTGTTGATCAAAGCATAAGCACACAAGAAACAACATTAAAAAAGGGCTTGAAATCAAGCCCTTTTTTGTTTTACTCAATGACTATTCGTTTGCTTATTTGCTTTCCTTCTCCCTTCAATTGTATGATATAAACTCCTTTATTCATTCCCATTGGAAGATTGAATTGCTCATTTCCTATTCCGGTTTTCTCCAGATATTTTCTACCAGACAAATCCATTAAAACCATGTCTGCACGAGTCATTCCTGCATCATCGAGATTAATGCTAAAGGTTGAATTTATTGGATTAGGGTAAACTATGGATCGACTGGACAGTTCATCCTCAACTTGTGATCCTAATCTCACTCCTGAACCAGTACCCCAGGTAAATACCTCCCAACCTCCAATGGAAGTTCTATCACACATCATATTGGTTTGTCCATTTTCTGAAGAGACATATTGATCCCCAAATCCCTTCAAGGCTACCGTATTATTCCCTTGATCTTCCCAGGTGAACGCTTGCCAGCCACTGATAGATGACGCATCGCAAGTCATAGCAGTTTGACCATTTCCTGAGGAAACATATAGACCATTTGATCCTTGAAGGGCGATCTGAGCGCTCCCAACAGCAACAACGGTAAATTGCTCCCATCCGCCAACAGAAGCACGGTTGCAATTCATTCCGCCCTGACCATTCTCAGAAGAAACGTATTGATTGTTATTCCCTCGTAACCAGATGGTTTGACCAATTGGTGCCCCACCACTGCCAACAGCCGTTATTTTAAACCAGTTGATATTGAATCCACCAGCAACTATCGCCAATGCTATATCCTGATCACCAGCATTCAAGCTCACTGTATGCGAAACAGTGGTCCAGTTTTGCCATCCGCCAGTTGAAGAAATATTAACGGTTCCATAATCTGATCCGCCACCTAAACGCTCTAGACGCAATGACCCACCACCACTTTGACTGGCTACTCGATAGTCAACTGTATAAGATCCTGATGTCGGAATATTCACTCGATAAGCCAACCAATCTCCAGCATCCAAATAACCCACATTCTCACCTCCACCAGTATCTGTTGTGTTTTCGGTCTGAACCCCTAACATATCGCAAAAGCTCTCTGCTTCAATATTCGCTGAAATGGATTGAAAACTACCTGTACATCCAGAACTACTTGAGCCAGAGCAACCGCTGGTCCATGGCGCTGGCAAATCCTGAGTTACAGTGGCAATTGTATTCGTGTTTGGAATGCAATTCTGGAATTTGATTTCTTCCAATACAGTTGCCATAGCACTCGCTCCATCCGTTGGATAGTTGCCTCCAATTCTCATTAGGGCTGCATTCTCCCCTACGTCATGTCGCTTATAAGTCCAGTGACACCATCCAATCCCTGCATTATCCAACTTCACGATATTTTGTCGCAGCCATTCATTGTTATTTTCTCCTGTCTCTCCAACCCAAACAGGCACATTGTTATTGTCTCTGAAGGCAATCAGATTAGCTATTTTGTTGATCTGATTGGGATTGGAGTCAGCGACCCAATCGTCTGCCGCATCAATCCAGTACCGATGAGCACTGTACACCAATCCCCAGTTGGGTGAGAATGTCCAGGGTTCCATGTAATCATAATTGTTTCCCCATCCATTACCATGAACCATGATCATGTGATTATCTCCATTATTCCTTATCGTGGTAATTAGTCGCTGAGAAAGGTCATGAATGGCCTGACCTCCTCCTGGCACATTGTTAGGTTCATTTATCAGCTCATAAAAAGCGATGCGAGGTTCATTCAGATATCTCTCAGAAATTCGATCCCAAAGCCTATCTGTTACATCCTGAAAAACAGAAAACTGCCATAGATTATTGGCATGAAAAATATCCGCAATGTTCTGATCACTACCCTGACCACCTGGAGCTGCATGTAAGTCCAGCATCACATACATATCATTGGCCTCGCACCAGTCGAGCAACTTATCGATGATCTGAAAACCTTCCAGATTTGCATCATTGAATAACTGATTGTTATTGTACCAGGTTTGTAATGAGGTTTTGTAAGTATCATGACCATAGTTGATATCGGTAATGACATTGTTACGAACCGCACGCTGAGCATCTGTTAGAAATAGTTCATAATGCATAGGTAAGCGCACACTATTAAATCCCAAGGAAGCGATGTAGTCAATATCAGCCTTAGTAATGAAGTTGTCGCGCCATTGTTGATAGAAAGCTTCTACCTGAGCCATGGACTGTCCCTCATTCAAATACTGTAGTTTCATTTGCCATTGTGTACCAGGGCATCCGGCACAACCTTGAGGATTGAGCATATAACCCTCTTGAAGCGCCCAATCTCCTAACCCTACTGCACGAAGAATGACAGGTTGTCCAGTAGAAGCATTGACTATCTGAGTACCAGATGCCTCAAGCCAACATTGAGCTTGAGTAGAGTAGGCGAAAACAATTAATACAAGAGCAAGAAATGCCCTAAAAAACTGAGATTCAAGGACATGGGTCGCATGTCCAAACATGGAGTTGTTGGTTTTCATCATTTTTATTGGTTTGGTTTAAAAACTTCATCACAGCGGTGGGGAAATGGGATCAAAACCACCGTCTGCGGCTTTGATCCCTTAGTATGAAGAAGTATATATTCAGGTTTATTGAACTCAATTGGTCTCCAACCCCTCAAAATCCACTACACAAACCAATGAGAATGTTAATAGACTATCGTCTGAATGCCATGAGCAGGGATTTCCAACTTTACCGCCTGATCCATGACATATAATTTATATTCAATATTTTGATCACTTTGATTCATTACTATGGTAACCATATTGCCATCTTTGTTTTCATAGGAAGTACTCAAAAGCTGACTTCTACTCACTGCGGTACTGAGTCTTACAGCTTCAGGCCTAATGAATTTTGAAAAATGACCTAGATAGTAATAAATCGGAGTGAAAATCAACGTGCCAGCTTTCGTATCAGCATGCACTGGAGCGAAACAGAAATTACCAACGTGATTTGGTCCACCTCTTTCGTCCAATAAAATGTTCCAATCAGTCCAGGCTACTGTTCCGGCATTGAAATCATTGATTATAGAAATACCATAACGCTCTGCATTTGGCCAAAACTGGTATTTCTCTGGATCAAATCGTTCAGCACATCCTTCGGTGAAAATCAAATTCTTATCGGGAAATGCCTCTTTCACATTAGATAGATTATCAAACATTGGCAATCCTCCCGCCCAGGTTTCGTACCAGTGAAAGCCAATGCCCCATACATATTTGGAGGCTTCAGTATCTTCAAAAATGGTCATGGCCCTATGACTAATCAAGTCACGGTTATGATCCCAAACGACAATCTTCTTATCACCTAGTCCTTCTCGATGCATGGTTGGGCCCAAGGCATTTTTAACAAAGTCTCGTTCCTGTTCGGCAGTGTAAATACAAGATTCCCACGTTTGGGTTGCCATAGGTTCATTCTGCACTGTGATTCCCCAAATAGGCATACCTAGCTTCTCGTATTCTTTGATAAATTTGGTATAATAAAGAGCCCACGACTGGTAATATTCTGGCTTTAAACTTCCACCTTTTAACATGTGATTGTTGGTCTTCATGAAAGGCGGTGGACTCCAGGGACTAGCGTAAAACATAAAGTTCTCACCAATCATAGCCTGAGCCTTTTTGATCAAAGGAATTCTATATTGAAGATCGTGACTGACATCAAAAGTCTTCAAGTCTTTGTCTTCATTACTTACATAGGTATAACTACCACTACTAAAATCGCAGCTATGAATATTGGTTCTGACCACATTGTATCCGATACCATTTACACCATAATAAGCATCCAGTAATTGCTTTTGACCATCAGGAGAGAGTTTGGCAAACACCTCAGCACTTGCATCTGTAATAGCTCCCCCCATTCCCAAATGAGTCTGAAATCTCTTATTTGGATTAACAAATACACTAACAGCATTCTCAACCGGCTGAGTGGCTTTATAAAACTCTAGAGTCCCTGACTCTTCCAATCTTTGGTCAGTATTCTTTGCTGTGGTATAGACTTTAGCAGTTTTAGGCTGTCCGTAAAGAACTGACCCTATTACCGATAGTACCACAAAAACCAAATATCTTATCTTCATTACGTTTTTATTTGAGTGTTATACCTCTTTTAAAAAATTGGCGAAACTTCTTTGAATTTTTTTGTCTCTGTCAACTCAAAAGAGGAATGTAATCCCCCGACCTCAAGACCAAATTCACCTTCTTCAACCTGCCAATTCAAATCATGTCCTACAAAAGCCAGGTCCTCCATGGATAGTTGAAATTTCACCGTTTTCGTTTCTCCGGGAGCCAGGCTCACCTTTTCAAATCTCCTCAAGCGCTTCACATCAGGAGTCACGCTGGCATATCTGTCAGAGATATAAAGTTTTACTACTTCCTTTCCTTCTACTTGCCCAGTGTTAGATACTTTCACACTTACCGTCAAATCATCAGAAGCTTCCAGAACTACATCTGACAATTGCAGATCAGCATATTCAAACGTAGTATAGCTTAGCCCAAAGCCAAATGGGTATTGAATGGCATAGTCAGACTCATAATCATACATTCCTTCCATTTTGTTTTGTTCCTCAGAAGGCTTGTGATCATAGGTAACCAATGTATTGCTAAACATCGGATAGGTGTATGGCAACTTACCACTTGGGTTCACTTCACCA
This sequence comes from Rickettsiales bacterium, assembly GCA_002729235.1. Classification (GTDB taxonomy): domain Bacteria; phylum Bacteroidota; class Bacteroidia; order Cytophagales; family Cyclobacteriaceae; genus Marinoscillum. The sequence continues at coordinate 36,701 of PBTY01000022.1, read as the reverse complement.
GACAAAACATTTGCTAATGCATCACCACCAAAATTTCCTGGCAGGTATAGCTGGACTACTGCTGCTAAACTTGGTTCTATCTCATGGATTAGTCTAGGTCTACCTTCATTGAGCACCAGAATAACTGGCTTCCCAATTTCGGTCACCAATTTTGCCAGCTTCTGCTGAGAAGCAGATAAATTCAAATCATGCAGGTCTCCCGGCTTTTCGGTGTAGCTGTTTTCACCAAGGCAGAGCACAACATAATCCACAGACTTTGCCGACTCAGACACTTTTGACAAATTAACTTCCTCTTCCTGCCAATAATTACCATCTTCTTTGTACTGCACTCCAGGCTCATAAATAACATTCGATTCGCCAAACTCGATTTGTAGTGCCTCAAGAATAGTATGATATTTAGATGCGAACTCTTCTACCTTTTCACCTTGCCAGGAATAGGACCAACCTCCATTGAGTGATCGCATGCTATTGGCGTTTGGACCGGTAACTAGCAGCCTCGCTCCTTTCTTCAAAGGAAGAATGTTGTCATTTTTAAGAAGTGTCACCATCTCTTCAGCAGCTTTCAATGCAATAGTCTCATGCTCTTTTGAACCAAATTCAGAATAGTCCCAATCTTTGGTGGTGGGATGTTCAAACAATCCGAGCTCATCTTTAAATGTCAGAATTCTTCTTACTGCATCGTCAATTCTTGTCATTGAGACCTCACCTTCTTCCACGAGCTCTATGAGGTATTTGCAGAAATCATAGTCATAAGGAATCATGGACATGTCAATTCCAGCGTTGATTGCTATTTTGACGGCTTCTTTTGGTGACGAAGCAACTTTATCTCTGGAGTGTAGATTGTCTATATCTTTCCAATCGGTGACCACAACTCCAGTAAATTGTAGTTCTCTTTTAAGCAGATCGGTAATAATATTCTTACTTGCATGGACAGGCATTCCGTTGATCAATCCTGAATTGATCATCACCGATTTAGCGCCTGCATCTATGGCCCCTTTAAAAACAGGCAAATGTCGTTCACGAAGTTCCATTTCAGGTATGTAAGCTGGTGTTCGATCTTTCCCAGAATAGGGCACAGAATATCCAAGAAAATGCTTTAAGGTAGCCGCAACTTTATATGGTTGCGAAACATCATTTTTAATTCCCTGATAGCCGATAATCATTTGCCTACCCATTTCAGTCGCCAGGTAAACATCTTCTCCAAATGTTTCCCACATTCTAGGGAAGCGTGGATCTCTACCAAGGTCTAGAACCGGAGAGAAATTCCATGGGATACCAGACGCTCTGGTCTCGTAAGCAGTGATTTCAGCGGCCGATTTGACTAAATCAGGATTCCAGGTTGCTGCCATTCCGATCTCCTGAGGAAAGAAAGTAGCACCTGCGGTGTAGGTAGCACCATGAATGGCATCTATCCCGTAAATAATGGGAATCCCAAGCCTTGATTCATTTACTGCAATATCTTGAATCTGTGAAATGATCTCATTCCACTTTTCTGGAGTTCTTGCTCTATTATTAGCTGTATTTATTATGGATCCCAACTTATGATCCAGAATTGCTTCCCTAACCAATTCCAAATCAAGTTTGAGAGGCTCATCACTGGAGAAAACATTGTCACCCTCTGTAATAACATCGAGCGTAATCTGTGCCATTTGTCCGACCTTTTCCTCTAAAGTCATTTTGGACAAAATTGCTTCAACTTTAGGTGTAGGTTGAGTGAGGAGAGAGGCCTCCATCACCCGTTGATTAGCATGCCCGCACCCCAACAGGAGCACACCAAACCCTACTACCCTAAACATAGTTTGTATCATTTTCCTTTTATTTCAAGCAGGTGCTCTTAATGGTTTTTAATGAGAGAGAGTTTAGAAAAGACCATTCGAGAAAATTCCCGAATGGTCAAGGTTAGATGGTAATAGATTATTTAGTCCCTCTAAACTCAATGTTGTCTATTGAAATCCCTGTGTCTCCAAGGTAATTTCCTCCTGACTTAACTACCAGGTATATGGTGCCAGATTCATCGAAGGTGACCTTACCCTCAGATTCAAGTAAGTCACCTACACACCCAACACTAAGAATACTTCCAGAAAACTCTTCGTTACCACATCCAGTCCAGGTATTCAATCCTATTTGATTTCCTCCATCGGAGTAATCTGAGTATGCTACAGGCTCATAAGATCCAAAATAGATTTCGAACCAGGTATCAGATGCCCCACTGCCAGAAACTGTCGCGTTGAAAGAATATTCCTTACCAGCGATCACTTCAATGGCTTGATAGAAACCTGCGTGACCCCAGCCACCACCAATACCGGTCATTTTTCCATCGGCAATTCCGAAACTAACACCGTCAGTAATGGTAAAAGTAGTCCAGGCATCAGGATCATCCATTCTACCTCCTACTACAATGTTACCAGCAGCAGGATCACTCGTAGCAACAGTCACCGTTTCAACATCTGAGGTGTCAGACCCACCATTAGAAACTGTAACTAATTGAATATCATACTCTCCTGCATCTGGCAAGAAGAGTGTGTCTACCTGGGTTCCCTGACTGTAGCCTGTACCATAATTCCAAAGGGAGATGAAAGCACCTTCTGTGGTATTTGTCAATACATATGTATTGTTTTCTCCTGAAACTGGTGTTACGGTAAAGGTTGCCACCGGTGGCTGTCCTCCTAAAGAAAAGTCTTCGTTTTCTGGAAAACATCCGGCTAAAATCACAGCCATCAGTCCTATCAATAATAATTTGATATTTTTCATTTCTAATTTCTTTTGAATGTGAGATTAAAGAGATCCTCCGTACTCTGCATTTTGCTGCAAAGCAGTGTTTTCAAGCTCCAAGAGTGGTATCGGAAGTAACTCATGCTTACCAGCTTCGAATCCGAATGAGCCAAGAGCAGATGGAGCATCCCCCCATCTTACCAAATCAAACCAACGATGGCCTTCTCCTGCCAATTCCATTCTACGCTCATGTTTGATAGCATCGAAAGTAACTGCCACTGAACCTAATCCTACTCTTGCTCTTACCGCATCCAATAGCGCCTGAGCTCGAGCTGTATTACCAGAACCTCGTACTATTGCCTCAGCTTCTAACAAATAAGTATCAGCAAGGCGGATGTCGTATTTGTCCTGATCAAAGTTTCCAGCATCTACTCCACCAACGTTTACATCACTGGTAAGAGATGTGAATTTTTCAAGGAAGAAACCAGTGTTTTGATACCCTTTTTCATATTCAACCAAACCTGCATCCTCCATAGCCTGTAAGTTGGCAATGGTCTCACCGTACCTTGGATCACCTTGCATTGCCGCTTCCAACTCAGGAGTAACCACATTGAAACTCCACCCAGAGTTGTAATCAGGAGCTGAGGCATCAATTTTGTTGTATCCACGAGGATTGAGCATGATGTTTAACCAGTTACCCTCAGTACAAGCAATGCATCCCCAGTCACCCCAATTAGAAGCTCCTGTATGATTGATCTCAAAAATGGATTCGCTGTTATGTTTGTTGTCAAAATCCCAGAGGTCAGCAAAATCATCCAGCAACTGGTATCCGTATTGACTAGTGCCTCCAGGTGTACCATTTACTTCAGCAAACTGTGCTACTGCTTCACTAAATTTTTCTTGCTGCAAATACACTTTACCAAGCAATGCTCTGGCCGCTCCTTGTGTTGCCCTTCCTCCTTCAGTTTCTACCGAAACAGAAGATGGCAAGAATTCAATCGCAGCAAGTAACTCTTCTTCTAAGAACTGATACACAACCGTAGGATCCTCTTGAGTCACGTTGTACATTTCTGCAGTAGAGATAGGCTCTCTGAACAATGGAACATTTTCAAAGAATCTTATTAGATCAAAATAGAACCACGCTCTTAAGAATCGTCCTTCAGCAAGATATCTCGCCTTTAAGTTTTCATCCATTGGCACATCTGGCAGTTTTGATATGATCACATTGGCTCTAAAAATACCGGAGAAGCCTTTGGACCAAAGTGATTCTTGTGGACCTGTAGCCGGGTCCAACGTATAATTGTTCCATACCTGAATTGCTGTGATATCCGAGGAGTTACCTCCACCGGCATAACAATCATCAGAGGCAGCATTAGTAGCTAAAAACTTATCAACATAAGGACCGCTTACACCACCCACATTATCATAGACTGCAATGAGACCAGCTAGTGCCTCTTCTGCATTTCTGTAGTAGTTACCCTCTAATTCAGTTCCTTTAGGTTCTACTTCCAAAAAGTCCTCTCCACAAGCTGAAGCGATAAATACTACTGCTAGAAAAAGGGAATATATTTTTATCAAATTTTTCATATCAATCTCTATTTATCGATTAGAAATTAAAGTTTAGACCAAGCATATAAGTACGTGCTTGAGGATAAATTCCTCTGTCAATACTCATTACCCCTCCTCCAATTTCAGGATCATAACCAGTGTACTTAGTGAATGTCAATAGGTTCTCTGCCATGAGATAAACTCTCACCTTATCGATACCTGCTTTAGCTATAAGATTAGTTGGCAAGGTGTAACTCAGTTGGACTGTCTTGAATCGGAAGTAATCACCTTTTTCGAGGTAAAAATCTGACGGATTGGTGAAGTTTCCGTTTGGATCTGAATCAATCAATCTTGGATAATCATTAGAAGTGCCTTCACCAGTCCATCTACCTAAGGCAGCAGTTTGATAGTTAGCATTGGTTACATCTAGTCTTCTAAGCCCCTGGAATATCATATTTCCAGCTACTCCCTGACCAAACACCACTAAATCAAATCCCTTGTAAGCAAGATTTACGGTAAGTCCATAAGACCAGTTAGGAGTAGGATCACCAATGAATGTTCTATCAGCTTCAGTAATAGATCCGTCGCCATCGACATCTTCCCACATAAAGTCACCTGGCTTTGCATTAGGCTGGATCATACCACCTTCTGAATTCGTATAGTTTCTAACCTCTTCCTCGTTTTGGAAGATTCCCAAACGTCTGAATCCATAGAAGGAATTTATTGCCTCACCAACTGCAGTTCTGGTGATAGGATAAGAACTTGCCTGGAATGACTGACCACCAGACAGATAATCTACACCAGTACCAAGGTCAGTAACTTCATTTTGCAAGTAAGAAACATTACCGTTCACACCAAGGTATAAGTCACCAATGTTCTTTCTGTAACCCAATTCCAACTCAACACCACGGTTCTCCATCGTTGCCACGTTAGCAGCAGGATTGCTAATAGCACCTACATATGCTGGAATACGTGGATTCATCAAGATATCACTCGTAACTTTCTTGTACCAGTCAAAAGTCACTGTTACATCATGGAAAATAGAAGCTTCGAAACCAACGTTTAGTTGGGAAGTTGACTCCCACTTAAGATCAGGATTAGAAGGTGAGTTTGGACTTACACCGTTGTAGTATGCTCCAGTAGTACCAAATGCGTAGTTTCTGCCTCCTCCTACAGTAGACAAATAAGCAAAGTCACCAATATTATCATTACCAACAACACCATATCCACCTCTGATTTTTAAGAAGTTGACCACATCATTTTTTGGGAAGAACGATTCCGATGAAGTCACCCAACCCAATGACATGGATGGGAAGAAACCATATTTGTTATTCGAACCAAATCTTGAAGAACCATCTCTTCTCATTACCGCGGTTAAAAGATACTTCTCATCAAAGTTGTAGTTTAATCGAGCAAAAATAGAGCTTACCTTGTGTTGTGCGCCCTCATAACCACTGGCAGTTATCTGATCAGAAGGAATGCTGTAGTTCATAGATGCACCATCAAAATCAGTTGCTGGGATATCTCGATAAGTTACCCCGATACCATTGGTGTTATTGTCCATATAGGCACCCTGACCAAGCATCACACTTACGTTGTGCTGTGCAAAGTCTCTGGTATAAGAGACAGTGTTTTCTACATTATAATTAAGTCCTTTATTGCTTCCTCGGTAAAATGAATTTGTTGTGTTCATATTTGAGGAATTCAACCAAAATACTGGAGTGAATGACTCAGAACCCCAAAAAGCCAATTTCACACCAAGGTTGGATCTAATTTTCAATCCATCAATTGGGGCAACTTCAAAGAAAGTATTTCCAATCACATTGTCACTCCAACCAAAATTTCCTTTTCGAGTTTGGATGTATGCTAATGGGTTGGTCATTTCCTGACCTACAATAGTAGATATACCGTAAGGGTTGCCATTGGCATCTCTTTGAATACCAGTATTCGTATATGGAGCGCCATTAGCCGCAGCTCCAGTGACCACAAGTGGGATAATTGGATCAAGGTTGATTGCTGAACTTAATGGTCCACCAAACTCACTATTAGTGTTACCTAGACCTACAGATTTTTCACGGGCATATCCGATATTTTCTCCAAAAGTCAACCAATCCGTGAGTTTGTGGGTAGAGTTCACTCGGATATTGTATCGTGTATATTGTGAAATATCTGAGGCAACAATTCCTTCCTGATCCCAAAAACCAAATGAAGTATAGAAAGTAGAAATATCATTTCCACCGCTGAAACTTACTTCATGGTTCTGCTTAATAGCGTTGCTATTGAATATGGCTTCTTGCCAATCCGTACCTTCTCCCAAACTCGCAGGATTACTAAATTGTGGAGCTTTCCCAGCAGCAATTTGAGATTCATTTCTTAGGGTAGCATACTCAGTGGCATTTAGTAAGTCAAGTTTTCTTGCAGGAGCAGAGCTACCATAAAAACCATTGTAGCTTACTTTTATACTCCCTTTTTGACCTTTTTTGGTTGTAACCAGGATTACTCCCGCTGCTGCTCGGGCACCATATATTGCTTGTGAAGCTGCATCTTTCAGCACCTCGATTGACGCTATATCTGATTGGTTTAGGTAACCAATTCCTCCATTGTCTACCACCACACCATCTACCACCCAGAGTGGATCGTTGTTGTTTAGTGAAGTGATACCACGCACACGAACGGTTGCTGAAGAACCCGGCTGACCAGAATTGGCTGCAATGGTTAGACCAGAAGTACGACCTTGTAGCGCCTGCTCTACTCTATTGATTGGCATAGATTCCAGATCAGATGCCTTAATACTAGAAATAGCTCCAGTTACAACACTCTTCTTTTGAGTACCGTATCCTGTCACAACCACTTCTTCCAAAGACTGAATATCAATGTCCATGGTCACGTTAATCACACTACGTCCATTGAGCTCAATTTCCTGTGTAGTGAAGCCCACAAAAGAAAAAATCAACTTTGCATTTTCAGATGGTACGTTTAGGGTAAAAACACCATCAATATCGGTAATGGTACCGTTGGAGGCACCTTCTACCAGAACAGTCACACCGGGTAAGGTTTCACCGGTCTCTTTGTCAGTTACTGTTCCCGTCACTTTAACTTCCTGGGCATAAGACACACCCCAGAAAAGTGAAAGACCGAATACCGTTAAGAGCCTAACTAAGCCCTTAAACTCGGGTAAAATTTTCAATCTCATATTTATCAGGTTTATCATGAATGGTTAATTGTTAGAATTTCAAAGGATCAAGTCCTAAATGACAAATTCCTCAATACCAAATATAGATTCCCTGATTAGTGATATTAAATTTCGGACTACACTTTGATTACTTCACTACTTCATGAGCCTCGCCATTACTACTTCATTGATTATTACTAAGTGTATACCAATTACTTAACATCTTAAAATGCAAGGAAAAAAATGAACTTAACGATTGATAACATGAAAAAATCATCTTAGAAATATCCAATTAACAGAATGATATATGAATTGTTGTCATAAATGACCTCATACATACGATCAACTCAACCATTGAACAGAGTACATCCCATGCTTAGATTGAATTAACCCTAAATATCAAGTAGAAAAAATGAAATAATGTTGATCACAGGGCAATGCTAAGACCATGCTTTATGAAAATTGTATTATTTGAAGCAACAAAACCTTAAACAATGTTAGGTAGATTAGTGCCGGATTAGAAATTTGTCAGAACTGACAATTCCAGCAGTAGATTCTAAATGTAAGAAATAAAGCCCATCAGGCATATCAGCGACGGAAATGCTTAAAGATTGATTGACTGAATGCTGATATTGTTGGTATTGCACTTGATTATTGATATTGAAAATGGTCACTAAATAGTAATCTGAACATCCCACCTCAATATTTAGTAACCTATTCGCTGGATTTGGATAGAACATCAATTGAGGAGAAGAAATCGTAATCAAGGGAGTCGCTGGAAAACTTATATCTATCCAGTTTAAGTTAAAACCATCAATTAACACCTTGATTTTTAGTTTATGTTCACCTTGCGGGAGTTCCAACTCCCATTCAGAGTTACTCCAACTTTGCCAGCCTCCAGTAGCAGGAAGCGACACATCCAAAACCTTAATTTCATCAAGAACAAGGTCTAATTTCCCTAATCGAACACCAGCATATCGCAAATCAAAGACGTAGACACTGTCTTTTGGGACTTCAATATTGTACTCCAGGTAATCCCCTGCTTCGAGGTATCCAACATTTATCTCATTTTCTCCATCCGCACAAAGTTCCAGCTGAATACCTAACATCTGCTGATAAGCCTCTGCTTCTATTCTAGCTGGAATCGGTGTGAAAAAACCAGGATCATGAATGGGCATTTTAACATAAAACTCCCCAAGAGATGTCAATTCACCATCCGAACCCAAGACTGAAATATAAGGGCCATCCCCTCTTCCAGTGAACCATGCATATTTTTCCACAAGTGGATTACTCTCCATTTGGTCCACAGCATTGATTAAAAAGCTCTTTTGCTGATCAAGCGTAATATTCTCTTGATCCCAGCAGGCAATTTCAGTTACCCAAATAGGTAAGCCATATTTTGAAAACTGCTCAAGATACCAATCAAGTCCTCCACAGCCATACCAATGTACCGCTAGGTAGTCTACTTGACAACCAACACATACTTCGAAAAAATCATCTAAATAATCAATTGGATCAGAGTAAGTAATTCCATTTTCAGAAACGCAATTACCACAATAATTAACGGCAGGACCGATTATCTTTAAATCAAATTCATCAGCAATTGCTTCGATCTTGGACCAGGCAGTAGCAGCTTCGGATGGAGTCATATTTGCCTGATCTGTAAAATTCGGCTCATTGAAACCCAATAAATACTCGATCTGTGGATTTGTTGATAAAAATTGGCGCATCCCTTCCATCTCAAAATCACCATTCCAAGCCATAGGAACATAAGCCACTTCTAAATCCTGAAAAGATTCACGCAGAGCTTCATCAGGAAGGTGATACCAATTATACCACCAACTGATTCCTTGCTCTAACTGAAGCATATCGGCTTTTGAGTGATATCCATAGGCTATACCTCGTTTGATGCTTTTCTGTGAATTAGCACCAAAACAAAAACCTAGCACTATGATTAAAATGGCGCCGCGCACTTACTCGATAATAATTTTTCCTTTGAATCGCTGAGTTGAATTCCAAACATCCACTAAATACACTCCTGAGTCCAGCTTTGAAACATCCACTTTATCCCCATTTGCAACCTGTGTTTTCCTTATTTTTCGGCCATCCATAGTGAATATCTCTAGACTCAAAAGACCACTCGCATTTGGTATCAATATTTCAAACGAATCTCTAGCAGGATTTGGATGAAACACCATATCCAGTGTTTTTTCAGCCAATGGCCCACTCGTCAATGAGGTTAACTTAAACCAGTTCACATTAAACTCTGGATCGAGAATCTTCATTCTCAAAATACCTCGAGCTTGATCCAAATCGATGGTTCCGGATACGGTCTCCCACGTTTGCCAGCCACCAGTTACTGGCACAGCAACATCAGCTTTGTTTAATACAGCACCTTCTTCATTCAATTGTTGGAATTGAATTTTACCAGAATTGGATTCACAAGCTACCCGAACCTCCAGTTTGTAAGTTCCTGTTTCAGCGATAGCCACCTGATAATCTAAATAGTCTCCAGTACTGGTATAACCAACATTCTGTCCGCCACCTAAGTCCGATGTAGTCTCCAGCTCCAAGCCTTGATTGACAATAAAGTCTTCCGCTTCAATTTTGCCAGGTATTGGAATATGATACGGCAGATTATTCGCAATAGACAATTCGGAAAAAGACTCAAGAGAAGTTCCGTCAGTGGCTTTTATGCCACTACCGGAATATGAAATAGACAACTCATCTGTATCAATTAGAATCCCAGAAGCTTCCAGACTAACCTGATAGTCACCTTCAATTTGAACTGTGTTAATTTCCGACTCATTACCATTTACTGAAAGAGTAAATCCATCCAACGTGGATGACTCCATCAATTCTTTGTTTAAATCAAGAATGATCAATCCATCCTCTGTGGTTTTACCAGAAACTACCTCAAACGCTATATCAGTGAGTTTGGCGGTCAAAAAAAAACCGAAGTAACTCAAGTTAGACCCTCCTTTTTCAATGACAAATTTAATTTTATGGTCACCCTTGTTGAGCGGCACTTTTTCAATAACCTTATCACCCCACACTTGATAACCTCCAGTGGCAGTCAGTTCAATTGGCCCTGTTACATTAATTCCGTCAATTTCCAAATGAGCAAACCCGCCTGATTGACCGGCATATCGGATTGTCAAGTCATATGCTGCTGATGAATCGACTTTTACTGTGTATAGCATCCATTCGCCATCCTCAGTCCAGCCAACATTATATCCATTGGAAAACTCTGAGTCATCCTGTGTTTCTTCGATATCCACACCATCGTTTCTATACGCGTAACCCAGGTTCCAGGCTTGTCCTCCTGCATTACCAGTGGTATTGGTTACCTCGGTATCAGAATAAGCAAATTCACTTTTACCCAAGTCATAGTCTGAAAAATTGATTGCTAAAAACTCTTTGGATGTGAGATGATGTGGCTTGAAAGGCAAGGTTTCGTCTGTGTGTGGTTGCCGAATCTTAGCATCCACCACATCAGGATGGTAAATATTATTTTCAAGTTTGAGGTCTTCCGCCAACTGCATCAATGCAGCAAACGCATCTTCTTCTGAAGGCTTTGAGCCGCTCCCATTCCAATAGTTTAAAATCTTTTGATAACCATCATTCATTGGAATTTGTAAAGGATTATTACCCCCTAATTTCTTCAATGGCCACCAGGACCAGCCCATACTATTCTCTTCAAAGAGACTAACCGCATTGGTGAACCATGTATTTGAGTTCTCGCCAGTTTCACCAAGCCAAATCGGCGCATTTCTACTTGTACGCATATCCAGCATTCCCTGAATTGCTCCTTGTGTATTGGCATTCCAGTACTTATGGTAACTGATCACCAAATTATCATCCCAAAGAGCTGGAAGTCCATTGTAATTATTGCCCCAACAGTTTCCTTCGATTACGATGATATGCTTTTCATCAACTTCTCTTATGGCTTCGGTTATTCTTTTCTGAAGATTCCATAGCAATGTATTTTGAGTTTCTCCACACCCATTCGGATCATCTTCATGATTCTGAAACCCCCAGTTTGGTTCGTTGATGATATCATAGGCACCAATCATTGGTTCATCCTTGTATCTATCCGCAAGTTTTCTCCACAAGGCAACCATCTTGTCCTGATTTTCGGTGCTTTCCCATAAAGACGGCTTTGTGGGATCATAATCACTGATATCAGCATTCTCACCCTGACCGCCAGGGGTAGCATGCAAGTCAAGAATCAAATAGATGTCATTGCCTTTACACCATTCCAATAACTCATCCACCATTTCGAATCCTTTATCATTCCAGGTTATTTCCCCAGTGACAGGCTCATCTTCTATTGGTGGAGTAAATAATTTATAATGCATTGGTAGACGGATCATATTATAACCCCAACTAGCCATGGAATCGACATCAATCTTTCTCATATGGTTGGCCCACCAGGCCTCGTAAAATTCTCGTGTTTTAGTGGGACCGATCAGCGCTTCAATCTTGGCCTCAATCTCATGCTGGGGACCAGAAGTTCGGAGCATATAGCCTTCTTGAAGCATCCATCCCCCCAGGCCTATACCTCGCCAAATGAATTCCTCTCCATCTTCATCTACTATTTTAGTACCATCAGCACGAAGATACTGCGCTGATACCATGCATGACCAAAGCAACAAAACCAGTGATAATCCCAATGCTTTTGATAGATGGCTATTTTGAAAGTTTGATTTTTTTAACATTAAATTTGGAGTCGTTTTTAATGGATTTACAAAATCCAATCGTTTTCATTCAATAATTCCTCAATACCAAAAATAGTTTGATTGTACCTCGCTCAATAATGATTGGGTACATCTTAAATACATCAATAAAATGTTGAAGTACTTCATCACTACTTCACGTGATGCTATATATTTGATTTTCAGAATATTGAACAGCTTGAATCAACCGAAAAAACTGCTTATGAAAGCTCACTTTGCATTGATTATAGGGTTGCTTTTTGGGGCTTTTGCTTCTTCATACGGTCAAACAACTGAGCAACCATTCAATCGCCCTGCAGAGATTAAAGGTACACCGAGACTCATTCATTATAGTCGCGAGGATTTTCTTGGTGATCCACAAATCTGGACTATGTGTCAGGATGCAGAAGGCATTCTCTATTTTGGCAACAATGATGGAACTCTCATTTTCGATGGGGCACGATGGAGTAAAATCACACTTCCGAACAACTCATCTATTAGAAGCCTCTTATATAGCTCAGATGGCAAAGTCTATGCTGGTGGATTCAATGATTTTGGAGTTATCTCAAAGGACGAGTTTGGGAACTATAATTATGAGTCCTACCTAAATCAGCTGCGAGCTGAGGAACGCAACCTGGAGAATATCTGGGATATTCACGAAGTACAAAATCACATCATTTTCAGAAGTTTTTCTAGACTGGTGGCCATTTCAGGCAACAAGGCTTTCACCATTCCTGCTGAAGGATTTTACTACTCTAGCGTAATCAACAACCAATTGTACCTGGCAGACCCGGAAGGTATCAAAACATTGAATCTGCAGACCTTTGAATTTGAAACACTAATTCTGCATTCCCAATTAGACAATGAATCAATTGCTGAAATTATTCCAGCACCTAATGATTCAACGATTAACATACTTACCAAACAAGGCTCATCATTTCACTACAACCTTGTTAAGAGGAGCCTGAGTCACTTTCGAGACTATCTCGAACCCAATTCAAGCAATCAACTTATCTCTGCCATTAAAAGCAGTGGCGGAAACTATTATATCGGTACTTTAAGTTCACAAATCATTGTTTTAAATGAAAAAGGAGACATCATATCCACTCAGGAGGATTTCCTTGAACTTCAAGACAATACCGTTCTAAACCTCTTTGAAAGCGCTGAAGGCAACATTTGGGCCTTGCTAAATAACGGAATCGACTGCATCAACATTACATCCCCAGTGAGCGTGTTATTTGAGAATGCCTCTGTTTTTGACGTAATCATTCGTGGGGGAAAGTTTTATGCTGCCACCAACCAGGGATTATTTGTCTCTGAAAAAATCACCAACAATCCTTTTTTCACCAGCCTCAACTTCAAAAAAATTCCTGGTCTGGAAGGTCAAACCTGGTCTATTCAGATCATAAATGGTAAGATACTGTGCAGCCACGATGATGGACTTTACTCCTTGGATGGCAATATTGTTGAGCGAATTAATGGAGCGACGGGCGTCTGGAAGGTGATCGCTATCGATGGAAAACCAAATCACTATTTTGTATGCACCTATACTGGAATACATTTAATGCGATACAGTGATGAGGCAGGCTTTGAAATTCTATACCGCCTTGAGGGATTTAATGAATCAAGTAGAGACATAATCCAGGGAGAAAAAGAAGGAGTATTTTGGGTATGTCATGGCTACAAGGGAGTCTTCAGGATACAATTCGACAAAAACTATCAAAAGGTGATCGCTGTAGAGAGTTTCGAAGCCAAAGGCTTGCCTTCTCCTTTTAACATCAACGTATTTAAATACCAGAATCAAATTGTATTCACCACCAATTCGGGGATCTACACATTCAGTGAAGAACAAAATATTTTCGTTCCCAAGCAGGGATTAAATGAAATATTCGGCCTAGAGAAAAATGTAAGGAAACTACTTGAATACGAAAATCAAACCTGGTTTGTGCATGATGATGAGGTGGGATACTTTGTAGAAGGAAATTCAACACTTAACAAAGGTCTTTTTCTAGAATTGAAAGGAACATTCAATCGTGGCATGGAGTGCATTTTACCAATCAACAAACAAAACGTTTTAATTGGGACAACTACTGGACTTTATGCATATGATCTATCCCTGAAACAATCCACCAATAATGAAACATTGATCAACAGCATCGGCTATCGAATAGGTGATACAAAAACCTTTGCCTCATTGGTCAATGAATCAGTACATATTCCATATGATGCGAGTGATTTTCGATTCGAGTTTTCTGCACCAAAACTCAAAGACCAGACTAGGGTACAATACAGTTACAAACTGAATGGGCTAAATCCATCCTGGTCAGATTGGACAACAGATTCGTATATCGGATTTGCCAGACTATACCCAGGACACTACACTTTTCAGGTCAAAGCCAGAAGCATGATTGGTGAAACAGCTGAGACTGCCTCCTATAGTTTTGATGTATTACCGGTATGGTATCGCACCAAATGGGCTTACATTTTATTAGGCTCGATTATTCTAGGCGCAATGCTGATGAGTCGTAAACTGATTAATAGGAAAATAGACTCTGAAAAAGAAATCACCCGAACTGAAGAAAAGAAGAAGCAAACAGTCCTTGAACTGGAACTTCAGCAAATGAAACTGGAGCGAGAAAAAGAACGCATCGAGCAAGACAAAAAAATTCTTGAAGAGGATGTTATTTTTAAAAGTAAAGAATTAGCCAACTACACGATGTTGCTCGTTCGAAAGCGAGAGTTATTGACCGAATTGAGGGAGGACTTGAAAGAGCTTAAGGAGGTTGCCAAGAATGAAAAGTCAAGGAACATGCTCCGAAATCTGGTTCGCAAAATAGGAATCCACCTAAATGATGAAGAACACATACATGTTTTTGAAGCTAACTTTGAAAGAGTCCATCATGAGTTTTTTGAAGAGCTCAAAACTCATTTCCCAGACCTAACCTCGAAGGAACTGCGACTCTGTGCTTTGGTCAAAATGAACCTTACCAATAAAGAGATATCACCTATTTTGAATATTTCACTTCGAGGAGTAGAAACTGCACGATATCGCCTAAGAAAGAGATTAGATCTGGAGCATGAAGAAAACATGGTGGAATTCTTGGAAAAACTGGCTCCTTAGGACCATCTTGCAACCAATTATGAAACCTGGACCTTTAAAATTCCTTAGTTATAGCCTGATCACAGGTGTCATGTTTTTTAGTGGAGCTTACTTCTATACTACCTGGCAGCGTGATGAACCGCGATGGTACTTCTTCATCATGTCGATATCCATAGCTATTCTATTAAGCTATAACCTGCTCGTTAAGAGGAAATAATAGAACTTACTCTGTGGAGAACAATGTCCGTGTGGCAATGCTTCTACCCAGGGTCACCTCATCAGCAAACTCAAGCTCACCTCCTACGGGAATACCACGAGCGATGGTAGACACTTTCACTCCCGTCTCTTTTAGCATCTTGGTGATATAAAAAGAGGTGGTATCCCCTTCCATGGTAGAGCTCAGTGCTAGAATAATTTCCTTAATCTCACCCTTCGAGTCCTTCACTCGTTCAATGAGTGTATCAATTTTGATGTTTTCAGGACCAATTCCGTCCATCGGTGAAATGCGTCCTCCCAATACGTGGAACATGCCATTGTACTGTCCAGTATTGCGAATGGCTAGCACATCTGGGGTATCCTCAACTACACAAATAGTTGTGGTATCTCTCGAAGGTGTTTTGCAAGTGCACTCCTCTGTATCAGCAATAATATGACAAGTACCACAATACTTGATTTTTGTCCTTAGATCTTTAAGGGATTCTGCTAATGAAAAAGTTTGTGAATCTGGCTGCTTTAGCAAGTGCAGAGCCAAACGCAATGCACTCTTACGCCCAATACCAGGCAGCTTGGAGATCTCCTCCACAGCCTGCTCAACCAACTTTGAAGGATATTCCATACTTATTCGATGGTGGCAGCAATACCTGCATCCGTGATACCATCTTTCATAGGCTTAAGTTCAGTGAATGAACCATTTTTTACAGAGCACTTCCCTTTATAGTGGATGATGTAGGTGCACTGCTCCGCTTGATGTGTATCGTGTTTGCACACCTTGATCAGCGTATTGATCACATGATCAAACGTGTTGTAGTTGTCGTTGTGAACGACGAGATTCTTGAGATCATCCTGATCAAAATCCTCCTCAATCTCAACTAACTCTTCAATGTCTGGTGCAAATTCCATCTCTAGCATCATACCGCAAAATTAGTGTATGTGATTTATTTGCCACAATTTTGAGCGTTTTCTTATTCGATAACTAGAAGATAAGCACATGAGTCCGGTAATTGTAGGCAGTATTGTAGTCGGTTATTTTCTTGTATTAATAAGCATCTCGTGGATGACTTCCAGAAATTCAACTGATGGAGACTTCTACAATGCCAACAGACAATCACCATGGTATCTCGTTGCATTTGGAATGATAGGTGCTTCGCTTTCTGGTGTAACATTCATATCAGTTCCAGGAGAAGTCGGGAACAGCAATTTCTATTACTTTCAAGTCGTACTTGGCTATTTGGTAGGCTACTGGGTGATTGCTAAACTACTCTTACCCCTCTATTACAAACTCAATCTGGTGTCCATTTACACCTACCTCGAACAGCGTTTCGGTTTTTGGGCCTATAAGTCAGGAGCCTTTTTCTTTCTATTGAGTAGAATCATTGGCTCCTCCTTCAGACTTTTTCTGGTGGCAGGAGTTCTTCAGATTTCCTTTTTTGATGCGTTTGATCTTCCATTTTGGGTCTCGGTTTTAGTAACCATCGTATTGATTTGGGTATATACCTTCAGGGGTGGCATTAAAACCATCGTATGGACCGACACACTGCAAACGGCTTTCATGCTGGCAGCTGTGGTCATTAGCATATTCTTTATCAAAGACGAACTGAACTGGAGCTGGAATGAGCTAACAACCAATGTCACTTCAGACTCACGTTTTACCCTATTCAATTGGGACTGGCAAAGTGGGAAAAACTTCTTCAAGCAATTCATTTCTGGAGCATTCATTGCCATTGTGATGACCGGACTGGATCAGGACATGATGCAAAAAAACCTGACATGTCGCACGCTTTCTGATGCACAGAAAAACGTCTTTTGGTTTTGCATCATTTTGGTCATTGCCAATTTTCTATTCTTGAGCCTTGGCCTACTTCAGTTTCAATTTGCTGAACACATCGGCATGACGATCCCGGCAAGGACGGATTATTTGTTCCCAGAACTGGCAATCAACCATTTCCCAACTTTTGGAGCTGTTATTTTCTTATTAGGCATCACAGCCGCAGCTTACTCTAGTGCAGACTCTGCATTGACAGCCATGACCACTTCGTTTTGTGTAGATTTTCTTGGCTTTACTCCTGCCAATTATCATGAGAAGAAGACCTTAAGAAAAGTTGTCCACCTGGCATTCTCCTTTGTACTTTTCTTTGTAATTCTCATTTTTCAGGCTATCAATGACCAGAGTGTAATTACAGCAGTATTCGTCGCTGCAGGTTATACATATGGCCCATTACTCGGCATGTTTGCACTGGGGATGTTTACTAAAATCAAGGTGAAAGACCATCTGGTTCCAGTGGTCACCATACTATCGCCCATCCTATCCTACATCATCAATATCAATTCAGAAGCATGGCTTGGTGGATATAAGTTTGGTTTCGAAATATTGATACTTAATGGATTGTTGACCTTTATTGGATTGGTCATCATACGAAAAAGCTAACACGAAAAAAGGTTCACTATTTGACTGGTTATTTTTGATGATTCCTGTCAACACCAACAGTGACTGGAATCATAGGATTTGGATAGCTGCTTGAATAAGTTCACCCCCATAACGCTGGTTGAACCGCCTTGATCAATCCAAAAATGATACACCCAAAACCCATTGGTGAGGAATCGCTATGCGGAAAGGCGAAAAAGGTCCTATTTTACCTGTCGCCTCTTTTGTTGACGTGTACCGTTGCGTTTGGACAAGTGAGCACTGTTCCTGTGGATTCCATTGCTCATGATCGAACGGCCGAATACCTGCAAAACCTTATTACGGAGATTAAATCAACTATTGAAAAATCAAACAATCAATTCGAAGAATTGGAGATTGATGAGTTGATTGTCAACGCGATGGTATCGAAAGCTGGAAATGATTTTTTTGATTATTTCACAGCTGATTTTGAATGGCCAGAGTCCCAACAAAACTTTATCATCGTGATATCGGAAAAACCATTCCGAGCGAGTACTACGCAACTGGTAATCACAGTAAATGACCTGGAAGTATTCCAAAACGTACTCCAGCCAAGAGGATCGTATCTCGAAGAATTAGCAGACTATGCGCAAATCGTTACGACCCAATACATAGTAAACTATCAACAGATAATGCACGATCTGGACGGTGCTGATCGGTCTGGGACAGGCATATATTAATTCCATCGAAATGAAATTGCGATTTATCCTTGCAATCCTATTGATTGCACTTGGGGTAATACTTAGTGCGCAAGACCTCAAGTACAAACCTATCAACCCGGCATTCGGGGGCGAGAGCTACAACTACACCTGGCTATTGAGTCAGGCTCAGGCACAAAATGATTTTTCAGAAGATCCCAATGCATCCTTGTATGACACGGATCCACTTGCTGACTTTCAAGATGACCTGAACCGACAGGTACTTAGTCAATTATCCCGATCACTGGTCGGTGACTTGTTCGGAGAAGATGGAGGATTGAATGAAGGCATATTTGAAATCGGAGATTATCAAATAGAAATCATTTACGGCACTGAGGGCATAAATATTGGCATTTTCGATCTATTGACTGGATCTACTACCACCGTAACAGTTCCGACATTTTAGAAGAACAAGAAAGTGAGAAATTCACTCATCATCATAGCGTTTCTTTTGGTTGGATGCAGTCAGTACTTTCATCAACCTATGAGAACCTCCACGTCTAGACTTGGTGCTGAATCTGACCTGTATAAAACACTGAAAAAGCTTCCAGAGCCAGAAGAGCCCATCGTGGTGGCCGTCTACAAATTCAAAGACCAAACCGGCCAGTACAAGGACACAGAAACCGGCTCCAGTTGGTCCACGGCGATCACACAAGGAGCTACTTCCATCCTGCTTCGCACTTTGGAAGAATCACAGTGGTTCATCCCGATAGAACGTGAAGGACTCAATAACTTATTAAATGAGCGTAAGATCATACGATCTAGCAGAGGTGGCTATGAAACTCAGAATGGAGATCAACCACTCATTCCTCCATTGCTCTTTGGAGGCATTCTTTTGGAAGGTGGAGTGATTTCATTTGACTCCAATCTAATGACTGGAGGTGCTGGTGCCAGGTATTTCGGACTTGGAAGCTCTGGGCAATACCGAGTAGATAGAATCACTGTTTATTTACGAGCGATCTCTACGAGTAATGGCCGTATTCTCAAGACCGTATACACCTCCAAAACCATACTTTCTCAACAGATAGATGTGGGAATCTTCCGATATGTTGCCTTTCAAAGAATCCTTGAAGCAGAAACTGGTTTTACTTACAACGAGCCAGCAGAAATGGCAGTGAGAGAAGCCATAGAAAAAGCCGTATACAGTCTTATTATTGAAGGAGCGATTGATGGCCTCTGGAATTTCAATAATGACTCCATACGGAGCCAGTCGGCTATTGCCACTTACCTAAAGGAAAAAGAAGAAAACGAACTGACAGATATTTTTGGAAGCAAGGCTCAGTCAAATCAGTCAAGATTATCTATTGGAGTGCGAGCAAATGTCTGGAACTATGATGGAGATTATCAATCCCAACTATTTCCATCAGTCTCCACAGATGTTGAATGGCGTTTTAAAAAGCCATTCGCGCTCAACTTAGCATTCGGCTATGGAACTTTAGGCAGCAAAGAGCATTACCAGGGAGAAATTGGTTTATCTGAATTGACCATCAAAAAACATTGGTTTCCACAACAGTCCTCAACACCCTATTTCAGAACAGGGCTAGGAAATATAGTCGAAATAGACAACAACGTACTGAATGAAGCAGACCAACTGGACAAGGCTCATTTATTCGTCATTGGTGCATTGGGTTATGAGCATTTATTCTCCAAAAACCTGGCAATACAAGCTGAACTCAACTATCGCTACCTACTGGATGACAACCTCGACAAGACCATTCATGGCAATTACAATGATGCCTTTTGGGAACTGGGGGTCGGTGCAAAATACTACTTCAACCAAAGAAAAAACAAACAGAAAAAAACCAGGGAAAAAATCACTAAACCCAAATCGCCATGAGATCATATCAAACACTAAGAACAATTGGGTTGCTTGGATTATTGCTACTAATCACCTCTTGCCTGGAAGACCCCATCGAACCAGATCAGTTTGGATCAGTGTCAGGTGTAGTACTAAACATTAACAATAATAAGCCACTAGAAGGAGCCGAAATCAATACCAACCCTAGCTCTAGCGTGGTTTACACCGATAGTCTCGGACAATTTAAGATAGGTGAATTGGCTATTGGAGAATATTCTTTCACTGCGGTAATTGATGGGTATAACAAGACCTTCGTCAACGCGACGATTAGTGCAGGAACCACTACTGAAGTCACAATTAAAATGGAACCTGAGTTTTTCATACCAGAATCGGCAGGTGACCCAATTCCAACCACTGGAGCCAATAAACAATCAAGAAACCTAAGTCTTTCCTGGTCTTCTTCCGCCGTTGAAAACGACAGTGTAACCTATGATGTGCTAGTGTACGAGTCCAATATTGACACGGCTATTTTCAAATTCCACAATTTGAATGACACCACATGCTCTCTAGAAAACCTGCGATTTGAAACAACTTACTTCTGGCAAGTTGTCAGTAAGGCATCATCTGGTGGACAAACGAATAGCCCACTATGGAATTTCACAACGCTTGATTTTCCAGATAATCGCTTTTTATATGTCAGTAACTTGAACAACTCGTACCAGATTTTTTCATCTGATGATAGTTTGACTCAGATGATTCAGATTACCAGAAATTCTTTCAATTCCATTAGTCCTAAATACAACTCCACAAGAAAAGAAATTGCTTTTTGTTCAACCAAAGACTTGAATACTCATATCTATCTGATGGACTACAAAGGGGGCAATTCCAGGCAAATCACTACACTTCCTGTTGCTGGATATTACAGTGAAGGATCAGAGTTCTGCTGGTGGCCAAACAATGGCGGAGTGGTTTACAGTCATTATGACAAACTCCTTAGTATTGATCGAAATGGATCGAACCTGAAAACATTAGCTCTTGCTCCGGAATCCAGGAATTTCGGTGATTGCGACTATAATGGGGTAGTGAACAAAATAATAGTTCAAACTACTGGCACTCTACCCTATCAAAATGAATTGTATCTGATGAATCCCAACGGTACTGATACGGTAAGAATTGTAGATGACCTTCCGGGAATCATTGAAAATCCAGCTTTTTCAATCGATGGAACACAGATAGTGTATACAAGAGATGTATCCGGTTTCGAATCTGCAGATGGACGACAACTAGATTCAAGAATTTTCATTTTAGACCTGTCTACAATGACAGCCACTGATATTTCAACCAGTAAGCAACAAGGGACCAATGACTTAAGACCGAGATTTTCTCCGTTTGGGTCAAAAATTATTTTCACCAATGTTCTTAATGATGGAAGTGGGACAGTTTCTACCTATACCATGGATATTGATGGGAACAACAGAAACTTACTCTTTGAAAATGCAGACATGCCAAACTGGAAATAGTGACCATTCGACTAGCTGTTGTCAGGTTAACAATTGTTTGAATTGCACCTTAAGGAAAATTCATAACCAGATTCTTACACCACAACAGTCTGATTACCTCGATGCCAATCGTATAGAAGTATCCTTCAAAAAAGGAGAAAATATATGTAAGCAAGGCACCAGGGCGAGCTCCATTATTTGTATCAAGGAAGGGCTTGCTAAGATGTATGTGGAAGATGGTTCGGACTATTCTACACTACTACTCAAGAAACAGTGTGACATGATTGGATTGCAATCACTATTTACCAATGGTATTTTACAGTATTCAGCTGAGGCACTATCTGACATACAGGCTTGTTTTGTGGATATCCAGACCATCGAAAATTTGTTTAGTGAGAATGTGGATTGTGCCAAAGAAATGATGCAGTATGTCAACAAAGACATGATCACCATGTTTGACAAAGTGTACTCGTTTTCTACCAAACACATTCATGGAAGGTTGGCGGAATTACTCTTGTATCTTCACAAAAACATATATGGCACCAACCCCTTTAAGCTAACACTGAGTAAAACGGATCTCTCAGAGATTCTGGGCACCTCCAAAGAAAGCGTCTCCCGAATGTTTAAAGAGTTGAAACAAGACAAGATTCTCAAAGAGTCACACCACACCATTGAAATCCTTGACTTTGCCCGACTGAAAATGATCAGTCACACAGGATAATCCATCATTTCAGTGGGTAAACTGCATAATTCAACATCCCATTTAAGATTCATCTAATGGTCAATTTTAGAATTGATTCTAATCAATTTGAGGATTGACTTTTCGAACAGCAAACCACACCTTTTTTACAGCTATTGGCTATAAAATTACATGTGTATTCAGAAAGCCTGAAACACTCCAATTTTGTACAATTTAAATTTCATTAGCCATGAAAAACCTATTACTCGCCGGGTTATTCCTTCTTGCTTATGCAGGTTATGCACAAGTGGGTAATGATGCCGATGTACTTCAAATGGGTGAAAGTCACTTAGCAGTGACAACCCAGGATGGATGGCTGAACCAGGGTTTGCAAGTGCAAACTGGTAAGCTCCATGATGCTTTTATAGACCAAACTGGTCTTTCTAACGTAGCTGCACAGTTCCAAAGTGGAAACGAAAACTATGCATGGTTAAGTCAGAGAGGAGATGGTAACTTCTCCGTTCAAATACAAGATGGTCACCTTAACGAAGCTATTGTAGATCAAACTACCATGGTGTCCTGGGGTATTCCATATCCATTATTAAACAGAGCTTTTCAAACTCAAAAAGGTGAAGGTAACTACGCCATCATCAGCCAACGCAAAGAAGGCAACGAGTTTATTCAAGACCAGGAAGGTCATGAAAACTATGCTCAGGCAGATGCCTATAATAGTTTCAACTTCTCTAGCCAATTGCAAAAAGGACGAGAAAACTATTCAGTGGTAAAACTAGCCGGAGACGAAAACGTGTCATTTGTAAGTCAACACGGACGAGATAACTACTCATACCTAAGGACTGTCAATGGCGATCGAAACCTATTTGACGTTGATCAACACGGTAAAGGAAACGTAGCCACTGCCGAAGTAATGGCAGGCGGTGACGACAACTATGCCGAGATCGTTCAACATGGTGAAGGTAACACTGCGGGAACAAGACCAAGTTGGGAAGGTGATCCAGGTGTGTTACAAGGAGGTAGCTTTAACCAGGCCTTCATAGATCAACATGGAACCGAAAACGACGCGAAAATCGAACAAATAGGTACTTATAATCAAGCCTATCAATTGCAAGAAGGTGAAGAAAATATGGCCGATATCGGACAATATGAAGACTTCAGTTTTGCTAAACAAATCCAGGAAGGTGAAGGAAATATGGCCTACATAGAGCAAGTTGGAGAAGGATCTGACGAAACAGAGTTCAATGTAGCTATCCAATACCAGGTGGGAACTGAAAACTTAGCTGGTGCTTACCAAATGGGAACTACTAACCTTGCTTTGCAAGGACAATTTGGTACTGCAAACATGGCAGGTATTCTACAACTTGGTGCTGATAACTTCGCACTTCAAGGACAATTTGGCGAAGGCAATATGGCTGGAATCGCACAAATGGGAATCGGAAACGACGCAAAACAATTCCAATGTGGTGAAGACAACTTAGCCTTGACTTTGCAAACTGGAACTTTCAATGAAAGCTTACAAATGCAAGAAGGTTCTGATAACGTAGCCTTAACCATACAAACAGGCACTGGCCATAGCGCCACAAGTCTTCAGTTTGGTACTGGCAACGTATCACATATCTTTCAATCAAACTCTGGGGGTGGCTCAGGCTTATAAATAGTGGAAGGTTAGGAGGCTATTTCTCGTAAATAGCCTCTTTTTTTCTCTCAATGAAATGAAATCACCGGCATACATATTGATCACACTCATTCTACTGCTCATAATATTTTTAAGCTTCCCTTCCTTGGCCCAGGAATCACAGAGAACACAAGACAACTCCGAGATCTATCCTCAACAGATAGGCACTCAAAACGTCACTTTACTGTCAGAATCTAGTTGGAAAGGGATTAATAATTCCTCCTATCATCAACTGGGTAGTCAACAAGAAATATTGCTTCAACAGTATGGCAGCAACAATGAAACCCTACTCATTCAGGGTGGGGCCAATAATCAGATGGATATAACGGAAAGAGGAAATGATATCACTGCCATCATTAGACAGTCTGGCTCAGACAATCAAGCACATGTGGAACTTACTTCAGATTTTTCCTCCATCCGAATAGTCCAATCAGGTAATGGTCATGAGTTGATCAGTACCGACTATAGCAATACCCCTCAAAACTATGAGGTGAAACAAGCTGGAATGGTCGGCATGACTGTAATTATCAGACGTTACTAACTCACAAGCCCAACTCTTTTATTGGATCCCAAAACACCTGATCAAACTGTTGAATCTGATCGTCTTTTACTTTAATACCTTCAGCTTCTAAGCGCTCCTGCATGACTTGTGACCCACCAGTAAAATGATTTTTCCCTGACAAGACCCCTATTCGGTTGACTACCCGATGCGCAGGTATGGAGGGATCAGTGTGTGCGGCATTCATGGCCCAACCTACCATTCGTGCACTTCGCTTAAGACCTAAATAGTTTGCGATAGCCCCATATGAAGTCACTCGTCCTTCTGGTATCAATTTGACTAACTCATAAACATCCTGAAAGAAGCTAGATTTAGAATCTGTCATAACTTAGCACGTGATATTGAGTTGTAAATATAAAAGAGCAAGCCATGGCTAAAAATATATTCATCACTGGAGCAACCGGAAACTTAGGATCAGCAGTTGTAGATTATCTATCTCAAGAAGGTTGTCAATTGATAGGCACCACGCGTTCGTCTACAGCATCTTCAGATAAAATAGACCTGTACGAATGTGATCTAACCGATGAGCAATCTGTTGCTGAGTGTTTTGCTAAAATCAAATCCAATTACGACAAGCTCGATGGAGCTGTTCTTTTGGCAGGAGGATTTGGAATGGGATCTATTCTGAATTCCAACAAAGAAGATGTATTGAAACAATACACACTCAATTTTATGACAGCCTATCTGACTAGTAGAGAGTGCGTAAAATGGATGAATGAGACCGGAGGTGGCAAAATCATTTTCACTGGATCGAAACCTGCTTCAGAAGGTGGTGGGTCTGGGGTATTACCATATGCGTTGGCCAAGTCTTCCGTGATTGACCTTGCTGGATTAATCAACTCAGACGAGAATCTGGATAACATTCAAGCTTCGGTAATTGTGCCAAGCATTATCGACACTCCTCCAAATCGCGAAGCTATGCCTGATAGTAATTTTAAGGATTGGGTGACACCAGAGGCTATTGCCCAGAATATTGGTCACCTGTTATCGGATAGTGCATCCAGTCTAAGAAATACGATTTTAAAGCTTTACAACAACGCTTAATCCAACAGTTCTACCTCTGCATCCTCAAAGATGTAGAAGAGATGCAGTGGATCCTGATCATTCAGTTTTAAGGTGCCAGTAACCCTTACACGGGCATCTTTATAAGAAACGGGTTCTTTGGTATAAACCTCAGCAACTGTCTCTGGTCCTGCATTGCCACAGAAGAAGCAATTATTGTATGGAAACCTGGAGAGCACGAAATAATCTTGTTCTACGCTTTGCTGAATAGGAATAGTATAGCCTTCAATAGAAACCACCTGACCCTCAAAACCCTTGAGCTCATCGGAAAAAACAGGCACATCAAAAGACTCTCCAATCAGGTCATCATAAGTCGATTGAATCTGAATATTTTGCAGTGTGTCCCAACCATTAAAGGTGCCAAACCACCATCCAACAAAAACTAAAAGCACTTTTGACATAAATATTCAATTTTGACAACCAAAACTATGCAATAACCCGTTAGTAGGAGAGTTAACTCAGTAATAAAGATTTCGTTAGATTTAAGCCACTATGAGTTCTATCATCGACACCAAAAACCTAAAAAAGCAATACGTAATGGGTAGTGAAACGATTCACGCCCTGAAAGATATTTCCATTCAGATCAATAAAGGTGAGTATGTTGCCTTCATGGGACCTTCTGGTTCTGGTAAGTCTACACTCATGAACATTATTGGTTGTCTGGACACTCCTACCGACGGCACCTACATCCTAAACAACAATGATGTAAGTGACCTAACGGAAAACGAACTTGCTGAAATCAGAAACAAAGAAATTGGCTTTGTATTCCAGACGTTTAACCTTTTACCAAGGGCGTCTTCAATAGAGAATGTTTCGTTGCCACTGGTCTATGCAGGATATGGTAAAGATGATCGGGATGAAATGGCATTAAAAGCACTAGACGGTGTGGGATTAGCAGAAAGAGCTTACCACAAGCCAAACGAACTATCTGGTGGACAACGACAAAGGGTAGCCATTGCAAGGGCTTTGGTAAACAACCCAAGTATCATCCTTGCCGATGAGCCTACTGGAAACCTGGACTCTAAGACCTCCTACCAGATCATGGACCTGTTTGCTGAGCTTCACAGAAAAGGCAACACGATCATCATGGTAACTCACGAAGAGGACATTGCTGAGTATTCTCACAGAATCATCAGGCTTCGTGACGGATTGATCGAGTCTGATGTGGTGAATGAAAACGTACGAACAGCCACCCCTGTTTTATGAGTCTAAAACTATACACCAAAACTGGTGATAAAGGACAAACTTCACTTTTAGGAGGTAAAAAAGTATCCAAATCAGATCTTCGAATCGAAGCGTATGGCAATGTAGACGAGCTCAATTCATTTATTGGCCTGCTAAAAGATCATCCTGAAGTTCCTGCCAGAATTGGTAGTCAATTTTATTGGCTACAAGAAAATCTGTTCTCGATTGGCTCCATTTTAGCTACTGAATCCGGATTCAAAGGATTCAAACTTCCTGAGGTAACGGAAGTTGAAGTAAAGCAAATCGAAGTTTGGATTGATAAATATTCTGCAGAACTCCCAGAATTAAAGACATTTATTCTGCCGGGAGGACACCAAGTTGTATCTTTGTGTCATGTATGCAGGACTGTTTGCCGCAGGACCGAACGCAGTATCATCGCACTTTCCAATGCAGAACCTGTAGATGCTCATATCATTCAATTTATGAATAGGCTCTCAGACTACTTCTTCGTGATGGCGCGCAAGCTTGCAGACATGCTAGAAGTTCCGGAAACTCCCTGGAGTCCGGATAAAGATTGAAATAACAAAGACTTTTGAATGGTATGATAGAGACAATGGACATCAGCATCTCTAAATCAGCTGAATCTAGGATCAGCCAGGTTGATTTTAACAATTTGCAGTTTGGCAAGGTTTATTCCGATCACATGTTCATCGCAGACTATGCGGATGGAGAATGGAAAGATCTAAGAATTGTCCCTTATGGTGATATTAGCATTTCCCCTGCCAATACAACCCTGCACTACGCATCTACCATTTTTGAAGGATTGAAAGCAAATAGATCTGAGAACGGAGATATTCTAGTCTTCAGACCTGAGGCAAACGCAAAAAGAATGCGTGAAAGTGCCGAAAGAATGTGCATGCCACCAGTTCCTGAAGAGCTGTTCATAGGCGCTTTGGATGAATTGTTAAGGTTAGATAGTCAGTGGGTACCTTCCAATCCTGGCACTTCGCTATACATCAGACCATTCCAGCTGGCAATGGATCCATACGTAGGTATTCGTCCATCTGATACGTATCAGTTCTTAATCATCACTTGCCCGGTAGGAGCATACTATGCTGAGCCAGTAAAAGTGAAGATTGAAACACACTTTACCAGAGCTGCTAAAGGCGGTACTGGTTTTGCTAAAACTGGAGGAAACTATGCTGCCGCATTGAAACCTGCTGTTGACGCTCAGAAAGAAGGGTTTAATCAGTTGATCTGGACTGACGCTAAGAACCATGAGTATGTAGAGGAAAGTGGCACGATGAACTTGATGTTCATTAAGAATGACACATTGCTTACCGCTCCAACAGGAGACACTATCTTGAAGGGGATTACCAGAGATAGTATCATTCAAATTGCTAAAGACAAAGGCTTGAAAGTAGAAGAGCGTCCTATTAAAGTAACAGAAGTAATCGAATCCATCAAAGATGGCAGCATGCAGGAAGCTTTCGGAGCTGGTACAGCTGCCACAGTGGCTCAGATTAAAATGATCCACCACGATGGTGTTGACTATCATTTACCTTCAGTAGAAGGATGGAAATATTCTCCGGACTTCCTGGACACGTTGAATAAGATAAAAACTGGACAAGCTCCAGATCCACATAACTGGATTCACAAAATCTAAAAAGAAAAGGCGATCAAAATGATCGCCTTTTTTATGACTGCAATGTTTTACAATCAATCCATATCTATTTGCTGTTAATGACACCATGTTCATAACAGGTATTCACGAGCGGCTACATATTACTAGCCTGAATGATGACTTAAAAACAAACCTATGAATGCTGATGGAAGACACTCGCCTGTCATCATCATGTTTTCACCAACGGACATCAGCAATCAGAACAACCATGCTTTAACCATCAAGTCTTTAGGAAAAGTCCCTGTCTTTTAGTAACTTATAAGACACACTAAACCTTAAAATGATTCGATTATGGTAAAAAGCTATCGTGGAGTGCCAGTGGCTAAGCCAGCGGCTACCGCCCAGAAAGTAACTGTGTCTGACTACATGTCAACCAGACTTATCACTTTTCGTCCAGAACAACACATGGATGACGTCATCAATACCCTGCTCAAATACAAGATTTCTGGTGGACCAGTAGTCAATGCAGATAATGAGTTAGTAGGCGTCATCTCAGAAGGAGACTGCATGAAGGAAGTAGTAAGAGGTAAGTACAACAACATGCCCAACCTGAATGGGATGGTGGCAGAGCATATGACTTCCAATGTCATCAGCATCTCCCCTGAGACCAATATTTTTGACGCAGCTAAAATGTTTCTGGACAAACGCATCAGACGTTTCCCAGTAGTGAATCATGGCAAGCTTGTAGGTCAGATATCTCAAAAAGACATCATGCGAGCCGTACACAACATGCAAAGCCATACCTGGTAAGCCTGCTATCTTCTATCGTAGTTGAAAGCCTTGCGATCTATATCCAGATCTGCAAGTGCTACCAACTTGCGATCCAATCCTTTTTCAGCCTTCAATATTTCGTGAAGCATTTCCCCATCATTATACACCCCTAATATTTTGGCATAGGTACAAACTGCACCATAAGAAGCCATTTTAAAGTGCATGATTTGTTGCAACATAAGTACAATCGCTGCATCCGTAATTTCCGGGGTTTGACAAGCTTCTACTATTGACATGTTGTACTTGATCATGGACCTGATTGCATAACTTCTTTCTCCGTATTCAAGAGTAAACAAATCATTGAATACCTGAAGCAATGTCATATGATTATCAGTTACCTGATGTTCATATTCGTCGATCACTCGACTCAAACCTGAATGCCAAACATTCTCTTTGATATCTGGCAATACCTCCCTAAGGAAAACCTCAGCATCATATAGCTCACGCAATTGCTCTACCAGCAAGTCGTGAAGGTCCAAAATCGTTTTCATGGTTTATGTCATTTCTGTTAGTATTTATTGATTGCTATTAAGTTAGGTGACATCCTCCCATTTTAGAATGATGGTTATCATAAGCATATATGATCTGTTGGAAAATCATTTGAAAAATTGACTGATATCATGGCAGATGTGAAGGTTTTGAAAGAACTTCAATACATAATCAAAGCCCAAAAAAGATGACAACCTCTAATAAACCCGGATCAGTTTTTAAAAGCTTTCATCACAGAATCAAAGATGGAGCTGCGCACTACTTTGACAACAATCACTTCATGGGAATTGACCCATTGGATCACTCCAAGTTTCATGACATCTACGAACCCAATCGAAAATCCACCAAAAAGAAAAAGTAGATCTTAACTGAAGTGAATAAATAATGTATCAGAATCATTGAGTTGATAGGAAGGCGTTTGTGTATCTTCGCACACGAAAATTTTTCATCACAAAAAATCAAGATTCATTCATGACATCAGATCAGCTGAAAGACTTGAAGGCGCGCATTTCGGCCTTGAGGAGGTATCTTTGACTATGATACCAAGAAAAAAGAAATAGAAGAAGAAGAATTGGTCACGGCCCAGCCTGACTTCTGGAACGATCCAGAAAAAGCAGAGCAGACCATGAAAGAAATTCGGGCTAAAAAAACCTGGACAGAGCATTATGAGCAAGTGGAAGCAGCCGTAGAGGAAGCTGAAACCTTGCAAGAATTCCTGGACGAAGGAGAAGGAACCGAAGCAGAGGTGAACCAGGCATACGAAAAAGCCTTGAAAGAGGTGGAGGAGCTTGAGTTTAAAAAGATGCTGTCTGGTGAAGAAGACCAGCTATCAGCAATGCTTCAAATTACTCCTGGTGCTGGAGGTACTGAAAGTAATGACTGGGCAGGAATCCTCATGAGAATGTACATCATGTGGGGAGAATCCAATGGCTACAAAGTGAAAGAAGTAGACTATCAAGCAGGAGATGTGGCTGGTGTAAAATCAGTAACTCTTGAGTTTGATGGACCACTTGCTTATGGTTTCCTAAAATCAGAGAATGGTGTTCACCGATTGGTAAGAATCTCACCATTTGATAGTGGAGGGCGTAGACACACTTCGTTTGCTTCCGTTTATGTTTATCCGGTAGTTGATGACTCGATTGAAATCGACATTCATCCTAATGATATTGAGATGCAAACCTCTCGATCAGGAGGAGCTGGAGGACAGAACGTAAACAAGGTGGAGACCAAAGTTCAGTTGACTCACAAGCCAACAGGTATTGTGGTCGTGTGCCAGGTAGAACGTTCTCAGTTGGCTAACCGTGAGCGCGCTATGCAAATGCTTAAATCTCAGCTATACCAGGCAGAGATCGAAAAGCGAAATGCGGAGCGCGATAAAGTAGAAGCAGGAAAAATGAAGATCGATTTCGGATCTCAGATCAGAAACTACGTGCTTCATCCTTACAAACTCATTAAAGATGCCAGAACTGGACATGAACGCACTGATGTACAAAACGTACTGGATGGTGACATTAATGATTTCATCAAAACGCTCTTGCTACACGGGCAGGAACCAAACAACTAATGCTAAAAAGATATTCTGGCCAGTTTTGGCTCCTATCTTTTAGTTCCTATTTATTCTTCTCCTCTTTCAATATGCTGATACCGGAATTGCCCGGCTATCTCAGCAGAATGGGAGGAGAAGAATATATGGGACTTATCATCTCTCTCTTTACTGTAACTGCAGGCTTTTCCAGACCTTTTAGTGGCAAGCTGACCGACAAGTGGGGACGAATCCCTGTGATGGTCGTTGGTGCGGCAGTCTCTGGTATTGCCGCATTGCTTTATCCTGCATTTACCACGGTGTGGGGATTCTTATTCATTCGATTATTCCATGGATTCTCTACAGGCTTCAAGCCAACTGGCACCTCAGCTTACATCGCAGATATCGTACCTGCCAACAGGCGTGGAGAGGCTCTAGGAATTAGCAGCTTTTTTGGATCCATTGGGATGGCCAGCGGGCCAGCTATTGGTTCCTGGGTTTTCAATGTGTTTGGCATCAACACCCTTTTTTATGTAAGTTCCATTTTTGCCTTTGCATCTGTTGGGATACTGATTGGAATGAAAGAAACACTGCAAACAAAAAGCACTTTCAATCTTTCCATGTTGAAAATTAACAAGAACGACATCTTTGAGAAAAATGTGTTTCCACCATCCATTGTAATGATACTGACCACTTTGTCCTTTGGAACCATTATTACCCTAACACCAAGTTTTAGTGATTATCTAGACATCAACAATCGTGGATTATTTTTCATTGTATTTACTGGCTCTTCGCTACTGGTTCGGATTGTTGGTGGACAATTGTCGGATCGATTTGGACGACTAAGCGTCTTAAGAGTGAGCACGCTCATTATGTTCGTGAGCATGGTAGTCATCGGATTAGCTTCATCTAAAATGCAGTTCTTTGTTGGAGCATTTCTTTTCGGTTTGGGATATGGATTCAATTCTCCCACGCTTTTTGCCTGGACCATTGACCTCAGTTCAGATCATAACAGGGGAAAAGGTATAGCCACGCTTTACATCTTTTTAGAAATCGGAATTGGGCTGGGCGCATTGATTTCAGGAACTATTTACCAGGGATTCAATGAGCGATTTTCATGGATATTTGGTGTAGCTGGACTTTTTTCTTTAATTGCTTTCCTTTACATCATTACCTTTAAGCAAAACAAACAACCCCAAATCCAATGAGGCTAGCCACCGCTATTTACCTTATCGTAGGCCTGATCAATATTTACGCCCAATTCGTAGGTGACTTGACAATCAATCAGTTTACCAAACCAATCCTAATGCCTGTTTTGATCTATTTGGTATTTGTCAAAGCAGATGGGTTTGTCAATTTACCAAGGCTTTTATTGGCATTAGCTCTTGTGTTTGCATGGATAGGTGACATGCTGTTATTAATGCAGGGAGAAGAACTATACTTTTTAGGTGGATTGGGATCATTCCTGATCATGCAGGTATTGTACACGTTGGTATTTTACAAGAGCATGCAGAGTCCAGCCTTACCTAAAAGCAATATCATTATCCCTTCATTGATTGGATTTGTGGTGATTGCTTACGGAGCATTTCACTATGCCGGAATAATGTGGATCCCGGTTGTCATTTATGCCTTATGCATTCTGACCATGCTGGCATTTGCGTTGAATAGGCAATCTGAGACTAGCAATCAAAGTTTTTTACTGACCACCGTTGGTGCTACACTTTTTGTGATATCAGATTCGCTGATTGGAGTAAACAAATTTATGATGGAGATACCATACGCTCCGTTCCTAATCATGGCAACTTACATTCCTGCTCAGTACTTAATTATGCAGGGTGTCATGATACATGAAAAGAACTAGTTGTAGTGAAAGGCGACATTTCCAAGAGAAACATCAATTCGGAAGGTCATTAAATTCTCGGCATCGGCCGTATAGTTCATGTTGACAAAGACGTTTCGTTCTACCTCCTCAAATCCATCCACCATTCTGCGACCACATAGCGGACTATCACTTAAATAAATGATCATTGGAACATCTTCATTAGGAAGGTAAACATCCAGGTTGCCAGCACCAACAGAAGCTTCTACTAAGCACTTATCGCCAGTTGACTCACTAAAATCCAACAAGGCTTTTCCAAAACCTATGTTAGCCATCACATACTTGGCTCTTGCTAATTCTAGATGCCTGGCAACGACTGAGCCCATATCTGCTTTAACCCAGAAGGTATCCATAGCAATTTTATTGGGCTTGCGATCATTGTAGTCCACAATGATGTCTGCGCTACCCGATCTCACCTTGAAATTTTGAATGGAGGTTCCTGATAAGTCAACATCAGCATTTCCAAATCCATAACTCAAATTGAGGCGATAGACTTTCTGCTGGTCAAAAAGGATTTTCCAGTAATTGTTCTCCTCGGTTTTCTCACGAACCATGGCCATTAAAAGACCATCGGCAAAGTTGGTAGAGCGATATTCCTGCAGGTCAAGCGCTACATCGCACTTGCCATTCTGAATTTTACTCTTAAAAGAAGGATTGATTTTGTTGAGATCAGGATTACCATAAATGGTCAAAGGGCCCTCTTCCTTAGAAGATTTGATATAACAATTCCCTGACGTAGCTTCTAAAGAAAAATTGACGGTATCGAATTTTGCCGTCTCCTTGAGGGTGTAAAATTTCTTTAATTGCCCGTAACTGAATGTGAAAAGTAGCCCTAACGCTCCTGTAAATACCAACCGCAACATGCCTAAAAATACGTATAAGTATTGATAGAGTTGCGGTTTTTAGACTTATGCTCCGAAAAATTCTTTCATATTCTCGAAGAAGCTCTTATCTCCCTTACCTGGGTTAGGCTCAAAGTTTTTAGATCCTCTCAAAGATTCAAGCGTTGCTTTTTCTTCTTTGCTAAGGGTTTTAGGCGTCCAAACGTTAACATGGATCAACTGATCACCTGTTCCGTAGCCTTCAATATCCTTGATTCCTTTACCTCTTAAACGAAGAATTTTTCCACTTTGAGTTCCTGCATCTATTTTGATTCGTACCTTACCATTAATGGTAGGCACTTCTACATCAGTACCCAAAGCTGCGTCAAGGAAACTCACGTGCAAGTCAAAAATTACATTGTTTCCGTCTCGCTTCAAGGTATCATCAGCAGTCTCTTCTACCACGATCAATAGATCACCAGGGATTCCGCCTGCTACTTCGTTACCTTTTCCGCTCATGCTTAGCTGCATGCCTTCAGAAACACCTGCAGGTATTTTGATGCTGATCACTTCCTCCTGACGCTTCATTCCAGAACTATCTGTTCCTGGAGCTCTGCTATCTACTGTTTGACCTGTACCGCCACACGTAGGACAGGTGGAAGTAGACATCATTTGACCAAGCATGGTGTTCATCACTTTACGCACCTGACCTGTACCATTACAAGTAATACAGTTGGCAAACTTGGTCTCAGGATCTACAACGAGTCTGTTGACCTTAATTTTCTTTTCAACCCCATTTGCAATTTCTTGTAGGGTTAACTTAAGCTTGATACGAAGGTTCGTTCCTTTTCGCGTACGACGACCTCTGCCGCCTCCACCGCCTCCGAAGAAGCTGTCGAACGGACTTCCGCCTCCGCCACCAAAAATATCACCGAATTGAGAGAAGATATCATCCATATTCATACCTCCGCCGCCACCGTATCCACCGGCACCGCCTACTCCCTGATGTCCAAAACGATCATATCGCTGACGCTTCTCATCATTGGAAAGTACTTCATACGCTTCCGCAGCCTCTTTAAACATCTCCTCTGCTTCCTTGTTGTCAGGATTTTTGTCAGGGTGATATTTGATGGCAATCTTACGATATGCCTTCTTTATCTCGTCTTTAGAGGCTCCTTTATCTACTCCTAATATTTCGTAAAAATCTCGCTTAGTCATATTATGATTTTGCTCCTGTTACCACTTTCGCAAATCGAACTACCTTTTCACTCAGGAAGTAACCATTCTCCACCACATCAACGATCTTGCCTGCCATCTCATCACCAGCTGGGATCTGAGTAATTGCTTCGTGGAAATCATCATTGAAGTCGTCACCTTTATTTACTTCCATCTTCTTCAAGCCTTTACCTTCCAGTACTCTTTTGAATTTGTTGTAAATCAAATCAGTACCTTCTTTGGCTGGCTTCAACTCTTCATTCTCTTCCATTGACTTAAGCGCACGCTCAAAATCGTCAAGGACAGGAACCAAGTTTTCTACTAAATCTTTATTGGCAGTGCCTATCAGTTCAATTTTCTCCTTAGCTGTTCTTCTTCTGAAGTTTTCAAACTCCGAGTACAGTCTAAGGTATTTGTCTTTCGCCTCTGACACTTCAACTTGCAGCTTTGCTAGCTCATCTACTTCTTCCTCTGATCCTGCAGACTCTGCAGTCTCCTCTTGAGCTTGTTCCGTAGCAGACTCTTCAGCTGCTGCATTTATATCTTGTTGCTCCTTTTCTTCTACTTGATCTTTCTCTTTCTGCATTTTCTTAATTCAGATTTAAAGTCAGAATGGTTTTGACAATTACTTTGCCAAAGGACCATCTGCTGACAACTTGTCAGTGAACCGTATATAAAATGGAAATTTAGTCGTTGAGCATGGCCCAGATCTTATCTTTCAAGGCCTGAATACCCAAATTTGTCACACTGGAAATAAACACGTAAGGAACATCTGGCACTTCTGCTTTCATCTCCTCAATTAGCTCCTCATCCAACATATCAGACTTGGTAATAGCCAATAATCGCTGCTTATCCAGCAATTCTGGATTGTACTTTTGTAGCTCTCCCAGCAAAATATCATACTCCTCTTTGATGCTCTTGGCATCCGTAGGAATCATGAACAACAACATGGAGTTACGCTCAATGTGACGTAAAAATCGAATACCCAATCCTCTACCATCCGCAGCACCTTCGATGATCCCAGGAATATCAGCCATCACGAAAGAACGCTCTTCCCGATAGGAAACCACTCCAAGATTAGGAACCAATGTCGTAAATGGATAGTCCGCGATTTCTGGCTTAGCAGCAGATACCGTAGACAACAGGGTTGACTTCCCAGCATTTGGGAAACCTACCAATCCTACATCTGCTAAGGATGAGGAATGGTCAGGTGTTGCACTTCCACTGGTTCGTAGAATCTT
>PBTY01000021.1 GCA_002729235.1 Rickettsiales bacterium | reverse complement strand
ACAAAGTGTACAACATCATGATGGATGATTATACAGATACTGAAGGCTATGTAGAAGATGCTGATTTAGGCCTTGGGTGTGGTTTACCAACTCAGTTTGCACAAATTCAGAAAGGTGATGTAGTCATTGACCTGGGATCAGGAGCTGGAAACGACTGTTTTGTAGCACGGCATGAAACGGGTGCAGAAGGAAAAGTAATCGGAATCGACTTCACACCTGCCATGATCAAGAAAGCTCGTGCCAATGCCGAGAAAATGGGTTATCACAATGTAGAGTTCCGTGAAGGAGATATTGATGAGATGCCTGTGAATGATAACACAGCTGATGTGATTGTCAGCAACTGCGTCTTGAATCTTGTTCCAAATAAACCGAAAGTGATTAACGAGATTTTCCGTGTATTGAAACCAGGTGGACACTTTAGCATTTCGGATATCGTATTGATTGGTGATTTACCAGAGGCTCTTCAAAAAGATGCTGAAATGTATGCAGGATGTGTAGCTGGAGCCATTCAGAAAGCAGATTATCTAGGAGCCATCGAAACAGCCGGGTTTGAAAACATCACCATCCAAAAAGAAAAGACCATCGTAATTCCTGATGATATTCTTGGCAAATACCTTAGCGCTGAAGAAATCCAAAACTTCAACAATGGAGGAACAGGCATTTACTCAGTGACTGTCTTTGCTCAGAAGCCTGGTGACAAACCCTTAAAAGAAGTAGTAAAACAAGAAGCTTGTTGTGGACCATCTTGCTGTAGCTGATTTAAGTTTAGCAAATGCTTTATCAAGTGATAGAAGATACTGAAACAAGTTCAGCAAGACATTGATTGATAATTATCAAAAATTAATATCTGGGTCATACTGAATTCAATTCAGTATCTAACTTGATAAATCATTATTATTCATTCTTTTACCAATATGCCTAATCCTCTCCTACCCGCTATTGAAACACTCAGAAAGTCTCTGACTGTTGATTCCATTTCAACTGAACGAAAAGCAATTTTGCAAGAATTAGTCACTTACATTCAGATGAAACGCGACAACCAGCAGGAAATCAATCTCAACTTCATCTGCACTCACAATTCAAGAAGAAGTCAACTTTCACAAGTTTGGGCTCAAGTAGCAGCATGGTATTATGACATACCGATCAAAAGCATGTCTGGAGGTGTAGAAGTAACCGCTTTCAATGAGCGAGCAGTTCAATCATTGGAACGTGCAGGATTTCAAATACACAACCCAGGTGGTGCGAATCCACAGTATCAAGTTCAATTCAGTGAAGAAAGCACACCTCTTATCTGTTTTTCAAAACTCTTTGATGATCCAGCTAATGAAGCCGAATACTTTGCTGCTGTAATGACCTGTTCTCACGCGGATGAAAACTGTCCTTTTATTCCAGGAACCGAACAACGCATTGCGGTTCGCTATGAAGATCCTAAAGCATTCGATGACACACCAGAGGAATCCTCTAAATATGATGAACGCTCTGCACAGATCGCAACGGAGATGTTTTATGTGTTTAGTCAGGTGTAAACATGTAGTATCTCGCCGTAAATACGATTAAGTTTTGCATACAGTGACAAAACATAGTGATCGTTATGTTTTTGGTTTTCCAGTAAAGAAAACAATATCCAATTCCGACGATACAATTAAAAAGTATCTGACTTGGCTCACTATGAATCGCCCCAAAAAACAAACCCCCAACGACGATCGCTACCCATTGATTTTTGTTAAAAACTAACAAGAGTTGACTTAGTATAATACCTCTGAAGAATAACTCCTCAACGATTGGAGCAAGTATTACCGCCAGGAATAGCATCTCGTATTTCGTAAATCCATATTCCACCTTTTCTTTCCAATCACCTGTGATATAGCTATCTATTATAAGATTAATGGCTGATGCCAGAAAAAGCAAACCGAATGTAAATAAAAGTGCCTTAACGTAAGTTTTAACAGAGCTTCTTTGGATTAAAGCTATTGGTCTTCGGATAATCAAATAACCGATAGTAAATAANACAAGATACTTTAATGGACTAAAAATGACATTGATCATTCCTATCGTCCAGTTTATTAGAAGATGTTGAATAATCAGAGTCAACCCTATCCTAACACTTACATAAAGAATGAAAAGCAGAAAAAGCTCTTTGACTCTTGTTTTCAAAGAGGCTTCAGTTAATAATAATGGCATAAAACGAAGTTATCTAAATATTGAAAACTTCAATCAAAATTATGAAAAACAGGAACTTTAAATTTTCCGTATATTTGTTCTAGTGAAAAGGATTATTTCCATAACGCTTGCACTCCTGTTGCTCCTTGGCAATGTGGGACTTACCTACGGAACACACTTCTGTGGAGGCCATGCGGTCATCGGTGAGTTCATGATGGGCGAGTCGCATTTGGATTGCGGCATGGGGATGATGGACATGGAACATAGCGAGGCTGACACCAATATTTCAGCACCTGATTGCTGCTCCAACCAATACATTTCNGCTGANGTAGATGATGTCACNAAGAAGGAATTGANTTCTGAACTTATTACTCCATTTGTCACGATTGCTGTTGCAGCNGTCCTATTNACATTTACACCTATTCATGAGACGAAAGCATTACCAATTGTANATACGTCTCCACCTATACTGGAACAAGATTTCCAGTCTTCCTATCAGGTTTACCTTATTTGATACTCTCTTCATTTGAATCATTCGAGCATGTCGCTCGACAACAGGCTCATTGTGTCTGCTTCAAAATGAATTCATTCATTGTTTATCGGTAATTAATCAAATACTTCAGTTCTAAGAACTGTAAATTAACTAGTTACCTCAAATATTGAGTATCAAAATCAACCTGGTTGATATGCTGAATAAA
This sequence comes from Rickettsiales bacterium, assembly GCA_002729235.1. Classification (GTDB taxonomy): domain Bacteria; phylum Bacteroidota; class Bacteroidia; order Cytophagales; family Cyclobacteriaceae; genus Marinoscillum. Next base: position 8,146 of record PBTY01000021.1, on the reverse strand, counting down.
ATCATTAAATACTTTTTAGAAAACCGTCTGGTTACCGTTCTGATCCTGATTGGATTTGTAGGGTGGGGAATTGTGACCGCACCATTTGGCTGGAAAATTGGAAACCTTCCTTCTGATCCGGTTCCAGTAGATGCTATTCCAGACATTGGTGAAAACCAACAGATTGTCTTTACCCAATGGCCAGGGCGATCACCACAGGATATCGACGATCAAATCACTTATCCGCTTACGACATACCTTCTGGGAATTCCAGGAGTAAAATCTATCCGTAGTTCATCCATCTTTGGATTCTCCAGTATCTACATCATTTTCAATGAGGAAACNGAGTTTTANTGGTCTAGAAGTAGAATTCTGGAAAANCTCAATTCCATTCCATCTGGTTTGCTGCCNGAAGCAGTTCAACCAACACTTGGTCCAGACGCAACCGCTCTTGGTCAGGTTTACTGGTACACCATAGAAGGACGTGATGAAGATGGGAATGTCACTGGAGGCTGGGATTTACATGAAATACGCTCTGTTCAGGACTTTTATGTGAAGTATGGTCTCAATGGGGCTGAAGGTGTTTCCGAAGTAGCATCCATTGGTGGATTTGTACAGGAATACCAGATTGATGTAGANCCTGCNGCACTTCAGGCATANAACATTNCTTTGACTAAAGTGATGATGGCNGTNAAAGAATCNAANAAAGATGTTGGAGCTAAAACGGTAGAAATTAATCAGGCNGAGTACCTCGTTCGTGGNCTTGGNTACATNAAGTCCATCGANGACATTGAGCAAGCGGTTGTTGATGTGAAGGATAATGTGCCCGTTCGAATCTCAGATATTGCATATGTCACTTTGGGTCCAGCAACCAGAAGAGGAATACTAGACAAAGATGGGGCTGAGGTAGTTGGTGGCGTGGTGGTCGCACGATATGGCGCTAACCCACTAGAAGTCATCAACAATGTAAAAGCCAAAATCAAGGAAATTGGTACCGGACTTCCAAAAAAGACTTTGGCGGATGGTACCGTCTCACAATTGACTATCATCCCATTCTATGATCGGTCTGAGCTAATCTATGAGACGCTTGGAACTCTGGAAGAAGCACTTAGCCTGGAAATTCTCATTTCCATACTTGTTGTAATCGTGATGGTATACAACCTGAGAGCATCCTTTTTGATTTCCAGTTTACTTCCTATCGCCGTATTAATGGTATTCATTGCCATGCGATACTTTGGTATTGATGCCAACATTGTGGCACTTTCTGGAATAGCGATTGCCATTGGAACGATGGTTGATCTGGGAATCATCCTCTCTGAAAACATTATCAAACACCTGGACGAAGCTCCGGAGGATCAAAAACTGGTAGATACGATCTACAAAGGGTCAGCAGAAGTGAGTACCGCGATTCTTACTGCAGTGAGTACTACCATTGTCAGTTTCATTCCTGTCTTCACCATGCAAGCAGCGGAAGGTAAGTTGTTCGGTCCGCTGGCTTTCACCAAATCATTTGCTCTTGTTGCTGCTGTGATCGTTGCGCTTTTCATTTTACCAACGCTCGCTTATTGGTTCTTTGGTGCACGAGTAAAATCCAAAAAAGGAAACTGGATATTGAGTGGCATTTTGATCGTCATATCGATTATAGCCTTAATCAAGGGATTGATTTGGGCAGGTATCACACTATTGCTGTTTGCAGCAGTAGGTTTACTGAAGCTGTTCGTTACTAAACCACAAAACAATATAGCTGGCTGGCTCTATGAACATGCAGAATTAGTAATCGCATCTGTAGCGACTGTATGGCTATTGGGAAGTTACTGGTTGCCGTTAGGACCATCAGAAAGTCTTTTTGCCAATATCTTATTTGTCGGAATTTTGGTTGCACTGATTTTGGGAGGTTTTGGTCTGCTTCAGCGGTATTATAAAGTTGTCTTGAAGTGGTGCCTGGATTACAAAGCGGTTTTTCTAACCATTCCGGCTCTACTCATATTTCTTGGCGCAACGATTTGGCTAGGATTCAATAGTGTATTCGGAGTAATCAAAAAAGGCGCAAATGGAATCGGTTGGGAGATTCAAACCACTTCCGCTTGGTCTTCCTTAGCTCATACCTTTCCCGGAATCGGTGAAGAGTTTATGCCTTCATTGGATGAAGGAAGCTTCTTGTTGATGCCGACTTCTATGCCGCATTCTGGTGTTGCTTACAACAGAAAAGTAGTTGGTCAGCTCGATATGTTGTTGACCAATATCCCCGAAGTAGACCTGACAGTTGGTAAGCTTGGACGTGTGGAATCTGCACTAGATCCTGCGCCTATCTCCATGTTTGAGAATGTGATCAATTACAAGCCTGAGTATAAACTGGATGTAAATGGTCGAAGAATTAGATTCTCGGTTAATGAAGAGGGTCATTATCAATTAAATAATAAAGAAGCTAGAAGTGAGAAGCTAGACAGGCTTTTAGCCAAAAACAAAGACTGGTATTTTGATGGGAAAGATACGATCAGTCTAACTTCTAATCTCCAGCTTCTAACCGAGATTGAAAATCAGCTTATACCCGATGAAGACGGACAATTTTATCGCAACTGGCGCCAAGAGATACTGTCTCCTGATGACATCTGGGAGGAAATTACTAAGGTAACCCAAATTCCTGGCGTGACCTCTGCTCCTAAATTACAACCTATAGAAACACGACTGGTCATGCTGCAAACAGGTATGCGAGCGCCAATGGGAATCAAAGTTTACGGACCAGACCTGAAGACTATCGAGCAGTTTGGATTGCAATTGGAATCCATTCTGAAGCAAGTGCCTTTGGTGAAAAAAGAAGCGGTATTTGCGGATCGTATTGTTGGCAAACCCTATATGCATTTGAATATCGATCGGGAAGCCATTGCACGATTTGGTTTATCCATTTCGGATGTACAGCAAACCATCGAAACGGCTATAGGAGGAATGCAAATCACTTCAACCGTGGAAGGCAGAGAACGATTCCCAGTAAGAGTTCGGTATCCTAGAGAACTGCGAGATGATCCGGAGTCCATCGGCAATATTCTTGTNCCAACGCCAANTGGAGNTCAGATTCCATTGGATCAATTGGTATCTATCGACTATATGCAGGGACCCCAGGCGATCAAAAGTGAAGAAACCTTCCTTGTTGGATATGTGCTATTTGACAAAATGGACAACTACTCAGAGGTAGAAGTAGTAGAAAATGCTCGTCAAATGATAGAGGAAAACATCGCAAGCGGAGAACTAGTTGTTCCTTCCGGAGTGAATTACAAATTCTCAGGAAGTTATGAAAACCAGATTCGTGCAGAGAAGCGACTAGCTATCATTGTTCCGCTTGTACTTGCCATTGTTTTCCTAATCCTCTACTTCCAATTCAAGTCTATTGGCACTTCGTTCATGGTGTTCACCGGAATAGCCATGGCATTTAGTGGTGGATTTATCATGCTTTGGCTCTATGGCCAATCTTGGTTTATCGACTTTGACCTGTTCGGTATCAATTTCCGTGACTTATTCCAGGTCCACACGATCAATCTGAGTGTGGCAGTATGGGTTGGGTTCATAGCTTTATTTGGGATTGCAACGGATGATGGCGTTTTGATGGGAACCTATCTGGATCAAAGTTTTGCTCAAAACAAAACCAACACCATTCCACAGATCAGAGAAGCCGTAATAGAAGCCGGATTGCGGCGAATTCGTCCTGCAGTGATGACTTCCGCAACGACCATTATTGCACTTCTTCCCATCCTAACTTCTTCTGGAAAAGGATCTGATATCATGATTCCGATGGCAATTCCAGCTTTTGGAGGAATGACTGTAGCAGCAATTACCTACTTCATCGTTCCGGTTCTTTATTCCCTAAAAGAGGAGTTTAAACTTAGAAAATTAGAGGCTAGAAGTGAGAAATCTAGAAGTTAGAGATTAGATGATAGATGCTAGTATAGAAATTAGAATAACAGCCTAAGATTAAAATAAGACGATAATGATAAAGTCATATAAAGACCTTGAGATATATAAGAGATCCTTTCAGATAGCCATGGATATTTTCTGGTTGACGAGAGAATTCCCAAAGGAAGAAATGTACTCTCTAACTTCTCAAATTGTGAGATCATCCCGATCGATTAGTGCAAACATCACAGAGGGTTGGGCCAAGCGGGAATATGAATCAGTGTTTAAACAACATTTAGTCACATCTCTAGGATCTTCCGCTGAGACGCAAAATTGGTTGCTTTTTGCATTTGAATGCAAATACATTGATCAACCTACTTTTGAAAAGTTCGATCAAGAACTAGACGAGATTGGCAAGATGCTAACCAAACTTCACCAAAACTGGAAAAGCTATGGAAAGTAAAAAGAAACATCTCTTAACTTCTAACTTCTTCCTTCTAACCTCTTTCCTTCTAGCAATAGTTGGATGCAGTGGAGGTTCAAGTCAAGGTGAAGTTGAGGTCAAAGTGAGGAATATCGGAATGCTCCGAGAAATCATGCATCAAGGAAAGTATGAAGCTCGAGTAGCCATTGACACATTGGATAAAACGAACCTGTATGCTGTTGGCGCATTGGAAACACTTTCAGGAGAGCTGACTATAATCAATGGTGAAGTTTTTGCGACTAAAGTTCAGGATGATTCCATTCATCTTATCTCAGATGAAGAAGCAAAAGCTACTTTATTCGTTTTTGCTCAGGTAATGGAATGGGATACGCTAACAATTGATTCATCGGATGACCTGGAACAAACGATCACTGAAATAGCTGAATCTCGAAATTATGACAAGCCTTTTCCATTCCTTGTCAAAGGATCTCCGAACTCCACGGTTTATCATGTTATCAATTTTGATCCAGTGAATGGAGACATCTCCAAACACAAAGAAGGAGCTAAATATGACACGNTAACTAACGAAACTGTTCAGCTACTNGGATTTTATGCTNCCAANGCAAAAGGNGTATANACTCATCACACCACCAACATGCATGTTCATTTGGTGAATGAAANTGGNNCTAAAAGTGGTCATNTNGANGNAGTTGACTTNACAAACCAATCGTTTCACTTGTTAATTCCAAAGCCATGAACCGNGTCGTTAGTATCGTATTTTTACTGATTTCTTCAGGAGTGTTAGCCCAATCAATGGACTCACTTCAAGCTTTGGCCTATGAAAATAATCCTGGATTGAAAGCGAGCTACAAGGAGTTTGAAAGTGCCATGACTCGAGTAGATCAGGTAAGTGCCTTAGCTGACCCGACATTATCATTTGGCTACTTCATTTCTCCTGTAGAAACACGTGTTGGACCTCAAAGAGCTAAACTATCTCTCACACAGATGTTCCCATGGTTTGGAACCCTTAAAGCGAGTGGAGATGTGGCAACTTATCAGGCCGAGGCATCTTATCAGCGATTTTTGGATCAGAAAGCAAAACTAGGCTTACAAGTTTCCAAAGCATACATTCCATTGATTGAATTGGATCAACTCATTCAAGCTGAAGAGGAGAATCTTGAAATTCTAGAATCCTATAAGAGAGTAGCTACGGCCAAATTTGAAAATGGAGAAGGCTCACTGGCCAACGTCTTGAAAATAGAATTGTTGATGGATGAGCTATCAACCAACATCAAACTGATGAGGTTAAAGCAAGATCCATTGAACGAAATACTTCTTAGAACAATAGGTGTGGATTCAATGAACTTAACCATTCAAGGAGACTTCCAGAAACTTATGGATTTGGACAGCACAGCTACTTTGGCAGAACACCCCTCTCTAAGTCAATTCGACTCACAATCTGATGCCGCAAAAGCAAAAGGCATATTGGCGCAAAAACAAGGTGCTCCGAAAATTGGTATTGGCCTGGATTATGTGATTGTAGGTGAGCGAACAGACATGGCGGTAGATGACAATGGCAAAGATGTTCTGATGCCGATGGTCAGTGTGAGCCTTCCTATTTTCCGATCAAAATATCGAGCAGCTCAAAAAGAGGCATCAATTGATCAGGAGNGGTTTGAATTCGCCAAAATCAATCAACTCAACCAGTTACAATCTCAATGGGAAATGACGCAGTATTCTATTGAACAGCAGCAACACTTGATCAGCTTGTATCAGCAGCAAGAGCAGAAAACCAATCGCATCTTGAAACTACAACTGTCTGCTTACAGCAATTCAGGAACTGATTTTGAAGAATTACTTAAAGTTCATAGAGAGCTTCTCTCCTATCAAAAAGCGCTCATCAAAGCGAAAAGCCAGTTGGCTTTAGCAACTCAAGTAATGAATTACATCACTTTTAAGCCAAGTGAACAATGAAAATATTGAAAAATAAATACATCCAATTAGGCTTAGTCTTAGTTGTGGGAATCACTATTGGAATTCTAGTCAGTAACTCTGGAAGCTCCAATAACTTGACTACAGAGCACCAGCACGAAGAGCAATCGCAAACATGGACCTGTTCCATGCATCCACAGATTCGTCAGCTAGAGCCTGGTAGTTGCCCCATTTGTGGAATGGACTTGATCCCTCTTGCGGAAGAGCAAAATGAAGGTATCGATCCGGATGCGATCAAAATGTCTGAAACAGCAATGAAGTTGGCCAACATTCAAACGATAAAAGTTGGATCCGCAACTAGCGAAGGTGAACTCAGACTAACCGGTAAGGTCACTGCGGATGAACAACGAATTCATTCGCAAACAAGCCATATCCCTGGCAGAATTGAGAAGCTGACAGTTGATTTTACAGGTCAGTATGTCCAAAAAGGACAGACTATCGCTCAGGTGTATTCTCCCGAATTGGTTACGGCCCAGGAAGAGTTGTTTGAAGCATTTGATATGAAGGATTCCAATCCTGAACTTTATGAAGCCGCTCGTCGCAAGCTTGCCAACTGGAAATTATCGAACAGTCAGATTGACGCCATTATTGAAGCTGGAAAGCCACAAATCAACTTCCCAATAAAAGCGAATTATTCAGGTTATGTCACTGAGAAAAAAGTGAATGATGGAGATCATGTGATGCTTGGACAAACATTATATGAATTGGCCGACTTGTCCACTATTTGGGTCATGTTTGATGTTTTTGAGAAGCAATTACCATTTGTACAAAAAGGTAATCTCATCGAATTTTCCACAAAAGCAGGACAAACCTATGAAGGTAACATAGACTACATCGATCCTGTAATCAATCCAAAGACGAGAGCTGCCAAGGCACGAGTAACGGTTTCCAACACTGATCAAAAGTTGAAGCCTGAAATGTTTGTAACAGGAACGCTTCAAAGTAATAGTGCTACCAAAGAACAATTGACCATTCCAAAATCAGCCGTGTTATGGACAGGAAAACGTTCAGTGGTCTACATCAAAATGAACAATGACCAGGGCACGTACTTCATGCTTCGTGAGGTTGAGTTGAGCAATGCACTTGGAGATTCCTATCAGATTGTTTCTGGACTTGAAAGTGGTGAAGAAATTGCCGTTCAAGGCGCATTCAGTATTGATGCAGCAGCACAGCTTGCTGGCAAAAACAGCATGATGAATCAACCTGAGGAATCTGCTTCTCACTCAATGAAAATCAATGAGTCTGAGACTGCTTACGAGGCTCCTGTTGCATTTCAAGATCAAATCAAGGCTGTCTTCCTGTCCTATCTAAAAGTGAAAGATGCTTTGGTCGAAAGTAAAACGTCTGTTGCTCAAAAAGCGGGAGTAGAGCTTCAGAAAGAATTAGACAAAGTGCAAATGGAATTGCTCAAAGGTGAAGCTCATATGGAATGGATGAAGGACTTAAAAGTTTTGAACCACTCCATCGATATGATCACCGAATCAAATGATTTAGAAACCAAGAGAGAAGCTTTATCTCCATTGAGCGATCAGCTTTATCAGACTATTAAAAAATTCCAGGTTTCGACCAAAGGATTCAGACAATATTGCCCAATGGCCTTTGACAATCAGGGGGCATTTTGGCTCAGTGATAGTGAAGAAATTCTCAACCCATACTTTGGTGATGCCATGCTCACCTGTGGAAATGTAGAAGAAGAACTATGAAAATGAATTTTGCCTTTTCACCCTTCAATCCCTGAAGGGAAAGGCAAAAAATCAATTTCGCTCCCTTTAGGGTTGGGGTAAATGAAATTGATTTCAACCTAAATAATGCCAAAAAAAAAAAAAAAAAAAAAAAAAAAAAAAAAAAAAAAAAAAAAAAAAAAAA